>DAIMZS010000205.1:0-1416 GCA_036733825.1 Rudaea sp.
TTTTTTTGAGGCCGGCGGATAGTTACAGCATTTCCGAGGCGTAGTCCGCCAGACGCGAACGCTCGCCGCGGCGCAGGGTGATGTGCGCGGAATGCTGCCAGCCCTTGAAGCGGTCGACGGCGTAGGTCAGGCCCGAGGTCGTTTCCGTCAAATACGGCGTGTCGATCTGTTCGACGTTGCCGAGGCAGACGATTTTCGTGCCGGGACCGGCGCGCGTGATCAGCGTCTTCATCTGCTTCGAGGTCAGGTTCTGCGCCTCGTCGATGATCAGATAGCGATTCAAGAAAGTGCGGCCGCGCATGAAATTCATCGCGCGGATCTTGATGCGCGAGGCGAGCAGGTCGTTCGTCGCCGCGCGGCCCCAGGCGCCGCCTTCCTGCGGCGTGGCGAGCACTTCGAGGTTGTCGGTGAGAGCGCCCATCCACGGCGTCATTTTTTCCTCCTCGGTGCCGGGCAGGAAGCCGATGTCCTCGCCGACCGAAACCGTCGCGCGCGTCATGATGATTTCGCGGTAGCGCTGCGTGTCCATCGTCTGCGCCAGGCCCGCGGCGAGCGCGAGCAGGGTCTTGCCGGTGCCGGCCGTGCCGAGCAGGGTGACGAAGTCGACTTCCGGATCCATCAACGCGTTGAGGGCGAAGTTCTGCTCGCGGTTGCGCGCGTGCACGCCCCAGACCGCGTGCGAGCCGCGGTAGTCGTCGACGATCTGCAGCGTCGCCTTGCCGTCGTCGACGCGCAGCACGCGCATTTCGATTTCATCATCGCCGGGCAGGTAGACGTATTCCTGGGCGACCCAGGCTTCGTCCTTCTTCAGCTTGATCTCGTAGAACGTGTGGCCGCGTTCTGACCACGAGCGCACCTCGGAGTGCTTTTCCCAGAAATTCGCCGGCAGTTCGTTGTAGCCGGTGTAGAGCAGGCTGAAATCGTCGAGCGCGCGATCATTCTCGTAGTCTTCGGCGGCGATGCCGTAGATCGACGCCTTGATGCGCAGATTGATGTCCTTCGACACCAGCACGACGGGCACTTCGGGCCGCTGTTCGCGCAGGTCGACGATCGAGGCGAGGATGAGATTGTCCGGCACGCCTTTCTTTTTCGCGGCCGCGCCGTTGATCGGCGTGAAGTTCTGCGTCTGGAAGTAGAGGCGGCCGACCTGCGCGCCGCGCTTGAGCTGCAGCGTTTTCGGCAGGCGCAGCTCCAGACCCTGTTCGATCGACTTGCCGCCGCCTTGTTCGATCAGCTCGTTGATGAAGCGGCTGACCTGGCGCACGTTGCGCGAGACTTCCGAGGTGCCTTTCTTCGCCGCGTCGAGCTCTTCGAGCACCGTCATCGGCAGGAAAACATCGTGTTCTTCGAAGCGGAACAGGGCGGTCGGGTCGTGCATCAGCACGTTGGTGTCGAGCACGTAGATGCGCTTGCCTC
>DAIMZS010000205.1:1516-6182 GCA_036733825.1 Rudaea sp.
CCTTGACCTTGACCCCGCGCCATTCGCGCTTGAGTTTGCCGTCGGGCCCGATCAGGAACGTCGAGCGCACCACGCCGAGATGGCGCTTGCCGTACAGCACCTTCTCGTGAATCACGTCGAAGGCCTTGCACCAGGTTTCGTCGGGATCGGAAACGAGTTCGAAGTTGAGCGCCTGCTTGAGCTTGAATTTGCCGTGCGAGGCCAGCGAATCGCGCGAGACGCCGAGCACGACGGCGCCGCGTTTGGCGAAATCCTTCTGCTTGTCGCGAAAGTCCTGCGCCTCGAGCGTACAGCCCGGCGTCGCGTCCTTCGGATAGAAATACACGACGACGTATTTGCCTTTGAGATCGCGCAGGCGGATCTCCGCGTCGTCGCCGACGGCGCCGCGCAGGTCTGGAACTTTGTCACCGACTTTCATGGGATGGCGTGCCTTCAGAATTTCATCGGATCCATGATCGCATCGAGATTCAGCCCGTCGCAGAACTCGAGGAAGTCGTCGCGCAGCCCGGCGATGTGCGTGTCCGCCGGAATACCGATCGTAATCTGCGCCGAGAACATGTCCGCGCCGGTCTGCATCGCGCGGTAGCGCGTCGACTGCAGCTGCTCGATGCTGATCTGGCGGCGCTGGAAGAATTCCGCCAGCTGATAGAGGATGCCCGGCTTGTCGGCGGCGACGACTTCGACGACGTACGGCAGCAGATTCGTCTGCACCGGCTTCGCGCCCGTGCGCGAGAAACTCAGGCGCAGGTGTTCGTCGCGTTCGAGGCGGGTGAGGGCCGATTCCAGCTTGGCGATCGCATCCCAAGGGCCTTGCGCGAGCACGAGCACGGCGACTTCCTGGCCGAGCATCGCCACGCGCGATTCGGCGAGGACGCAACTGCTGTCGGCGATACGTTTGGCGATGGCGACCAGCGGCGACTTGGCGTGCTCGGCGAACGCGCTGATCAACAGATAGTTTTCGTTCGCGGTGGGGCGTTGCGCAACGTCGGTCAACGGGGTGTCCCTAAAGGCCATTAAGGCTCGCCGGCAGAATACTTGCCACGCCCCGTACCCGCAAGTAACATCGCGGCTCCGCAAAAATCCCTTGTTCCGGCAACGAGTTCGCCTTGAAGAGTATCGTCGGCAGCAGCTGCGCTCTCGCCACCCCGTTTCGCGGAGGCGCGGTCGATTTCGATGCGTTCGCCCGGCTGATCGACTTCCAACTCGAAGGCGGCACGCAGGCGCTCGTCGTCGCCGGCTCGACCGGCGAAGCGCATGCGCTCGATGCGGCCGAATACGACCAGCTTCTCCGTCAGGCCGTCGCCCGCGTTGCCGGCCGCGCGACCGTTCTTGCCGGCACCGGCACGGCGAACACGCGCAAGACGATCGAACTGACGCGCCGTGCGCAGGCTCTCGGCGCCGACGTCGCTCTAGTCGTGACGCCGTATTACGTGCGTCCGACCCAGGACGGGCTGCTGCGTCACTACACCGAGGTCGCCGATCACGGCGGCTTGCCGGTCGTGCTCTACAACGTGCCCGGCCGCACCGGCTGCGACCTTAAGCCGGACACGGTGGCGAAGCTGGCGCTGCACGAACGCATCGTCGGCATCAAAGAAGCGGTCGGCGAGCGCGAGCGCATCGCCGCGCTGGCGGCGATCAAGAGCCCCACATTCGTTTTCCTCAGCGGCGACGATGCGACCGGCATGGACGCCATGCTGGCCGGCGCCGAAGGCGTGATTTCGGTCGCCGCCAATCTCGCGCCGCGGCCGTTCCGCGCGCTGTGCGACGCCGCGCGCGCGGGCGATCGCGCGCATGCGCAGGCCCTGCATGACGCGCTGACGCCGTTGTTCGAGCTGATGGGCGTGGAGCCGAATCCGATCCCGTTGAAGTGGGGCCTCGCTCACCTGGGCATCGGCACGAGCGAACTGCGTCTGCCGCTGACCCCGCTGACCGCCGCCTACCACGAACAGGCGCACCGCGTCCTCGACGCCGTGACCCAGCTTGCCGCCTCGATTCAGCCGCGGCACAGCAGTGCCGCTTAAACTTAGGGCGGTTTGAAAAACCGGTCCCAAACCGGGTCGGGCGGCAGAATGCCCGGTTTTGCAATTAAACTATTCCTTCCCTTTTTCAGGATGCAACCGTGAAGCGCCATTTCCTCGTCCGTGGGTCCGTTCCGACGCTGATCGTTGCCACCGCCTTGTTGAGCGGCTGCGGCTGGTTCCACCGCGACCGCGTGGACTACTACAAGGGCACGCAGGAGACTCGGCCGCTCGAAGTTCCGCCGGATCTCGACGCGCCGCCGACCTCGCGCGAACTCGTCGTCCCGGGCTCGACGGCGCCTGCGGGTGCCGCATCCGGCGTCAGCAGCGCGCCGCCGAGCACGGTCGGCGCCGGTCCGGCCGATCTGCACATCGCGGATACGGTGGACAACGCCTATCAGCGCGTCGGCCTCGCCCTCGAGCGCGCGCAGCTCGGCAAGGTCGCCAGCAAGGACGACGCGGCGCACAGCTACGCCTACGATTTCGACGGCACGGTCACGACCCAGCCGGCGGCGCCGCAGGAACACCACTGGTACTCGCGCATCCTGCATCCGTTCGGCGGCGGCGGCGACAAGGCGCAGACGCAGAGCGTGAAGGCCGCGCTGCGCGTCAACGTCAGCGAAGACGCCGGCGGCGCGCGCATCAGCGTCGTGCCCGCGCCGGGCGACGCCTCCGGCGCCGCGGCGGCGCAGCGCGTGATCGCGGCGCTGCGCGAACGCTTGTCCTGATTCTCACCGGACCGAGCAAACAAAAAGGGCGCGATCTTCGCGCCCTTTCTTTTTCCTTTGCTGCAAACTCAGCGCTCGAGCAACGGCAGCTTGTCCGGCTTGCCGTCCCATTCCTTCGCGTCGGCCGGCGCGTCTTTGCGCACCGTCAACACCGGCCAGGACTTGGCGAGTTCCGCATTGAGCTGAACAAACTGCTCCTGCCCCGCCGGCACGTCGTCTTCCGGAAAAATCGCATTCGCCGGACATTCCGGCTCGCACAGCGTGCAGTCGATGCACTCTTCCGGATCGATCACGAGAAAGTTCGGCCCTTCGTGGAAACAATCCACCGGACACACTTCCACGCAATCGGTGTACTTGCACTTGATGCAGTTTTCAGTGACGACGAAGGGCATAGGCTCGGTCGTGAAGAGCTCTTAAAAGGAGCCAGTTAGAAGGGTTTTTTGATTGAAAGCGTCGCGAGCGAAGACAGTTCGCGCGTGGACGGCGCGCAGGAACCGGAGTGTACTCGAATGTACATGAGGATTCCGAGCACCGGCCGCGCGCGAAATGTCGAGCGCAGCAGCTTCCAATCAAAAAACTGGCGCTCCCAAGGGGATTCGAACCCCTGTTTAGGCCTTGAGAGGGCCCCGTCCTAGGCCTCTAGACGATGGGAGCGGATTGGGCAAACGCCGCAAGAGCGTTAGTATATCGTTTTGCTCGGCCGCAACATAGATGCTCCGCGCATCGGCTGCCGCCCGCTGGATGAAAACAACAACGAATGACCGACGCTGTCCCGTCCGCCACTAACACCGCCGCAATCACGGCGAACTTGCGCATCATCCCGCGCGAGCAACATGCGATTTCGCGCAAGAACATTTCCGCGGGCGCGCTGCGCGTGCTCTATCGCCTCAACGAAGCGGGGTTCGCCGCCTTCCTCGTCGGCGGCGCGGTGCGCGACCTGCTGCTCGGCGGTCGGCCCAAGGATTTCGACGTCGCGACCAACGCTACGCCCGAAGACGTCAAGCGCCTGTTCCGCAACTGCCGCCTGATCGGCCGGCGCTTCCGCCTCGCCCACGTCGTGTTCGGCAACGAGATCGTCGAAGTCGCCACGTTCCGCGGCTCGAGCGACGACGGCAGCGGCGACCGCCACGTCGTCGACGGCCGCATCGTGCGCGACAACGTCTACGGCACGATCGAGGAAGACGCGGTGCGCCGCGACTTCACCGTCAACGCGCTCTACTACAACATCGCCGACTTCTCCGTGCGCGACTACGTCGGCGGCTACGAGGACCTGGGCCGGCGCGAGCTGCGCCTGATCGGCGATCCGGTGCAGCGCTACCGCGAAGACCCCGTGCGCATGCTGCGCGCGGTGCGGCTCGCGGCCAAGCTCGATTTCACCATCGCGCCAGAAGCGCGCGCGCCGTTCGACGAGCTCGGCGAACTGCTGCTGCAGGCGCCGCCCGCGCGCCTGTTCGACGAATCGCTGAAGATGTTCATGGCTGGCAGCGGCCTGAAGAGTTTCCGCGCGCTCGACGCGTCCGGCCTGCTCGCCGACGTCTATCCGCTGACCGCGCGCGCGCTGGCGATCCGCAGCGGCGGCGCGTTCCGCACGATGATCGAGCAGGGCATGGCGAACACCGACGCGCGCATCGCCGAGGGCAAGCCGGTGACGCCGGCGTTCCTGTTCGCGATCCTGCTCTGGGGGCCGGTGCGTGCGCAGGTCGAGAAAGAAGTTGCGCGCGGCACCGACATGAATCTGGCGTGGACGCGCATCGGCCATCTGGTCATGAACGAGCAGTCCAAGCACGTCGCCATTCCGCGCCGGTTCGCGATCGCGATCCAGGAAATCTGGTCGCTGCAGCCGCGCTTCGAGTTCCGGCAGAAAAAGCGCGTGTTCCGTCTGCTCGCGCATCCGCGCTTCCGCGCGGCCTACGATTTCCT
>DAIMZS010000206.1:0-6168 GCA_036733825.1 Rudaea sp.
TTGACGGCGCATAAAAACCTCCCCGGCGGAACCGCCAAGCGTAGTCATGCGCAAATGCACAAACCAGTTGATGCATACGAATTCATTGGCGCGAAAGCGTTTGCCCCCGCAAAAAAACCTAACGCGCCGTAGAGTCGCGCAGCACGAGCGAAATCGGAATGACCTGATTTTCCACCGGCTCATCGCGGATCAAGCTGATCAGCGTGTCGACGAGGACGACGCCGGCGCGCTTGGTGTCCTGCTGCGCCGTGGTCAGGCTCGGATCGACGAAGCCGGCGAGCGGGATGTCGTCGAACCCCGCGACGAGCACGTCGTCGGGCACGCGCAGGCCGCGTTCGCGCAGCGCCTTCATCGCGCCGATGCCGATCAGATCGCTGGCGGCGAAGATCGCGTCGAATTCGGCGTGGCGAGAGAACAGCGTCGCCGCCGCCTCGTAGCCCGATTGTTCGGAGGAGATCGCGCGCGCCTGCAGCTGCGGATCCACTTTCATTCCGGCCTCCTCGACCGCCGCGCAGTAACCGCGATAACGTTCGAGAAACTCGGGCGAGGATTCCGTCACGTCGCCGAAAAAGGCGATATGCCGGCCGCCGCGCTCGATCAGATGCCGGGTGATGTCGCGGCCGCCCTGAAAATTGTCGCAACCGACCGACACCTCGGGCTGACCCGGCACGACCGCGCCCCAGCGCACGAAATGCGTGCCGCGCGCGACCATGAATTTGAGCCGCTCGCGGTAGTCGAGATAGTCGCCGTAGCCGAGCAGGATGATGCCGTCGGCCTTTTTCGACTCTTCGTAGCTCGCCTGCCAGTCGTGATTGTTCGGCTGCTGAAACGAAATCAACAGGTCATAACCGCGTTGCGCGCAGGCGCGCGTGATCGAGGCGAGCATCGAGACGAAGAACGGGTTGATCAGCGAATCGTCCGGCGCCGGATCTTCAAAAAACAGCAGCGCGAGCGTGCCGCTCTGCTGGCTGCGCAGGCTCGATGCGTGCTTGTCGACCTTGTAATTGAGCTCGGTCGCGATCTTGAGGATGCGCCGCCGCGTCGTCTCGTTGACCATCGGGCTGCCGCGCAGCGCGCGCGACACGGTCGGCTGGGATACGCCGGCCAGGTGCGCGATCACGAGCGAGGTCGCTTTTTGTTTGCTGCGAATGGCAAGGCCCTCCTCTCGGGCAGAGGATAGGCAAGCCCGCGCGCGGCGGGCAAGGGCGAGCGCACAACGGGTGGCGGTATCCGATCGCGGCAAAGTGGTACCCGACGGCGCCTACCCCGGTTGCCGCGCGCTGCTAGAATGTGCGGCCTTGCATCTGCCTTTGCGACGAGCCTGTGAGCGAAATCCTCAGTCCTGAACTGCCGCCTGCGCCGGACGCCGCGCACGCGCTGATGACGGCGGCGTACTGCCGCGACGAAACCGAAGCGATGAACGAGCTGCTCGGCCAGGCGGCGCTGCCGGCCGCCGAGCGCGATCTCGTTCTCGCCCGCGCGACCGAGCTCGTCGCGCGCGTGCGCGCGAAGGCGCAGGACGCCTCGGCGGTCGAGGCGTTCATGCGCCAGTACGATCTGTCGAGCGAGGAAGGCGTGCTGCTGATGTGCGTCGCCGAGGCGCTGCTGCGCATTCCCGACAAGGACACGGCCGACAAGCTCATCTCGGACAAGCTCGGCGAAGCGAACTGGGAAGCGCATCTCGGCAAGAGCGATTCGCTGTTCGTCAACGCCGGCACCTGGGGCCTGATGCTGACCGGCAAGTTCATCGAACTGGCGGACGAAACCCAGCGCAACTTCACCGGCGCGCTCAAGCGCCTGGTCGGCCGTGCGGGCGAGCCGGTGATTCGCCTCGCCGTGCGCCAGGCGATGCGCATCATGGGCCACCAGTTCGTCATGGGCCGTACGATTAAGGAAGGCCTCGACCGCGCCCAGGAAAAGGAAAACCGCGCCTACCGCTATTCCTACGACATGCTCGGCGAAGGCGCGCTGACCACGCCCGACGGCGAGCGCTACTACCGCGCCTATGTCGATGCGATCAAAGCGCTCGGCGCACGCGGGCCGTTTGCGGACATCCTCGACGCGCCATCGATCTCGATCAAACTCTCCGCGCTGCATCCGCGCTACGAAGTCGGCAAGCGCGCGCGCGTGCATGCCGAACTCACACCGAAACTGCTCGCGTTGGCGCAGCTCGCAAAACAGCAGGGCATCTGCCTGACCGTCGACGCCGAAGAAGCCGACCGCCTCGAACTTTCGCTCGATTTGATCGCCGCGGTACACGCCGATCCTTCGTTGGACGGCTATCAAGGCTTCGGCCTCGCCGTGCAGGCCTACCAGAAGCGCGCGCCGTTCGTGATCGACTGGCTCGCCGAGCAGGCGAAGAAAACCGGCAAACGTTTCTGCGTACGTCTGGTCAAAGGCGCGTACTGGGATTCGGAAATCAAGCGCGCGCAGGAAGGCGGCCATGCCGGCTATCCCGTGTACACGCGCAAGCCGAACACCGACGTATCGTACCTCGCCTGTGCCAAGCGCCTGTTCGAGCACGGCCCGGCGGCGTTTTATCCCGCGTTCGCAACGCACAACGCACACACGATCGCCGCAATCCATCACCTAGCCAAGGGCCGCCCGTTCGAGTTTCAGCGCCTGCATGGCATGGGCGCCGATCTCTACAACGAAGTCATCGGCGCGAACAACCTCAACGTGCCCTGCCGCGTCTACGCGCCGGTCGGCTCGCACGAAGACCTGTTGCCCTACCTCGTGCGCCGCCTGCTCGAAAACGGCGCGAACACCAGCTTCGTGAACCGCATCGTCGACGAATCGACGCCGATCAAAGACCTGGTCGCCGACCCGGTCGAGGTCGTGCGCGGCTTTACCAGCAAACCGCATCCCCGCATCCCACAGCCGGTCGGTCTGTACGGCGAACAACGGAAGAATTCCATGGGCGTGAACTTCGGCAACGATAACGAATTGAAGGCGCTGGCCGATGCGGTCGGCGCGGTGAAGGCGGACTGGACGGCGACGCCGCTCGTGCCCGGTGCGAAATCCGCGGAGCCGATGCAGGACGTGACCAATCCGGCCGACCGGCGCGCGAAGATCGGCAGCAAGCAGCAAGCCGACGCCGCGACGATCGATCGATCGCTGACCAACGCCGTTGCCGCGCAGCCCGCATGGGACGCACTGCCCGCCGCCTCGCGCGCAGCGATCCTCGAACACGCGGCCGATCTGCTCGAGCAGCGCCGCGCACAATTCGTCGCGCTGCTCGTGCGCGAAGCCGGCAAAACCTTGCCCGCCGCGATTTCCGAAGTGCGCGAAGCGGCGGACATGTGCCGCTACTACGCCGCGATCGCGCGCAAGCTGTTCCAGCCCGAGAACCTGCCCGGCCCGACCGGCGAATCGAACCAGCTTTCGCTGCACGGCCGCGGCGTGTTCGTCTGCATCAGTCCGTGGAACTTCCCGCTCGCGATCTTCACCGGCCAAGTCGCCGCCGCGCTCGCCGCGGGCAATGCCGTGATCGCCAA
The DNA here is from genome assembly GCA_036733825.1 of Rudaea sp. Lineage (GTDB taxonomy): Bacteria > Pseudomonadota > Gammaproteobacteria > Xanthomonadales > Rhodanobacteraceae > Rudaea. Next base: position 3,498 of record DAIMZS010000206.1, read on the forward strand.
GCCCGCCGACCAGACCGTGCTGATCGGCCACGCCGCAGTGAAGCTGCTGCACGAAGCCGGCGTGCCCGAAGCCGTGCTGCAGTTCCTGCCCGGCAAGGGCTCGATGATCGGCAACGCGTTGCTGACCAAGCCCGAGATCGCCGGCGTGTGCATGACCGGCTCGACCGAAACCGCCTGGACGATCAATCGCACGCTCGCCGCGCGCAATGCGCAGATCGCTGCGCTGATCGCCGAGACCGGCGGCCAGAACGCGCTGATCGCCGACTCCTCCGCGCTGCCCGAGCAACTCGTGAAAGACGTCGTCGCCTCCGCGTTCGACTCCGCCGGCCAGCGCTGCTCGGCCGCGCGCGTGCTGTTCGTGCAGGAGGACATCGCCGACAAAGTCATCCACATGCTCGCCGGCGCGATGGACGAACTCAAGGTCGGCGATCCCGGCCTGCTCTCGACCGACGTCGGCCCGGTGATCGACGAACCCTCGCGCAAGAATCTCGCCGATCATGCCGCGCGCATGGATGCCGAAGCCAAGCTCATCAAACAAGTGAAACTCGGCGACGAAACCGCGAACGGCACCTTCCTCGCGCCGCGCGCGTACGAGTTGAAGTCGCTGTCGCAACTGACCAAGGAAGTCTTCGGCCCGATCCTGCACGTGATCCGCTGGAAATCCGACGAGCTTGATCAAGTCATCGACGCGATCAACGCGACCGGCTTCGGCCTCACCCTCGGCGTCCACAGCCGCATCGACTCGACGATCGCCCACATCGCCCAGCGCGCCAAAGTCGGAAACTGCTACGTCAACCGCAATCAGATCGGCGCGGTGGTGGGCGTGCAGCCGTTCGGCGGTGAGGGCCTTTCGGGCACGGGTCCGAAAGCCGGCGGCCCGCACTATCTCACGCGCTTCGTCACCGAGCGGACGTTGACGATCAATACTACGGCGGCGGGAGGCAACGCATCGCTGCTCACGCTCGGGGAATAACTCGCGACAGGAAAGGAGTGAGGTTCATCTTCGAACTCGTCAGCCCATCCCGACTTCACGCAGCTTTCAACTCCTCGCGAATCACGCGGCGCAGCGTGGCTTCGATCTGCTCGTCCGACATGGCGCGATGCAACGCCTGGTTAATCAGCGTCTGGTAGCCGCGTTCACCGGCCTTGGCCTTGAAAAACGCGATGATCGAGGTATCAAGCATGATCGATACGCGCTGCTTGCCGAGTTTTTCCTGCACGGCCGCTGCGAATTGCTCACGGCCGACTTCTTTCAAGCCCACACGCAAGCGCGGCTCCTTAGAGATACCTGAAGAGTTTTTCAATTTCATGGGGTTCGGCCTTACGCATGGAAATGAGGCGAATTTCGCTGGCAGTTTCCGTATGGCAAATCGTCACGATCCGCGTGCCGAGAACACCGATGGTGTTGAAGCGCTGTTCGCCGTCGTAGCCACGGGCGTCTTCCTCGGTCAGCGTCGGCCCGGCGAATACTTCCTTGGCATCCGCGAAATCGAAACCGTGTTTTTTCAGATTCAAGCGCCGCTTCGATTCGTGCCAAACAAATCTCACGCCAATAGAATACATATTTTCATATGCATTGCAAGCGCCGAGCTTCTCAATCACTCAACAAATCCAGTTGCATTTCGCTCAGCAATCCGTCCATGCGAATGTGCTGAACAATCGCGGTCTCGAGCCCCAGAAGCTGGGGCCAGTCGGCTCTGACTTTTCCCAGAGAAGCCGTCTCTACCTCGAACGTCGACATCACCGTCATCGGCGTATTGGTCGGACGCAGGCCTTTCACGCCATGCGGCGTAATCACTAGCAGATCGATTTGCGTTCTGCCCGAACCCAGGATCGACGTTTCGAGCGGGTAATACAGGTGCCGGCTCGCAAATTCATAAACGATGGGCGGATAGCTGTGTACGTCGCCCTGCACCTCGATTTGATCCGTTGCGAACCAGGCGATGCCGCGGCGATGATATCGCTCGGCGATATCGCCCGCTGGTGCGACGTATGCGGAATGCAGCCGACAGAGACGCCCGAGGGTGGCGGTCAATTCCTGCGGCGTTTCAACCTGCTTTATCGGACCAAAGCCGAGCAGTTTGCCAACCGGGTTCCGCGGTACGAACGCATTCCAATCCGCGGGCGAGGACGGATCGATGGCGGCAAGTCGCTCGAAAATGTCGAGCGACTCGTTCGACACTTCCGGCTTGTTCGGCAAGGGAATGAATTCAGCGATTTTGTTGGCGGACGGCGCTGAGCTTGCGAGATCCGTCGATAGAATCAACTGCTCGACCTGGCCGTTCCATACAATGATTGCGCGTTGCGCCGGCTCGAAGATTTGCTCAGGCGCGTCATCGCGAACCGAACGAGCGCACGGACAGGAACCGTGATCTGCCTGCGCAATTCCCGGAAGTACCGAAACCGCGACGATCGCAAAGAATGCCTTGCGGATTCTCAAAGAGAGTTTCATTGCCGCTCCTGATCTGGTTTGGAGCAGCGGACACTACAAAACCAAAGCCGTCTTCAAATGGACAAAAGACGGACAGAATGCGGACATTTCACTCCCCAGCGGCTTGAGCTGTGCGCGCACGCAACCAAGCATGCGCGCACGATCAGCACCCGGATCGCGATGCGTCAGCCGCCCTTCGATTGCATCGACGTCTTCTGCACTTTCCATTTACCGCCTTCC
>DAIMZS010000207.1:0-6163 GCA_036733825.1 Rudaea sp.
GCACCTTGTGGCACATCTCGCGGATGATCGTCGCGCGCGGATCGAAGTTCTTGTACACGCGATGGCCGAAGCCCATCAGACGGAAGCCGGAGTTCTTGTCCTTCGCCTTCTCGACCGCCTTCGACACGTTGTCTGCCGTGCCGATCTCGTTGAGCATCTTGAGCACGGCTTCGTTCGCGCCGCCGTGCGCGGGCCCCCACAGCGCGGCGATGCCGGCGGCGACGCAGGCGTACGGATTCGCACCAGTCGAGCCGACCAGGCGCACGGTCGAGGTCGACGCGTTCTGTTCGTGATCGGCGTGCAGGATGAACAGCAGGTCGAGCGCCTTCGCCGCGACCGGCGAGAGCTGCAGCGGTTCGCTCGGCACTTCGAACATCATGTGCAGGAAACGCGTGACGTATTCAAGGTTGTTGCGCGGATAACGCGTCGGCCAGCCGATCGAGAAACGGTACGCGGCGGCGGCGATCGTCGGCATTTTCGCGATCAGGCGGATCGCGGCGAGGCGGCGCTGCTCGGGATCGTTGATGTCGAGCGTGTCGTGGTAGAACGCGGAGAGCACGGCGACCGAGCCGCACAGCATCGCCATCGGATGCGCGTCGTAGTGGAAGCCGTTCAAGAAGTGGCGCAGCGACTCGTGCATCATCGTGTGATGCGTCACCTCGTCATCGAACGCGCTGAACTGCGTCGCGGTCGGCAGTTCGCCGTTGATCAAGAGGTAGGCGACTTCGAGGAAGTTCGACTGCTTGGCCAACTGCTCGATCGGATAGCCGCGATAGAGCAGCACGCCTTTGTCGCCGTCGATGAACGTGATCGCGCTGCGCGTGGAGGCAGTCGAGACGAAGCCCGGATCAAACGTGAAGTAGCCCGTCTCCTTGTTGAGCTTGGCGATGTCCAGCGCCGGATCGCCCAAGCTGCCGGCGACGACCGGCAGCGCGGTCGACTTGTTCGTTGCGGAATCGGTCAAAGAAACGGTGCGATCGGACACGAATAGGCTCCTTACTTCGGGGAGGGGGTGGCAGTAGGCGACGAGGCGAGGACGTTCCGGCCGGCGGGCTCGAAGTACCCGCGACGCTGCACTGCACAACCAGCGAAGAATATCACACGGGTGTTTGATTTCGCGTTACGCCGACATCGTACGAAAGGGCGCAGCGGCGCCGGATTTCGCAGAAAAACCCAACGCGAAAAGCCGGCGCGATGGCCGGCTTTCAACGCAAAAGGAAAGAAGCGATGGAACCGGATCCGCCCGCATGCGCGGTCCGGAAAATCCAGGATCTTACTTGCCCGCGCCGTAGCGCTTGCGGAACTTGTCGACGCGACCGCCGGAATCGACGATCTTGTGCTTGCCCGTGTAGAACGGGTGCGAGGCGCTGGAAATTTCGATCTTGACGACCGGGTATTCCTTGCCGTCTTCCCACTTGATCGTTTCCTTGCTCGTCATCGTCGAACGCGTGAGGATCGCGAAGTTGGACGAGACATCCTGGAAGACCACGGGTTTGTATTCGGGATGGATGTCGGCTTTCATGGTGTTGGCTCCGCGGATGCGGTGTCGCAGTGAGAAAAGAGCCGAATTTTAGCCCGAATCCTGTTTTTCGCGCAAGTTTCCGGCGAATCCGGCCGGCAAAGCGGCCGCGGCGGCCGGCGCTCAGCCGGCGGCGATTCGGTTTGAAGGCGGCATAATGCCCTGCCCGGCGCCTTCCGCGCCAACTGAATTCATCGATTTCCGCCGAATGCCACGCCTGTTCTCCGTATCCTGTCTCCGGCTCGCGAGCCTGGCCGCCGTCCTGCTCGCCGCCGCGGCGTTCGCTCCATCCGCCCGACCGGCGCAGACATCGAATACTCCTGCCGCGTCGGCGCAGGCCCAGGAACTGCCGCCGGCGCTCGACGATGCGATCAACGCCGCGCTCGCCGCCCTGCCACGCGCCCGCGACCTCAACGCCGACCAGCGCAAGAAAGCCGAGGACCTGCTGCGCGACGCACTCGGCGACGATCAGGCGGCCAGCGAAGGCGTCGCCCGCCGCCAGGGATTTCTCGACGCCGCGCTGAAGGCGACTCCGGTCGACGCGACGGCACCCGCCAGCAGCGACAATGGCCAGAGCTTCGCCGACTGGCGGGCGAAATTGCCGAACGACGAAGATCCGGCCCAGCTCGCCAACCTGCTCGAAAGCGAGCGCAACCAGCTCGGCGCCGCGCAGGCGTCGCTGCGCAGCCTCGAGGACACGCTGCAGAAACAGACCCAGCGCCCCGACGCGCTGCGCGACGAGCTCAGCGAAGCGCGCGCGCAACAGCCGGCCGCTCCGCCGGCGACGCCCGACACGCCGCGCACGCTCGCCGCCGCCACGCGCCTGCGCGCGCAGGCGGCCGATCGTCTGCAGCGCAGCCGCATCGCCGAGCTGGAAACCGAGCAGCGCACCTACGAGGCCCGGATCCGCGCCCTGTTCGCGCAGCGCACTGCGGTCCGCCGCAGCATCGACGAACACGGCCAGCGCGTGCATTGGCTCGAGAACATGGTGCTCGATCGCTACACGAGCAAGGTCAGCGATCTCGTCGCCGAGCTCGCCGCCGAGCGCGACAAGCTCGACGCCGCCGGCGCCGCGCCGGTGTTGCGCGAAGCCGCGGCGGAGAATCTCGCGCTCGGCCAGGACCTCGTCGCGACGATCAAGCGCATCTCCGCCGTGCGCGACCTGCAGAACGCCTACACCGCCGAACGCGCCGAGACCGAACAGGCGGCGAAGAACACGAAGGCGCGGCTCGACCTCGGCGGCGTCAGCGAGGAAGTCGGCGCGCTGCTGCTCGCCGAGCGGCGCAAGCTCAAATCCGAGAGCGTGCTCAATCGCGAACTGGCCGACACGCGCAACGAGCTTGCGCAGACCAAACTCGCCGTGATCGATCTGCGCGAACAACAGGACCATCTCGAAAACATGGACGGCGCGATCGCCGCCGCGCTCGCGCGCGCCGGACAGCCGCCCGCGATCACCGGTCCGCTGCACGACGGGCTCGAGCGCCTGCTGACCGCGCGCAGCGATCTGTACACGCGCCTCATCGCGGGCAAGACGCGGCAGACCTCCATCGTCGAAGACACCGAACAACAGCTGGCCGGGCTGATCGCCAGCACGACCGCGCTCAACGGCATGCTCGATTCCAACCTGCTCGCGATCCCGAGCCACGCGCCGATCGGCCTGGCCTGGTTCGGCGAGCTGGGACATGCGCTGCGCGGGCTCGTGCGTCCGAAACAAGCGGCGCAGATCGTCGGCGTCGCCGATACGCTGTGGTCGAACGCGACGCTGTCCATCGCCGGCCTCGGCATGCTGCTCGCCGCCGTGTATGCGCGCCGCCGCGTGCCGGCCGAGTTCGAGCGCATCGCCGCGCCGATGCGGCGCATCCGCACCGACCGCTACCGCTACACGACCTGGGTGCTCGTGCTCACCCTGCTCGCAGCCGCGCCGATCGCGCTGTTCTGGACGATCCTCGCACGCCTGTTTCTGCACACCACGAATGCCGATGCGCTCGAAGGCCCGCTCGGCCTCGCCACCGGCAGCATCGCCGTGCCGTGGTTCGTGCTCTCCTTCCTGCATTGGCTCAACCGCGACGACGGCCTGGCGCACGCGCATTTCCGCTGGCTGCGCGTGCGCCGCGTGTCGCTGCGCCGCGCGGTGCCGTGGATCGCGCTCGCCGTGCTCGTGCCGACTTTCATCCACAACTGGCTGCGCGAAATCAGCAACGACGAGATCGACGCGACGATCGGCCGCGCGCTTTTCATCGTCGGCACGCTCGGACTCGCCGCGATCGCCTGGCATCTGCTGGGTCCCGCACGCATCTGGGCCCAGCGCGGCGGCAAACTCGACAACGAGCCGATACGATTGCGCCAGTTCGCACGTCTGGGATTCACCGCAACGTTCATCGCACTCGCGGCATTCGCTGCGTTCGGTTATTTCTTTACCGCCATCATCTTCACCGAACACCTGCTGCTTTCGCTGATCGCGATCCTCGCGGTCAGCGTCGTCCATGGTTTAGCCGTGCGCTGGCTGATCCTCGGCGAGCGCCGCCTTGCGCTCAAGCGCGCCGAAGACCGGATGCGCGCCGAAGCGGAGTCGATGGGGCCGCCGACTGAAGGCGAAGCTCTGCCCGAAGTCGAGCCGGAAGAAACCGCCGTCGCCGATCTTGGCGCGCAGACCCGCCGCGTGCTGCGTCTCGCCATCGCATTGCTGCTCGGCGCGAGCCTGCTCGTGATCTGGTCGGACATCGCCCCCGCGCTGAATTTTCTCGACAAGATCAGCGTCTGGCCGTCCACTTTCGTCGACGAGAACGGCAAGCAGATCGCGTTCAACGTGACTCTGCGTTCGGTGCTCGAATCCGCGCTGCTGCTGGCGATGACCTTCATCGCCACGCGCAACCTGCCCGGCCTGCTCGAAATCGGCGTGCTGCGCCGGCTCAACATCGATGCGCCGACGCGCTACGCGATCGTCAGCATCGTGCGCTATCTGATCGTGCTGGTCGGCGTGCTCGTCGGCCTGGGTCTGCTCGGTCTGCACTGGTCGAATCTGCAATGGCTCGCCGCCGGCCTGACCGTCGGCCTCGGCTTCGGTCTGCAGGAAATTTTCGCCAATTTCATTTCCGGCCTGATCGTGCTGTTCGAACGCCCGTGCCGCGTCGGCGACATCATCACGATCGGCAACATCGAAGGCACGGTCACGCGCATCCGCACGCGCGCGACGACGATCCTCGACTGGGACAACAAGGAAGTCATCGTGCCGAACAAGGCGTTCATCACCGAGCGCCTGGTCAACTGGACGTTGAGCGACACGACCACGCGCGTGGTCATCAAGATCGGCATCGCCTACCGCAGCGATCCGCGGCTCGCGCAGAAGCTGCTGCTGCAGGCCGCGGCGGAGCACCCGCTCGTGCTCGGCGACCCGCAGCCGCTCGCATGGATGATCGGCTTCGGCGACTCGACTCAGGATTTCGAGCTGCGCTTCTTCGTCGCCGAGATCAACCAGCGCAACCTCGTGCGCACCGAGCTAGTGATGCGCATCGCCGACGTGTTCCGCGACAACGACATCGAAATCGCTTTCCCGACGCGCGACGTGTGGTTCCGCAACCCGCTCGGCACCGCCGCCGCAGCCGCTGCGCCTCAGGCGGCGCCGACGGCCGAGGCGAGCAAGCCCTCGAATCGCGCCTGATCGACTTCGAGCACGATGTGCGCGTTCGCGCGCCTGTCGAGGCGCTCCTGCCAGTCGACCACGGTCGCGCCGCGCGTGAGCCGGCCATCGAGTTCGACGGCGACGTGGCGATCCTCGGCGCGCGTGGCGATGTCCGGCTCCAGCGCGACCGCCATCGCGAGCGCATCGGCGATCAGCAGTTTCGGCCGGCCGCGCTCACGCGACCAGGCGCGCGTCTTCGCCGTGATCGAGGTATAGAACGCCGCGCGCGCGTCGCCCTTGGCCAGCATCGCTTCAAAGCGGTCGAAGTCGAGGCCGTGACGCATCGTCGCTTCCCAATCGACCAGGGTGAAATGCGGCCATTGCGAGAAGACGACATGCGCCGCTTCGGGGTCGAAACCGATGTTGAATTCCGTCGGCACCGCGCCGTAGTTGCCGCGGCCGTTGACCGCCCCGCCCATGACGACGAATTTCGCCACGCGCTGCGGCAGCGTCGGATCGAGCTTGAGCGCCAGCGCGACATTCGTCAGCGGCGCCAGCGCCACGAGCACGAGCTTGCCCGCGTGCTCGTGCGAGGCGCGCAGAATCGCGAGCGCCGCGTGCTCGCTCTCGGCCCGGCGCGTGCTCGGCGTATAGGCCGTGTCGCCGAATCCGTCGCTGCCGTGCACATCGGCCGCATCGGCCGCCGCGTGCACGAGCGGCGTGTCGCAGCCGGCGTAGACCGGCGTAGACGCGCCGATCACCTCGACCAGCTTGAGCGCATTCGCCACCGTGTGATTCAGACCGACATTGCCGGCCGCGACCGACAGGCCCAGCACCTCGGCGCGGTCGTGTGCCATCAAAATCGCCATGGCGTCGTCGACGCCTGGATCGGTGTCGATCAGGATTTTATACTTTTCCATTTTGTCTTCTTCTCTTCGCTGTCCGGCGTATTGTAATCGAGCGTCGGTTTGAAATTTTGCTTTCCGTTCGTGGTGATGCTTCGACAAGCTCAGCACAGGGTACGC
>DAIMZS010000208.1:0-6122 GCA_036733825.1 Rudaea sp.
TGGAGCGGCTGATCGGGCGAGTCCGTTTCGAGCAGCAGGAATTCGGGCGGCATCGTCGCGGCGATATGGCGCAGGCGGCGTGCGCGTTCGTAGGTGATCGGCCCGCCGAGGCCGATGCAGAAATCGAGTTTCCACAACTGCCGCGCCTGTTCCTCGCTGCCGGAGAAACTGTGCACGACGCCGCGCAGGCCGCCGACGTTGCGCAGTGCGGCCATCACTTCGTCGAGCGCGCGCCGCGCGTGCAGAATGACGGGCAGCTCGAACTCGCGCGCGAGTTCGAGCTGACGGCGGAAGTAGAGCCGCTGCGTGTCCGCGTCGAGGCCTTCGACGAAATAATCCAGCCCGCATTCGCCGATGGCGACCGGGCGTTCGCGCTCGATCCAGTCGCGCAGCGCGTCGAGATGTTCGGGGCGATGTTCGGCGAGATACATCGGATGCAGGCCGTACGCCGGATAGAGGCCCGCTTCGTCGCGGCAGAGCGCGCGCAGCTTGTCGAAACCGGCCAGCGCGATCGCCGGCACGATCTGGCGCGCGACGCCGGCCTCGCGTGCGCGCGCGAGCACCGCATCGCGATCGGCATCGAATTCTTCGACGTCGATATGCGCGTGACTGTCGATCAGGTTCAAAGCAGCAGCCATTGCGCCATGCCGAGAAACAGGCCCATGCTGACCACGTCGGTCGCCGTGGTCAAAAAGATGCTCGAAGCCATCGCCGGGTCTGCGCCGGCCTTCTTGAGCACCATCGGCACGGCCGAGCCGGCGACGCCGCTGGCGACACTCGACAGCGCCATCGCGACGAGCGTGATCAGCGCGAGCGGCAACGCCTGCGCGTTGTGCTGCATGCGCGCGATCACATACATGCCGATCGCGGCGACGATGCCGACGAGCACGCCGTTGAGCAAACCGAGCCAGGCTTCCTTGAGCAGCAGGGCGGAGGTGCGGCCGGCGCGCAGTTCGTTCAACGTCATGCCGCGCAGAGTGACCGCGAGTGCCTGGCAGCCGGTGTTGCTGCACTGGCCCGAGAGCACGGGCAGGAACACGGCGAGGAGAACGATCGCATTGACCGTGTTCTGGAAATAGCCGACCACCGCGGCGGCGACGAAGGCCGTGAGCAGGTTCAGCTGCAGCCACGGATGGCGGAACATCAGCGCGCGCGCCCACGGCGTCGTCGTGCGTTCTTCTTTCTCGACACCGACCATCGAACCGGCCTGCGCGCTGATTTCGAACGCCTGCTCTTCGAACAGCACTTGGCCGCGCACCTGGCCGACCAGCTTGCCGTCCGCATCGCAGACCGGATACACCGGGTAATGCCGGGTGACGACCTCGCGCATCGCATCGACCAGTTCCATGTCGGGCCGCAGCGAAAACGGATTGCGCACCATGATCTCGCCGAGCGTGTGATGGCGATCCGCATAGAGCATTTCGCGGAAGGTGACGACGCCGACCAGCCGCCCTTCGGCATCGACGACGAAGAGGTAGGTGATCAGGCGCGTCTTGATCGTGTCGCGCAACGCGTCGGTCGCCGCCTGCACAGTGGTCTGCGCGGTGAACTGCAACGGCGTCGCCTCCATCAGGCGGCCGACCGTGGATTCCGGATAATGGCTGCGCACGAGCCACTGTTCACCGCCGCCGGGCGGCGCGGCCGCGGCGATGGCATTGCGCCGGTCGGGAGGGAAGTGCTGCAGGATATCGACTGCTTGGCCGGGACGCAGTTCGGCCAAGGCCGCCGCAATCTCCGCATCGCCGAAAGGAAAGAGCTTGTTTTTTGCGGAAGTCGCGTCGAGATTGCGGATCCGCTCGCCGAGCGGCTTCGGTGGCGCTGTTGTCATCGCTTTTCCCCGTGGTCCGTTCCATTCCCCGGCGGGATGCTAACCTGACAGGGCAGGGATTTGCACAGTAAGGCGCGGTTTAGCGAATTCTGTGAATATTCACACGCCGGCTCGCAGAATGATTCTCGAACCCGGGAGCCGGGTTTAGCGTAATCACCACTCGAGGACAAGAACATGTTCAACCATCGCGGACTTATCGTGTTGCTTCTGATCGCGCTCTTCGGTCTGCAGGCGTGCGTAGCGCCGCCCCCGCGCGAGCGCGTGGTGTATCGGGATCCGGCGGGTTATAACCAGCAGAGCGGTTACTACGACCGGCGCGACAACGGCGTGTGCAATCGCTGCGGTACGATCCGCCAGATCGAGCAGGTGCGCGTCGATCAGCAGACGACCGGCGGCGGCGCGATTCTCGGCGCCCTTATCGGCGGCCTGATCGGCAACCAGTTCGGCCACGGCAGCGGCCGTGCGGCGACCACGGCGGTCGGCGCGGTCGGCGGTGCGGTGGCGGGCAACGCCATCGAGTCGAACAATGCGCGTGCGGCGTCGGGCTATGCCTGGCGTTACTACGTTGAACTCGACGACGGTCACGAGGCGTGGGTCGGCCAGTACGACAACCCCGGCTTCCGCATCGGCGACCGCGTGGTCATCCGCGGCGGACGCAACGACGGCCGTCTCGAACTGATGCGCTGATTCGAAGAAGCGCTCAAAGAAAAACCGGACGTGCGCGAGCACGTCCGGTTTTTTATTGCCTCTCGATCAGTTATTTCGTCAATCGACGCGGTAGAAACTGTGTTCGCCGATGCGCGCGAGCGGATAACCCTTGGCCCACGGCGGCATCGGCGTGTTCGATGCGTAGAAGTGATCGGCTTTCGGCACGACGGAATAACGCAGCGGCTCCGGCAATGACCACATCGCCATCGCGATGTTCGCGATCGCCCACGAACGCTGCAGCGCATCGACTTCGCTCATGACGTAATTCGGCGGCACGAGGGTAAACGCGAACTGGCCGGGCGCCTTGAGCACCGAACACACGGAACTGCCCCACTGACCGCTGTCGGCGCGGCGCAGCGCGACTTCGGCGACGGCGAGCTGACCCGCCGTCGGTTCGCTGCGCGCTTCGAGATAGATCGTGCCGGCGAGGCAGGCACGGTCGGCAACGGGCTGCGGCAGGATCGAGGCGAGCCAGAGCAAGAAGGAAAGTTTCATAGGCAAACACAAAACGACAAAAGGAATGGCGTAATGCGAAATCCGCGTCGCGATGGAGCGCGCCAGTCGGGATTTCTTCCTGCCGCGAGCAAGCTGCGAATCAGTCGCGCGCTCAAGTGGACAGGATGGATGGTGTAAGGAACCGCCTGGATTCCTTTGCAACAACGCGCAGACTGCGGATTGTTGCTTGCGTCGATCAGACGTCGACGCGTCAATTCAGTGCGTGCAGGTTAGTCGATTCGCTGCGATCGCACAACCGTAAATGTTAAGAATAAGGAAAGCTGAACAAGCGCGTTCAGACTCAATTAAGCAATTGATAAAAAGATAAAAGAGGAAATTGTATTCAATTATCTTTTTATACAAAGACTCAATACTTCATAATTAAACTTATATAGAAGTATAATTTATCTACGCGCCGACGACGGCAAGAGCGGCCGCCGTTTTCTGATCCGCCCAAGCCGAGCACACGACCAGCCCCGCTTGTTCGCCGTCTCCGCTCAGTTCAGTGCCGGGTTCGGGCAGCTTCGCGGCGGCGAAGGAAAGACGCTGCAGCCGGCGTTTGCTGCCGCCCTTGAAATGCAGGCGTGCGACGATTTCCTGGCCGGGATAACAGCCCTTGTTCGTGCTGGTCGCGCCGAGAATGTCGAGTCCGATCCAGGCCGGCAGCAGGCGGTCTTCGAGGGAAGAATCCAATGTGATCATGCCCGCGTCGATGTCGGCGAGCGCATTTTCATTCTGCGCCGCCGCCGATGCGTCCGCCTCCGTTCGTTGTTCGTCGCTCAACAGAAGCCAGCGTGGCACGGGGCCGGGCAGGGCGATGCAGCTGGAGTTCGAAACGGATGCGATGCGCCGGCCGGCCGGCGCATCGCGAAATGCGTCGAGAGCGCGGGAATCTCGCGCGACATAGGCCCACTGATTTTCGATCGCACGCAGGCGCACTTTCGAGCGGAACACATAACGCGAGAGCTCGGCGGCAAGACGCGCCGCCTCGCCGCCGCGCAGAACCAGGCGCACCCGTTCGTCGTGGTCGCGCAGCAGGTGGAAGAACGCGCGCACGCGTCCCTGGGCCGACAACCACGCCGACCATTGCCAATGTCCGTTTTCGATCTCGGCGATGTTGCTCGAGAACTGTGATTGGGCGAACGCGATCGCATCGGCTCCGCTGATTTCGAGGATTTGCGGGGCCGGCAGAGCAATAAAGGCAGAGTCTGTCATCGTATTGGCCCGTTTCCGTCGTCATGTTCGCGACTGGGCAGATCGCTTTGCGCAGCCTGTCAGGGGTTGGGGTTAAGAGCTATAATTCTGCAGCGCAAGAAATGTGGAGTTTTCTTGCCGATTGTCAAGCGAACAGGGGCCAAGCGCCGCGTCATGTCGACCCAGATATCCGAATCCACTTCCGAATCTGCAGCGCACGAGGCCGGCGAAACGGTATCATCCACGCCGCCGTCCGCGGCCAAGCCTCTGCCGAAGGAAATCGGCGGCCGTGACGGTCCGGAGCCCACGCGCTACGGCGACTGGGAAAAGAACGGCCGTTGCGTCGATTTCTGATCGCCGTCGTCGCTGTCACTCGCTTCACTCACGCAAGTAGCCACATACAAGGTTCTCGTATGCCGCAAAACGCACGACCCTTATCCCCGTTCACGACGATCTATCGTTGGCCGCTGGCGATGGCGCTGTCGATCACCCATCGCATCACCGGCATTGCGCTGGCCGCCGGCACCTTGCTGCTCGTGTGGGTGCTGCTCGCGCTCGCCAATGGCCCCGACGCCTACGCGACGGCGCGTGCGTTCTGCGGCTCGCCGCTTGGCCTCGTGCTGTTGTTCGGCTGGAGCTGGGCGCTGTGCTTTCATCTCGCCAACGGCATCCGCCATCTGTTCTGGGACGCCGGCAAAGGCTTTTCGATCCAGCAGGCGAAGAACAGCGGCGTCGCCGTCATCGTCGTCAGTCTTGTGCTCACCGGCCTGATCTGGGCCTGTGTGATCGCCCAGGGAGGCGCGAAATGAGCGGCCCGAATTTCCAGACGCCACTGAAGCGCGTGAACGGACTCGGCTCGGCGAAGAGCGGTACGCATCATTTCATCGTCCAGCGCGTGACCGCGGTGGCGCTCGTTCCGCTCTGTCTGTGGGCGATTTTTCTCGCGCTCGCGCTGATGCACGCGGATTACGCGCAGGCGCGCGCGATCCTGCACCATCCGTTCGCCGCCGTCTGGCTGAGCGCGTTCGTGATCGCGGGGTTTTGGCACGCGCAGCTCGGCCTGCAGGTCGTGATCGAGGACTACGTGCACACGCCGTGGCTCGAGATCGCTTCGCAGCTCGCGGTGAAATTCTTCTGCTTTGCGGGCGCGCTCACGAGCGTGTTCGCCATCGTGCGCATCGCGCTCGCCTAGTCGCAACGGGAATACAACAACAATGTCGGCGTACAAGATTCAAGAACACAAATACGACATGGTCGTCGTCGGTGCGGGCGGCGCGGGTCTGCGCGCGACGTTCGGTCTCGCTGCGAAAGGACTGAAGACGGTTTGCCTGACCAAGGTGTTCCCGACGCGCTCGCATACGGTCGCGGCGCAGGGCGGCATTTCCGCGGCGCTCGGCAACATGGGCGAGGACGACTGGCGCTATCACTTCTACGACACCATCAAGGGCTCGGACTGGCTCGGCGACCAGGACGCCATCCAGTACATGTGCCAGAACGCCCCGGCCGCGGTGATCGAGCTCGAACACTACGGCGTGCCGTTCTCGCGCACCGAGGAAGGCAGAATCTACCAGCGTCCGTTCGGCGGCATGACCACGCGCTATGGCGAGGGCCCGCCCGCGCAGCGCACCTGCGCCGCGGCCGACCGCACCGGTCATGCGATGCTGCATACGCTGTACCAGCAGTCGCTCGCGCACGATGCACAGTTCAAGATCGAATACTTCGCGCTGGATTTGATTTTCGACGCCGACGGCGCCTGCCGCGGCGTGCTCGCGCTCGACATGGCCGAAGGCACGCTGCATCTGTTCCGTGCGCACGGCGTCGTGCTCGCGACGGGCGGCTACGGCCGCGCGTACTTCAGCGCCACTTCCGCACACACCTGCACCGGCGACGGCGGCGG
>DAIMZS010000209.1:0-6055 GCA_036733825.1 Rudaea sp.
ATTCGAGGAAGGCTCGGCGCTGGCGTTCGGCCAGCGCCAGCCGCACGATGACGTTGACCTGGCCGTCTTCGTCTTCGAGAGTGACGAAGGTGAGGCCGCTCGCGGTCTGCGGCTGCTGGCGGCCGATCACGAGGCCGGCGGCGCGCACCGGCATGGTTTGCGTAATCTCGCGCAATTCGCTCGAGCGGCGGCAGCGCCGCGCCTTCAGTTGTCTGCGCACGAGCGCGATCGGGTGCGGGCCCAGACTCAAGCCCGTGCTCGCGTAGTCCGCGAGCACGTTTTCGCCGGTACGCGGCGGCGACAGCGTGACTCGCGCCTCGGCCGGGCTGTCGCGGCCGAACAGTGGCCGGGTCGCCTCGACGCCGGCGATTTCCCAATACGCGTGATGGCGATGGCGGGCGAGTCCGCGCAATGCATTCGCCTGCGCGAGCAGCGATTGCGCGCGCGGATCGAGCTGGGCACGCGTGCACAAATCGACGATCGAAGCGAACGGCTTCTGCGCGCGTGCCGCCTCGATGCGCCGCGCCGTTTCCTCGCTGAAGCCGCGCACTTCACGCAGACCCAGGCGCAGCGCGGGCTGCAGGTTTTGCGTCTGCGCCAGGCGTTGCGTGCCGAACTTTTCGAGCGAACAGTCCCAGCCGCTGTAGCGCACATCGACCGGCAGCACGCGCGCGCCGTGCCGGCGCAGATCCTGCACGATCTGGCTGGCCGAATAGAAACCCATCGGCTGCGAATTGAGCAGGGCGCAGGCGAACGCGGCGGGCTCATGGCATTTCAGCCAGCTCGAGGCATAGGCCAGCAAAGCGAAACTGGTCGCGTGCGATTCGGGGAAACCGTAGTCGCCGAAACCCTTCATCTGCTTGAAGATGCGCTCGGCGAAATCGGGCGAGTAACCGCGCTCGATCATTCCATTGACCAACTTGTCGTGAAGATGATCGAGGCCGCCGCGTCGCTTCCATGCGGCCATCGAACGGCGCAATTCGTCGGCTTCCCCCGGCGTGAAACCTGCGGCGACGATGGCGATGCGCATCACTTGTTCCTGGAACAGCGGCACGCCGAGCGTGCGCTTCAATTCTTCTTTTAATTGCGGCGAGGGATACTTGACCGACTCCGGGTCCTGCCGCCGCTGCAGGTACGGATGAACCATGTCGCCCTGGATCGGCCCGGGTCGCACGATCGCGACCTGGATGACGAGGTCATAAAACTCCTTGGGTTTCAGTCGCGGCAGCATCGCCATCTGCGCGCGTGATTCGATCTGGAATACGCCGACCGTATCGGCCTTTTGGATCATCTGGTATGTGGCTGTGTCCTCACTCGGAAGTTTGGAGATTTCCCATTCGCCGCCACGTAACGAACGTAACGAATCGAAACACTTGCGAATGCAGGTCAGCATGCCGAGCGCAAGGCAATCGACCTTGAGCAGCTTCATTTCCTCGAGATCATCCTTGTCCCACTGAATGATGGTGCGCTCGGGCATCGCCGCGTTCTCGACCGGCACGAGCGTGTGCAGAGGCGCGTTGCTGATGACGAAGCCGCCGACGTGCTGCGAGAGATGGCGTGGGAAGCCGTGCAGCTCGCGCGCGAGCGCGACTACGCGCCGCACGGTCGGCGCGGCCGGATCGAAACCCGCTTCGGTCAAGCGCGCGGCGAGCGTTTCCTCGCCGTCGTGCACCGAGATCGAACGGCTCAGTTGATCGACCTGGTCGACGGAAAACCCCAATGCCCTGGCGACGTCGCGCAGCGCGCTCTTGGTGCGGTAGCTGATCACCGTCGCAGCAAGCGCGGCGCGCTCGCGGCCGTATTTGTTGTAAATGTACTGGATTACTTCCTCGCGCCGCTCGTGCTCGAAATCCACGTCGATATCGGGTGGTTCGCCGCGCTCACTTGAGAGAAAGCGGCCGAACTCGAGCTTCCAAATGGCTGGATCGACCGCGGTGATGCCCAGGCAAAAGCACACGGCGGAATTCGCCGCCGAACCGCGGCCCTGGCAAAGAATGGGAGGCGTGCTGCGATGACGTGCAAAATCGACGATGTCATGCACGGTGAGAAAGAAGGCTTCGTATTCTTCCTCGGCGATCAGAGCAAGCTCTTTTTCAATGAGTTTGCGCACTGCCGGCGTTTCGCCTTCAGGCCAACGCCAGCGGGCGCCTTGTTCGACCAAATGCCGCAGCCAGCTCGTCGGCGTATGTCCCTGCGGCACGAGTTCGTGCGGGTATTCGTAATTCAGCTTCCTCAGATTGAGACTGCAGCGCGCGGCGATGCGCAGCGTCTCTTCGAGCAATTCGCACGGATAGATTTCGGCGAGCGTTTCGCGCTTGCGCAGGTGGCGCTCGCCGTTCGCAAACAGATAGCCGCTGCCGGCGCGCAGCGTCGTGCGGTGACGGATCGCGGTCAGCGTGTCCTGCAGCGCGCGGCGGCGGCGGATGTGCATGTGCACGTCGCCGGCGGCGACGGCCGGCAGTCCGTGGCGTGCGGCGAAGGCGAGCAACTTGCGCAAACGGGTGGCATCGTCCGCGCCGCGGTGCAGTTCGACCGCCAGCCATGCGCGCTGCGGAAAATGCTGCGTTATCCACTTTGCATCGTCGGGCAAAACAGTTTGCCCGGGAATCCACAAGGCGAGCAGGCCTTGTGCGTGCGCGGCCACGTCCGCGCGGCGCAGTGCATATCCGCCTTTCTTTGCATCGCGCCGTCCTTTCGTGATCAATGCGCACAGCGATTGATAAGCGGCGAGGTCCGGTGCGAGCAGGACGAGCTTCAGGCCGTCGTCGAGGCAGATTTCGCTACCGACTATGAGGGCCACGCCGGTTTTTTCCGATGCCTCCAAGGCGCGCACGATGCCGGCCAGGCTACACTCATCGGTGATCGCGAGCGCGCGATAGCCGAGCTTTGCGGCGCGCTCGAACAGCTCAAGCGCAGTCGAGGCGCCGCGCTGGAACGAGAAGTTCGAAAGACAATGCAGTTCGGCGTAGTCGGGCACGGGATTCATGCGCGGAAACCTTCACGCGAACCACCCATGCAGCAGCCACGGCGCTTCGCCGCCGATGCCGCGGAACGCCCAGGCGCGCTGGCCTTCGCGCGTCTCAATCACGTAGTAGTCGCGGCGCAGGTCGCCGCCGTCCCACCAGCCCGCTTCGATGCGCTCGGGACCGGCGAGGATGCGCCGGGGTTCGCCGCGCAACGGCAGCGGCCGGCGCAGCAGCCAATTCGGTCGTGACCCCAGCCGGCGCATGGGGGCAGGATTCGATCCCACGGCGCGCTTGCGCCAGGCGTGTTCGGGACGCGGATCGTCGCTGACCGCGAGCGCGTACACGGCCTCGGCGCCGAGCCGGCTGCGCAGGCGGTCGGCGAGCTGGGGCCAATCCAGTTGCGCGCCGCGCGCCTCGTCGAACAAGTCGCGCGCGAGCGGCACGAACGGCGGCAGGTTCGCGGCCTGCACGGCCAGCGCACGCACCGGCGCGGGAACCGCACTGGCCTGCAGACGCAGCACGCAGAGTTCGAGCACGCTGCGCGCGTCGCGCTGCGGCGATTGCAGGCCGATCGCGATCCGCGTCGGCGCAAGTTGCTTGAACTGCATCGGGTCGTGTTCGAGCACGAGTTCGAGTTGCTGCACGCCGCCGTCGCGGCTGGTCAGAAACGCGCAAAGGTCGCCGATCAGGCGGCGCAGCGGAAAGCGCAGCGCTTCGCTGGTTTCGATCTCGTGATCGAACTCCATGCGCGCATGAAAACGATCGGGCGGCCGATATAGCGGCAGCGGATCGGACGCCGCGCCGCACAGGCGCTCGAGCTGGTCGGCAAACGCCGCGCCGAAGCGCCGGATCAGGCTGGCGCGCGGCAAAGCGTAGGCCTCGCGCAAACGCTGCAGGCCCATGCCGTGCAGCGCTTCGACGGCGAGCGCATCGAGCCCGGCGTGCGCGAGCGGCAGCGCATCGAGTGCCTGGCGCAGTGTCGCGAGATTGCCGACCAGCACGCCGTCCTGCGCGCGCGCGAGCGCCAGCGCGCCGAGCGCCGTCGGCGCCACGGCGAGGCGGTGGGTGATGCCGAGATCGTTCAACTCCGCGCGCCAGCGCTGTTCCAGGCGCGGCCACGGACCGAACAGGCCGAGGCTGCCGCCGATTTCGATCAGAATCGCATCGGCCTCGCGCAGGGAAACGTGCGAGCTGTAGCCATAAGCCCAGCCGGCGAGCAGTTCGCGCAGTTTCTGCTCCTGCGCGGGATCGTGCACGGCGGTTTTGAGCTGCGGACATAGTGCCTGCGCGGCCGCCAGGGTTTGTCCGCTGCGCACGCCGGCGGCGCGCACGGCCGGCATCGCATCGACGATCAGCGGCCGCGCCTGATCGCGCGAGATCAGCACGGTATCGCGCAGGCGCTCGTCCGCGGCGGGTGCGCCGCGCGCGAGGGCATCGAGTCCGAGTCGTGGCAGGAGCAAAGCAGCCCAAAGCATCGTGCGGTTACCTGAGGTATGCGACGACCGGCCGCAACGGAATCGAGTGCGCGGGCGGATGGGCGCCGCGGCATTTGAGGATGCGCAGGCGCGTGCCCTCGTCGGCGCGAATCTGGACGCGCGTCGCCGCGGGCGACGGATTCGCCGCCGCGCGCGCAGTGCGAAACGCAAAACCGAGCGCGTTGCCGAACTCGGCCGCGACCTGCAGGCGGCGCAGCGTGCGGTCGGTCGCCTGGCGCGGCCAGCACAGCACGGCCGCGCAGACGCCCGAGCGCAGGCATTGCTCCGCGGCCCACAGCGCTTCGATATCGGACGACGGCTCCACGCAATGCAAAAAGCCCAGATCGACCCCGCCTGCGAACAGCGCCGGCGCGTAAGGCAGATACGGCGGCGCGACGAGAACGACATGACGCTGCTGTTGCGTCAGTCGCGCCAGCGCCGGCAGGACGAGATCGAATTCGCCGATGCCGTCCGCATCGAACAGGATTTCGGTCATCGCGCCCTGCGTCCAGCCGCGATGCGGCAGGGCGTCGTCGAGTGCGGCGTGGCCCGAAGCCACATACGGAACCTCGCAGTCGTTTGCCGTGCCGCGCCAGATGCGCGGATCGCGCAGCACGGCGTCGATCGACGGATTGGAAAGGACGGCGAAGACGGCCACGTCGGCAGCTCAAGGCAGGCGGATCACGCCGACATAGAGCCCTTCGATGGCGAAGTCGCTCGTGTGCGGATCGACTTCGATCGGATCGAAATCGGGATTGGCCGGCAACAAAGTGATGCGCGAGCGCGAGCGTTGGAACTCCTTCACCGTGATCTCGCCCTCGATGCGCGCGACGACGATCTGGCCGTTGCCCGCCTCGGGCGTGCGGTGCACGGCGATGAGGTCGCGGTCGAGGATGCCGGCGTCGCGCATGCTCATGCCTTCGACGCGCAGGAGGAAGTCCGGACGCGGGCGGAACAGGTGGCGGTCGAGTTGGATCTCGCGCTCGATGTGCGCGTCGGCGTCGATCGGCGCGCCGGCGGCGACGCGGCCGACGAGCGGCAGGCGCAAGACATCGGCACGCGCCGCCTCCCTGCGTGCCGGCTGCAGCAGGCGGATCGCGCGCGCCTTGCCCGGCACGAGTTCGATCGCGCCTTTCTGCGCGAGCGCCTGCAAATGAAACCCCGCCGCGCGCGGCTGGCTGAAGCCGAACGCGGCGGCGATTTCTTCGTGGGTCGGCGGCAACCCCTCGCGCGCGAGATGTTCGCGGATGAAATCGAGGATCTGCTGCTGCCGGGCGGTAAGCGGAGTCATACTACTAATTTACGTAGTAATCTGTCTTTGCGCAAGCCATGCGGCAGGCGAGCAGGATCTCAATTTAAAATCGGGACCGTTCGTCCTGAGGTATCGAAGGACGAACCGCGCGCCAAGATTGCCATTCGTGGTTCGATACGCGCAGCGTACCCTGTGCTGAGCCTGCCGAAGCATCACCACGAACGGAAAGCAATTTCAGCTAAGACATTACCGCAGGTGGGATACCTTGCGATCGACCGGCCGGGCCGCATGTTCATGACATCCCCGATGCAACGTAAGGTTTCGCGTCGATGCGCGATCTAATTCGGCATCGAACCTGTGGA
>DAIMZS010000210.1:0-6007 GCA_036733825.1 Rudaea sp.
ACATCTTGTACGGATCACTCAGATAGCCGTGTTCGAGATTGAGCTGCACGCCGGCCTGCAGCACCGAGTTGCGGTCGAGCACCCAGGCGAGGCTGGCGAAGGTCGATGCGGTGTTCTTCGTCGCGCGTTCGATGCGGCCGTAGATCGCCGCGTCGGTCGGCCGGATCAGGTCGTGCGAGAAACTGCCGCCGTAGCCGAGCGTCGTTGTGCCGTTCAGCGGCTGGCTGCGTTCGATGCCGATCGACGTGGCGTGATAGTCGCGCTCGGCCGAATACGAGGCGGTGTAAGTCGTGTTCTCGCTCGTGCCGGGGTTCTGCGTCAGCGACGCCGACAGCGCGCTGCGATGATCGCGGATCGTCGCGCCGCTGAGCACCTGCACGGGGCGCTCGTGCGCATCCGGCACCACGTACCAGGGTGAGGAGCCGCTCATCACTTCGTGAGTCGCGTCGAGCTTCAAGCCCCAGGCGCCGCTGTCGAGTTTCGTGTCGACGCTGAGTTCCTGCGACAGCACGCGGTAGCGGCGCGGATCACCGATCACCGTGGGCGCGTTGAGCGCGTCCTCGCCGTATTCGGAAAAACGATAGCTCGCGCGCGTGTTCGCATCGTCGCTGTCCGCGGCTTTCGCCGGCGGCGTGGGCGATAACGCGGCGGCGGCGGAGAGCAGCGCGGCCAGTGAAGCGGAGGGACGGGCCATCAGTTGCACCCACAACCGCCACCGGCGGCGCCGATCACGCCGCTGGAGCCTTCTTTGCTGAAGTAGGTGTGCTGTTTCAGCGCGGTTTGCGCCGGGTCCGGATCCCAGCGCATGTCCCAGCGCGCGAGGCGTGCGCGTTCCCAGGGCTGCACGGGCGTGGTGGCGCAGGCGGCGAGTGCGGCACAGGCGGCGACGGCACAGATGATTCGGGCGAGTCGGCTAAGGCGCATGGGCGGGCTCCTTGAGCAGCTTGTCGATTTCCTGGCGCAGCGTGTCGACGTCGGCGGACTTGAAGCCCTGTCCGCGCCAGCGCACCACGCCGCTGCGGTCGATCAGATACGAAGTCGGCATGCCGATCAGGCCGTAGGCTTTCGGCACCTCGCCGGCCGGGTCGAGCACGATCGCGTAGCTGACCGGATGCGCGGCGAGAAATTTCGCCGCGTCCTCGCGCACTTCGTCGACGTTGACGGCGAGCATGGCGAATTGATCGTGCGCCAGCGACGCATTCAACTTCTCGTACTGCGGCATCGCTTCGCGGCACGGGCCGCACCACGACGCCCAGAAGTCGACGAAGACGACTTTGCCGCGCAGGTCGGCAAGGCCGAGCGGCGCATCCTTGCCGAGCTGCGGCAGGCGGAAGTCCGGAGCGCGCTCGCCGATGCCGACGGCGTGGGCGCCGCCGCCGGCCAGCATTGCCAGCGCGAAGAGGATGGCCGACAGGGCGCTGCGGGACCGGATCGACTCCGGTCCCGCAGCGGCGGAATGCCGCGCGCGCATGCTCAAGGGCAGGCCACTCCGTTCACGCCGGTCAGACGCTGCAGCGCCATCGATCCGCCGGTGTAGCCCGGAATGATCGGGGTCCACTGCGCCGTGGCGTTGTTGCAGTCGGTGAAGGTCATCGTCATCGTGCCCCACTTCGTGCGCGTGATTTTTGTCTTGTCGAAGTTCGGCGGGAACATGCCGCCCGCACCCTGGTAGAGATCCATCGTCGCCGTGTCGCCGGCGTAGGTGCCCTGGCCGACGAGCCAGAGATTGTTGCCGCTGTTGTCGTACACGTACCAGAACGCGAGGAAGCCGTTGTTGGCGAGCACTTCGACATTGAAACCGTGGCCGGATTGCGCGGGCAGGTACCAGGAGCCGGTGATGCCGGGCACGATCGAGAACGCCGGCGCCGCCGCGTTGACGGTCACGCTGACCGGTACCGAATGGCTCAGGCTACCGGAGGTGCCGGTGACGGTGATGCTAGAGGTTCCTGTCGCGGCCGAGGCGCTGGCGTTCAAGGTCAGCACGGTGCTCGTCGCGTTACCGCCGCCGAAGCTCGCGGTCACGCCCGAAGGCAGTCCGCTGGCGGCGAAGGCGACGTTGCCGGAGAAACCGTTCGTCGGCGTGATCGTGATCGTGTCGGTGGCGCTCGCGCCCTGGGTGACGCTGACGCTGCTCGATTGCGCGGCCAGGCTGAAATCCGGCGCCGGCGGCGGGTTGTAGGCCTGCACCGTGATCGTGCCCGACATGCCGACGCCGCCGGGGCCGCCGTGAATCGCACAGTAGTAGCCGAAGCTGCCGGTGGTGTTGAACGCCGGCGTGGTGTAGGTCCACGATGACGACGAGGCGCCGCCGCTGTTGAACGCGCCGTTGTCGGCGACCGCGTTGTGCGGCATCGATCCGCCGGCGTAGGTGAACGTCACGGTGTCGCCCTGGTTGATCGTCAGCGAGGATGGCGAGAAACTCAGGCCGGACAGAGTGACCTGATGATCGGCCGCCCAGGCCGGGGCGGCCGCGGACAGCAATAAAACGAGCAGAGGGAGAAAATGTTTGCGCATGGACCGGCTCCTTGGGGGATCGAAAAAACGGGCGGCGCCACGGTGCGTTGCCCGACGCGGGATGTATTCCGCGGCGGCGGAAAAAGGTTCATCGCGCCCCGCAATTTCGCCGTCGCGGGCGGATTTCCGGCAAAATTGAACCGTCCGCCCCGACCGTGGAATAGATGGGGATGACAAGAGACTCGGCTATGTTTTCCAGGTCGACCAGAAGCGTCGCTTCGCCGTCCCCGCCGCTCGCGAGCGGGGTGGACGAGGCTGCGCTGGTCGAGCGCGTCGCCCGCGGCGACATGCGTGCGTTCGAGACGCTGTACCGCAATTATTTCCCGCGGCTGGCGCGGTTCATCGAGCGCATGACGCGGCGGCCGGAGCTGGTCGAGGAGATTCTCAACGACACCATGTTCGTCGTCTCCACGAGCGCGCACAAATACAACCGCTCCTCGAAGGTGTCGACGTGGGTCTTCGCGATCGCCTACCGCAAATCGCTGAAGGCGCTGCGCGACGTGGATATTCCGGTCGAATCCGACGAGGCGGCCGATGCGATCGCCGACCCGGCGGAACCGCGCGACGAGGTGATGCAGGCGCAATTGCGCCGGGTTCTGTCGGAGGCGGTCGACGCGCTCTCGGCCAACCATCGCGCGGTGATCGAGCTGACCTATTTCCATGAAATCGGCTATCGCGAGATCGCGCAGATCATGGAATGTCCGGTCGAGACCGTGAAAACACGCATGTTCCACGCGCGGCGGCGCCTGAAGGCGCTGCTGCCTGAACGTTTGGAGGATATTCTGTGAGCGCACGAATCGTGAATCTGGATTCCGCGCACAACGAAGTGCGCGATCTGCTGCCCTGGTTCGTCATGGGCACGCTCGGCGAGGAAGAACGCCGTCTCGTCGACGAGCACGTGCAGGCCTGCGCGGCCTGCCGCGGCGAGCTCGAGTGGGAACAACAATTGCGCGCGGCGAACAACGTGGCGATGCCCGAACGCGATGTCGATCGCGCGTTCGCGGCGATGCGCGCGCGTCTGCCCGCGCCGGCGCGGAAAGCGCCCGCGTCCGCGCGTCTGCAAGAGTGGCTCGATCGCCTGCTGCCGCGCCCGCTCCTCGGCTGGGCGGTGGCGGTGCAGGCGATGGCCATCGTCGGTCTCGCCGCGGTGCTGGTGGCGGGGCGAGTGCAGCCGGGTATGGAGGAAGCGCATACCTATCGCGCGCTGTCGCGGCCGGCGGCCGCGGAGCCGGCGCGCCTGGTCGTCGCGTTTGCGCCGCAGACGCAAGTCGGCGAACTGCGCCGCGTGCTGCTCGCCAGCGGTGCGCGCATCGTCGACGGTCCGACCGCGGCCGACGCCTACATTCTCGCGGTCGCGCCCGAGCGCGCCGACGCGATGCTGCAGCAGTTGCGCGCGGAGCCGTCGGTACTGCTCGTGCAATCGCTCGACGCCAAGGCAGCGCATTGAAACGCCTGCTCGCGAAGCTGGCCCTGCTGTCCGCCGTGTGGTGGCTGGGCACCGCGGCGGCGTGGGCGGCGACGGCCGATGAACCGCCGCCGCAGGTCAACGACGCCGCACACGAGATTCTCGTGATGCTGCGCCTGCCGCCGCCGCACTACCGGCCCGGCGCGAACTACGGCGGCACCTATGCGGACACGGCCGGCGAGGCCGCGCGCCGGCGCATCGCCGAAAGCGTCGCGCGCGAGCAGGGGCTGACCGTGCAGTCGGGATGGCCGATGCCGGTGATTGGCGTCGACTGCTACGTTCTGCGCGCGCCGCCCGGCGCGAACATCGACGAGGTCGTGCAGCACGTGTCCAAGGATCGACGCGTCGAATGGGCGCAGCCGATGAATCGATTCCGTGCGCTCGCCGACCCGCCCGCGCCGACGAAAGAATCACTCTATCCGCTGCAGCCGAGCGCGAAGCTGTGGCAGCTCGATGAACTGCACAAAGTCAGCACCGGCCGCGACGTGCGCGTGGCGGTGATCGACAGCGGCGTCGACGCCTCGCATCCCGATCTCGCCGGACGCATCGCGGTCGAGCGCAATTTCGTCGACGCGCGCACCCAGGTCGCCGAAGCGCACGGCACCGCGGTGGCCGGCATCATCGGTGCGCGCGGCGCCGGCGTCGTCGGCATCGCGCCGCAGGCGGAGCTGCTCGCGCTGCGCGCGTGCTGGGAAGAGTCGGCGGCGTCGACGCTGTGCAGCAGCTTCACCTTGGCGCAGGCGCTGCAGGCGGCGATCATCGCCGATGCGCAGGTGATCAACATGAGTTTGTCCGGCCCCGACGATCGTCTGCTCGCGCGGCTGATCGACGTGGCGCTCGACCACGGCGCCACCGTCGTCGGCGCCGTCGACGCGCGTGCGGCCGACGGCGGTTTTCCCGCATCCCATCCCGGCGTGCTCGCCGTGTCGGACCGCACCGGTGCACCCGATGCCGCCTTGCCCGCGCCAGGCGACGACGTGCCCGCACCCGCGCCGGGCGGACGCTGGAATTTCGTCTCGGGAGCGTCGTTCGCGACCGCGCACGTCGCCGGTCTGCTCGCGCTGGTGCGCGAGGTGACGCGTCACCCGAGCATGCGACAATCGGCGGCATGGGTCCGATTTCCGCTCAGTTCTCCCGGTGGCGCCGCCGGCTACATCGACGCCTGCGCCACATTGCGGCGTTCCGCACCGTCGCTGAATTGCCTGCCTGCCCGCGAAGGAACGGCGCGCGTGTCGCGCTGAGGCCGCGCGGCGGCGCGCGCCTGCTGCTCGTGTTCGCAGGATGCTTCGCCGGACCCGCGTTCGCGCAGGTGTCGGCGCAGATCGGTGTGGCGAGCGATTACGTTTATCGCGGCGTGTCGCTCAACGACGGCGATCCCGGCGTGAGCGCGGCGGTCAACTACGACAGCGCCTGGGGCGGATTCGTCGGCGGCCAGGTCGCGCAGACGCGCCTGTATGGCGAGCGTCACGCCGAACCGCTGTGGACGATCGACGCCGGCTACGCCCATGCGCTGACCTCGCGCTGGAGCTGGGAAATCGGCGCGACTTATTGGATCTTCAGCGGCTTCACCTTTTGGAATTACGCCGAAACCTTCGTCGGCGTTTCCGCGGAAAACTGGAGCCTGCGTTTCTACCACGCACCGAATTATTTCGGCCGGCAGCAGCGCTCGGACTACATCGAATTGAACGGCGCGTATCCGCTCGACGAGCGCTGGCGCCTGATCGGCCATCTCGGCGCGCAGCGGACGCAGCCCGCGCCCGGCGGCGACCGCGGGCGGACGTACGACGCGAGTCTCGGCGTCGGCACGAAATTCGAGCGCATCGACGTGCAGCTGCTCTGGGTCGCGATCAATCGCGCGAACTATGCCTATCCGAGCACCTCGCCCGACGATCGCTCTCGCTGGGTGCTGAGCGCGAGCTACGCGTTCTGATCGCCGCGCCGCGGCGAAATCCACATCGCGATGTCGGCGTCGAAGACGAGTTCGTTCGCGGCGTCGCGCACTTCGACGAGCGCATGCGCTTCCTGCGC
>DAIMZS010000211.1:0-5986 GCA_036733825.1 Rudaea sp.
TCGGTGGCGGTGAGGCGGTAGGTGCCCGGATACAGGTACAGACGGCTCTGCGCGGAACCGTGATTCTCGAGCACCCGCTCCGACATCGGCGCATTCGGATCGACGACGTTGAGCACCGCGCGATCCGCGGGTACGGCTTCCTCGTCTTCGCCCGCATAGCGCGCTTCGATCATGCACGGAAATTGGTTGCGGCAGAGCTCGCTGCCGACCGAGTAGGCCAGTCGCGTGCCGCCGAGACCGGGCCAGGTCGGCCGGCCGTCTGTTTCCGCTTGCGGGGGAAAAAACACGCTGACGTCATAAAGATTGGGCTTGAGCGTCCACGGCTTGTTGTTGGCGTCGACATAGACGAACGGTTCGGCGGGATGCGCGGCCTGCATCACCGGGGCATAGTAAGGATGGTCCTGGTTGGCGCGAACGTGCTGCATCAGCATGGTCTGATCCACGCTGAGCGGATCGATGCCGCTGATCTTGGCGAAGAATTTCGCCATGCTCGACCCGCCGAGATAAACGCCGGATTTCTGGATATGGCCGAAGCCGGCGTTGACGACGAGGCGCGCGTTCGGATCGTGCTTGAACACCTGGTCGTAGAGCGCCTGTGCACCGCCGCGCTCGCGCGCGTCGCCGACCCCGGCGTCTTCTGCGTCGTAGGCGACGACGACGTAGCCGAGCTTCAGCGCGGCGCGCACCATTTCGCCGTAGATCGGCTCCTGCGTGTAGAAGCCGACTTTCGCCGTGGGATAGCCGCGTTTGCGCAGCCCTTCGATTTCCTTCGTGTACAGCGTTTCCGCGGCGAAGTGGGTGAAGCCCTGCGCGCGCAGGCGCGCGAGCAGCTCGACGGTCAGGGTGCGCGTGACCGGCGCGCTGTGCGCCTCGTTGAAGAACACCGCCTTGCGGTCCTTGGCGAGTTCGAGGATCACCTCGTCGGCGGCGCGCGTATGCCAGGCGCCGGTGAGCGGCGAGGGCGCATCGTCGGGCTGCGCGGGCTGGGCGATGGAGAAAGACCGCGTCGCGCCGTCGTAGTCGCCGATCCAGGTCTGAAACCACGACAGATACTGGCCGAAGATCAGCCGGAACGCGCGCTCGTCGTTGCCGTCGTAGGCGGTCTGCATCGACATATATTGCGCAAGCAGCCCCGGCTGCTTCTGCGCGCGGCGCATGATCTCCTCGGACTTGTCCGCGGCGGCGAGCTGCAGGCGCCGCCACTCGGCGGGCGTCATCTCGTGCTCGGTCGGCGATTCCTGGCCGCGGCGCAGAATGCCGCGGCGGCCCGCTTCGGCGACTGGATCGCCCTGCGCCATCGCCAGCAGCGGCACGGCAAACAGCAGGCACAGCAGCACAATGCGCAGCGTCATCGATGAGACTCCCCTAAGCAGTGCGCAGCAGGTTCTCGTGCAGCCGCGCGATGGCGAGATGGTAGCGTTCCGAAAGTTGCGAATGGTGCGCGATTTCCAGGCCGAGGTCGTTGACCAGGCCGTTCTCGAGGCTGTAGACCCAGCCGTGCACGGTCAGATTCTGGCCGCGCTCCCACGCATCCATCACTACCGTGGTCTGGGCGAGGTTGACTACCTGTTCGATCACGTTGAGCTCGCACAGGCGCGCGTGGCGCAGCGTGGCGAGGTCGATTTTATCCAGCGTTGCCAGGTGCTTCTGCGCGACGTCGCCGACGTGCCGCAGCCAGTTGTCGACGAGGCCCAGGCGCGCGCCGTCGAGCGCGGCCTTGACGCCGCCGCAGCCGTAGTGCCCGACGACCATGATGTGTTCGACCTTGAGCACGTCCACGGCGAATTGCACGGCCGACAGGCAGTTGAGGTCGGTGTGCACGACCACGTTGGCGACATTGCGCTGGACGAACACTTCGCCCGGCGCCATGTCGATGATCTGATTCGCCGGCACGCGCGAATCCGAACAGCCGATCCACAAATACTTCGGCGCCTGCTGGTCGGCGAGGCGGCGGAAATAATTCGGGTCGCGCTGGCGCAGGTCGAGCGCCCAGGCGCGGTTGCGTTCGAGCAGGTGGGCGAGGCTGGAAGTCTGGTTCGTGGTCATGCGCGCAAGCTTAGCAGGCGCCGTGCGATTGGTATCTGCCGATGGTCACAGCGACAGCGTGCGCCCGCCGTCGACCGGAACGTTGATTCCGTTCACATAGGACGCGGCCGGGGAGGCGAGAAAGGCGATCACACCGGCGACTTCCACAGGATCAGCGAAGCGGCCGAGCGGCACGCTGGCGAGCATGGTCTTGGCGATGTCTTCGGCGCTTTTTCCGGTCGTCTTGGTGCGGTTGTCGAGGATCTCGTCGAGCCGCTGCGTCTTCGTGTAGCCGGGCAGCACGTTGTTGACGGTGATGCCGTCGGGGCCGAGTTCGCTCGCCAGCGTCTTCGCCCAGCTCGCCACGGCGCCGCGGATCGTGTTGGAGACGCCGAGGTTGCGGATCGGCTCCTTCACCGAGGTCGAGATCACGTTGACGATGCGGCCGTAGCCCGAGACGCGCATGCCCGGCAGCACGGTCTGCACCAGTACCTGGTTCGCGATCAGATGCTGGTGAAATGCATCGAGATAGTCTTCGACTTTTGCGTTCTGGGCGAGGCCGCTCGGCGGGCCGCCGGTGTTGTTGACCAGGATCTGCACCGGCCTCGGCGCGTTGATCGTGGCTTCGACTTTCGCGCGCAGCGCGGCGTGGTCGCGCATGTCGACGGCGATGTAAGCGTGTTTCTGCGTGGCATGGACCACAGGCAGTGTAGTCAGTGCGACGTCGAGCGACTCGCGCGAGCGCGCGAGCAGAGTCACGTCTGCGCCGAGCTTCGCCAGCTCGATTCCGGCGGCGCGGCCGATGCCTTGCGATCCGCCGCAGACGAGCGCGTGCTTGCCGGAAAGATCCAGATCCATCAGGCGTGGCCTCGTGCCAGCTTCTCCGTCATCAGCAGCAGGAGTTCTTCGTCGCTCTCCGCTTCGGGCGGTTCGATCGAGTCGAGCTCGAAGCCGAGCGTGGTGGCGTCGTCGTCGTCGAGGCCGTCGAACGAGCGGAATTCGGCGTCGAGCAGGGCCATGCGCGCGCTGTCCTCGTCGTCATAGCGCAGCGTTTCGCCTTCGGCGTTGAACACCTCGGCGACGCCGGACTCGAGCACGCGCAGGCGCGCCCAGACGAGCATGTCGCCGAGCGAGGCGAGCCACCATTGTTCTTCGTAATTCTCTTGTTCTTCTTCGGAGCTCATCGCGGTGTTCGGTTGCCAAGTCACAGCGATGAGTTTACACGCAGAGCTGCAGGGGCGCGATTCACCGCACCCCTGCGCCGTAACGGCGTCAGTGCGTCGCCATCGCTTCGCTGCCGGGCGCACCGGCACGGATGAAGACCACGCCGAGCACCGCGGCGAGCACGGCAAAGATGGCGCCGACGAAAAAGGCCGCGTGATAGCCGCTGTTGATCGCCGCGAGCTTGGCCACGTTCGCGGCCAGCGCGTGATCGGTTTGCGCGGCGGCGAGACTGGCGAGCACGGCGAGGCCGAGCGCGCCGCCCATCATGAAACTCGTGTTGACCAGGCCGGAGGCGACGCCCGATTCGCTCGGGCTCACCTCGCTCATCGCCGCGAGCAGCACCGGATTGAACGCCATGCCGGCGCCGAGGCCGAGCAGCAGCATGCCGGGCAGCACATCCGCGACGAAGTGGCCGTCGACCGGCGCGCGTGCGAACAGCGCGAGGCCGACCGCGGCGAGCAAAAGTCCAACTGCAATCGGCAGCTTGATGCCGAAGCGCAGCACGACTTTGGCTGAGAGGCCGAGCGAGAACGCCGCCATGATCAGGTTCGCCGGCAGGAACGCGAGGCCGACCTGGAGCGGATCGTAGCCGAGCACCTGCTGCAAGTAGAGCGCGGAAAGAAAGAACCAGGCGAACATCGCCGCGGCCCAGAGCACGCCGATCACGTTTGCCGTCGACACGTTGCGCAGGCGGAACATCGACAGCGGCATCAGCGGATGGGCGACGCGCGATTCGATTGCGAGGAACACGCCGAGCAATACCACAGCCGCGCCGAGCAGGCCGAGCGTCTGCACCGAGCCCCAGCCGGCGGCGTTGCCGTTGATGACGGCGTAGACCGCGAGCAGCATGCCGGCAGTGACCGTAATCGCGCCGGACACGTCCAGGCGCGGATCGGCCTGCTCGTTGTGCGTGTTCGGCAGCAGCTTGAGCGAGAAGGCGATCACCGCCGCGCCGACCGGCAGGTTGACGAGGAAAATCCAATGCCAGTTCAGCGCATGCGTGAGCAGGCCGCCGAGCATCGTGCCGACGCTGCCGCCGGCGGAGGCGACGAAGCTGTACACGCCCATCGCCTTGGCGCGTTCGACCGGCTCGGGGAACAAGTCCATGATCAACGACAGCGCGACGGCCGCGATCACGGCGCCGGCGACGCCCTGCGCGGCGCGCGCGGCGATCAGCACTTCCTGCGATTGGGCGAGGCCGCAGATCAGCGAGGTGAAGGCAAATCCCGCGATGCCGATCAAAAACCATTTGCGGTGGCCATAGAGATCGCCGAGGCGGCCGCCGAGCAGGAGGAAGCCACCGAAAGTCAGCATGTAGGCATTGATCACCCAGGCGAGCGAGGTGTCGTCGAAGTGCAGATCGTTCTTGATCGAGGGCAGGGCGACGGTGACGATGGTCGTGTCGAGCACATCCATCAGCACGCCGAAGCAGAGCACGGTCAGCGCCAGCCAGCGGTGTTTGTCGGATTTGGCCGTGGCGGCCGAGGCAGTCGAATCGGTCATGGTCGGAATTCTCGTGGAGGTTTCGTCTTCACGACGAATGGGCGGCGCAGAAATCGACAGGCGCAGGACGGCGGATTATGGCCCGGTTGTCGCCGCACTTGTCAAAATCGCGGGAACCGTTGCTGTTAATCTCGACGGCGCATGTCGATTTCCGCCGCCGTGGATCGTCGTGTTCGTGAAACCCCACCATCCACTCACGGAAAATCCATGAACAAGCATTTTTTCCCGGCGTTTTCGTTGCTCGCTCTCGCCGCTGCAGTGAACGCCGCGCCGGTCACGTACGAAATCGACCCTAATCATACCTATCCGAGTTTTGAAGCAGACCACATGGGCGGCCTATCCGTGTGGCGCGGCAAGTTCGATAAGACCTCGGGCAAGATCGTGCTCGACAAGGCCGCGCAGACCGGCACCGTCGAGGTCAGCGTCGACACGGCCAGCGTCGACTACGGCCTCGACAAGATGAACGAGAAGGCGAAGGGCGAGGAGTTGTTCGACGTCGCCAAATATCCGCAGGCGACCTACAAAGGCAAGCTCGCCGGCTTCAAGGACGGCGCGCCGACCGAAGTCGTCGGCGAATTCACTCTGCGCGGGGTGGCCAAGCCGCTCAACCTCAGGATCGCATCGTTTAAGTGCATGCCGAGTCCGATCAAGAAAGGGCAGGAGATCTGTGGCGCCGACGCCTACGCCACGTTCAACCGCGCCGACTTCGGCATGGACGCGGGCAAGAAATACGGTTTCAAGATGGAAGTGAATCTGCGCATTCAGGTCGAAGCGGTGCAGGCGGAATAAGGAAAATTCGCATGTCAGCAAAACCGCAAAACGATCCGGCCGACGAGCCGGTGCTGGAAATCGTCCGCGTCTTCAACGCGCCGCGCAGCCTGGTCTACGCCGCCTGGACCGATCCCGTGCATTCGACGAAATGGGCGCCGCGCGATATGAAGATCATTCACGCCGAGGCGGATGTGCGTCCCGGCGGAAAAATCCGCGTCGGTATGCGCCATGAGAACGGTGACGAGCATTGGGAGAGCGGCGTCTACCGCGAAGTCGTCGAAAACGAGCGGCTCGTGTTCACCCATGCGTGGGAGGATGCGCGCGGCAAGCGCGGCCCGGAAACTCTGGTCCGCATCGAATTCGAAGACGCGGGGCCAGGCAAGACGCGCCTGATTCTGCGCCAGACCGGCTTCGCTTCGGTCGCGAGCCGTGATGGTCACCGGGTGGGTTGGGGCGAGGCGTT
>DAIMZS010000212.1:0-4181 GCA_036733825.1 Rudaea sp.
ACATGCGCCTCAACGACGACGGCAAAACCGTCGCCGCGATGGACGTGCTCGCGCCGGGCATCGGCGAAATCATCGGCGGCTCGCAGCGCGAGGAGCGCCTGGATGTGCTCGACAAGCGCATGGCGCAGTTCGGTCTCGATCCGGCGCATTACCAGTGGTACCGCGACTTCCGCCGCTACGGCACGGTGCCGCACGCGGGCTTCGGTCTCGGCTTCGAGCGCCTGGTCGTGTACGTCTGCGGATTGTCGAACATCCGCGATGCGATTCCGTATCCGCGTGTGCCGGGCGCGGCGGATTTTTGAAGCACCCCGCATCCCTCACCTTCGTCATTCCCGCGGTTTTCAACAGCCGGATGGCTGGTCAAGCGGGAATCCATCTTGGCATTGTTTTTTGTCGAAAAGCATTAAAAGAAGAAACTGGATTCCCGCTTCCGCGGGAATGACGAGCAAAGGCAAAACGACATGAATGCGCCATCCATCGTCTCAATTCAGGGCATCAGCAAGACCTACAAGAGCGGCCTGCAAGCGCTGAAGCACGTCGACCTTGATATCCACCGCGGCGAAATCTTCGCCCTGCTCGGCCCCAACGGCGCCGGCAAGACCACGCTGATCAGCATCGTCTGCGGCATCGTCAACGCGTCGACCGGCACGGTGATCGCCGACGGCCGCGACATCGTCCGCGACTATCGCGCGGCGCGCGAGAAAATCGGGCTCGTGCCGCAGGAGCTGCACACCGACGCGTTCGAAACGGTGATCGCGACGATGAAATTCAGCCGCGGCCTGTTCGGCAAGCCGCCTGATCCGGCGTACCTGGAAAGCGTGCTGCGCGATCTGTCGCTGTGGGACAAGCGCGATTCGAAGATCATGACCTTGTCCGGCGGCATGAAGCGGCGCGTGCTGATCGCGAAGGCGCTGTCGCACGAACCGAGCATTCTCTTTCTCGACGAACCGACCGCCGGCGTCGACGTCGAATTGCGCCACGACATGTGGCAGATGGTGCGGCGCCTGCGCGAACGCGGCACCACGATCATCCTCACCACGCATTACATCGAGGAAGCCGAGGAAATGGCCGACCGCGTCGGCGTGATCCGCAAAGGCGAGCTGATTCTCGTCGAGGACAAGGCCGCACTGATGCAGAAACTCGGCAAGAAGCAGTTGGTTCTGCAGCTGCAGGCGCCGCTCGCGCATGTGCCCGACGCGCTCGCGGGCGAACCGCTCGAACTGTCCGCCGACGGCACGGCGCTGACCTACACCTACGATTCGCGCAACGACGGCGGCGGCGTCGCCGCGTTGCTGCAGCGGCTCGGCGAACACGGCATCGCGTTCAAGGATTTGCATTCGAGCGAGTCGTCGCTGGAAGACATCTTCGTCAATCTCGTGAGGACATCGCCATGAACTGGCACGCGATCCGCGCGATCTACCGCTTCGAGATGGCGCGCACGTTTCGCACGCTGATGCAGAGCATCGCCTCGCCCGTGCTGTCGACCTCGCTCTATTTCATCGTGTTCGGCGCCGCGATCGGCTCGCGCATGGGCGAGATCGGCGGCGTCGGCTACGGCGCGTTCATCATTCCGGGCCTGATCATGCTCTCGCTGCTCAACGAGAGCATCTCGAACGCCTCGTTCGGCATCTACCTGCCGAAATGGTCGGGCACGATCTTCGAACTGCTCTCGGCGCCGGTGTCCTACGTCGAAGTCGTCATCGGCTATGTCGGCGCCGCGGCGACGAAGTCGCTGATGCTCGGCGTGCTCATCCTCGTCACCGCGCGTTTCTTCGTCGCTTACGAAATCGCCCATCCGGTGTGGATGCTCGGCTTCCTCATCCTCACCTGCGTCACGTTCAGCTTGTTCGGATTCATCATCGGCCTGTGGGCGGACGATTTCCAGAAACTGCAGGTGATCCCGCTCATGATCGTCACCCCGCTGACCTTCCTCGGCGGCGCGTTCTATTCGATCAACATGCTGCCCGGCATCTGGCAGAAGCTCACGTTGTTCAATCCAGTGGTCTATTTGATCAGCGGCTTCCGCTGGAGCTTCTACGGCGTCGCCGACGTCAACGTGGCGCTGAGCCTGTCGATGACGCTCGTCTTCCTGCTGCTCTGCCTCGGCGTCGTCCGCTGGATCTTCAAGACCGGCTACAAACTGCGCAACTGACCTGCGGCGTAGCTGCCGCAGTGCGCAGAAAGCAGTGGGAAATTTATTCGGCGCTTATTTTCGCCGCGCCGCTGATCTTCGCGTGAATGTCACTCAATTGCGCCAGCGTCTCGGCGCCGAGCGTGCGGCGCAGTTCTTTCTGCACGCTTTCCCAGTGCGGCAGCGCACGCGCGATCAGCGCGCTGCCCGCGCGCGTCAGCTTCGCCAGGCTGGTGCGCTTGTCGGCGCCGGGCGCCTGTTCGATCAAGCCGTCGCGCTCGAGCAGCGCGAGATTGCGCGTCAGCGTCGTGCGATCGAGTTCCTGATCGTCGGCGAGCACGCCGACGGACGCCGGCCCGAGGCGCTCGATCGCACGCAGCAGGCAGAACTGGGTGATCTTCAGACCGGCCGGCGCGAGCGCATCGTCGTAGATCTGGCTGACCACGCGCGACATGCGGCGCAGATTGATGCAGACGCACTCGGTGCGGCGCCGGTTCTCGGCGGAGGCGGAGGAATTCTTCGTCATCGTCTTGCTTGCCTAGAAATAGGTGTATATACTCACAAATACGTGCATATACTCGCATTATATACTTTTCGCCACTGAGCGGCAGCTTTCGCCGCCACCACGGAATCCCTCATGCTCCGCCGCCATCTCGCCGCAAGCCTTACCGGCCGACTGCACTACGCCTACGTCGTCGCCGCGCTGACCTTCGTCACCCTGCTCGTCGTCGCCGGCATCCGCGCGACGCCGGCGGTGCTGATCGTGCCGCTGGAAAAGAACTTCGGCTGGAGCCGCGACCAGATCACGCTCGCCGTGTCGATCGGCCTCGCCCTGTTCGGCCTGATGGGTCCGTTCGCGGCGGCGGCGATGCAGCGTTTCGGCATCCGCCGCACGATGGTCGCGGCCCTGCTCCTGCTCGCCGCCGCGATGGGCGGCAGCGCCTTTGTCACCTCGCCGCTCGGGCTGATCCTCACCTGGGGCGTGCTCGCCGGCATCGGCACCGGCACGATGGCGATGGTGCTCGGCGTCACCGTGGTCAATCGCTGGTTCGAATCGAGGCGCGGCACGGTGCTCGGCCTGCTCACGGCGAGCACGGCGACGGGATCGCTGATTTTCCTGCCGGTGCTGACCTGGTTCATCGATCATAACTACGACTGGCGCGTCGTCGTCTACATCGTCGCCGGTGCGTCGCTCGCGCTGATCGCGCTCGTGCTTTTGTTGATGCCGGAGCGGCCGAACGAAGTCGGCCTCTATCGCTATGGTGCGACGAGCGAGGATGCCGGCGACGCGACGCGCGCCAATCCGCTCGCCGCCGCGTTCGGCGCGCTCGCCACCGCCTCGCGCAGCGGCACGTTCTGGCTGCTGTTCGCCACCTTCTTCGTCTGCGGCCTGTCGACCAACGGCCTCATCGGCACGCACATGATCGCGTTCTGCGCCGACAACGGCATTCCGGAAACCCGAGCCGCGGGGCTGCTGATGCTCATGGGCATCTTCGACATCATCGGCACGACCGCCTCGGGCTGGCTGTCCGACCGCTACGACAGCCGCGTGCTGCTGTTCGTCTATTACGGCTTGCGCGGCTTGTCGCTGCTCTATTTGCCGTGGTCGGACTTCAGCATCGGCAGCCTCGG
This sequence comes from Rudaea sp., assembly GCA_036733825.1. Lineage (GTDB taxonomy): Bacteria > Pseudomonadota > Gammaproteobacteria > Xanthomonadales > Rhodanobacteraceae > Rudaea. The sequence goes on from DAIMZS010000212.1 coordinate 3,764, forward strand.
CCTGTTCACCGTGTTCTACGGCCTCGACTGGATCGCCACCGTGCCGCCGACCGTGCGCCTGACCACCGACCGCTTCGGCCCGCAGCTCTCGCCGCTCGTCTACGGCTGGATCGGCGCCGGCCACCAGCTCGGCGCGGCGACCGCGGCCTACGGCGCCGGCCTGATTCGCGTGCAGACCAACCAATACGTCGGCGCGTTCCTCACCGCGGGCGCGGCCTGCATCGTCGCCGCCATCCTCGCGATGCTGATCCGCCGCCGCGCGGCGCAACTGCAACCCGCGGCGGCTTGACGCTCGCTAGACGTGGAGGAATCGGCCGCCGCCGAACACCCAGTTCTCCCAACGCGTTTCCTTGAACACGATCATCACGTTTTCCGCATTCAACGCCAGCGGCGCGGCGGTGAGCGCGGCGATGATGTC
>DAIMZS010000212.1:4281-5941 GCA_036733825.1 Rudaea sp.
CTGGTCGGCACCGGCACGGTGTACTTCAACTCATCGCCGGACAAAACGAATGCGCGCTTCTGCTCCGTGCCTTCCCAATTGGGAAACGAGGCGTGTTCGATGCGGAACGTGATCGTGCGACCATTCGGGTCCACCACGTAGCGGCCGAAGTGGGCATTGCTTCCCTGCACGGCCGCCTGGTATTCCTCCGCCGTGCCTTGCGCCTTGTCGTTGGAGGCGAATCGCGGGCGTTGCGCGCGCAGGATCTGCAGCGAATAGCGCCCGTCCTCGTCGAACATCAGCAAGCCTTGCGGATCGGGTCCGTACAGCTGCACGCGGCGGCCGTCGGGATAGACGTTGTCGACCAGGACAAGTTGCCATGTCCCGCGCAAATCCGAACCTGCCCGTGTCGATTGAGCTTGGGCGAGATGTTCCTGCCCTGTCAACGTGAACGCGATCAGCAGCGCGGCGAGTCCGAGCGATTTTCCAAGCCGATTCATCGATAGATCTCCTTTTTCGGTTTACAGGCGTCGATCGCGCAGCGTCGACGACGAGATGGCGAGCGCCGCACACGCGAACACGCCGCCGAGCAGACATACCCCGTTCCAGCCGCCGTACTTCCAGGCGAAGCCAGTCAACGCAGACGAGGCCGCGCCGCCGACAAAGAAAATTCCTGTGAACAATCCGTTGAGCCGGCCGCGCACTTCCGGCCGCAGCAGATTGACCGCGCGCCGCCCGAGCGTCTGGTCGCCGACCACGCCGATATCGAGCAGAATGGCACAGACCGCGAGCAGCACGAGCGCGAACGTCGGCGCGAAATCCGCCACGGCCACCGCGAACGCGGCGAGAATCATCGACTGCAGCGCGAGCGCATGCAGGCCGACGAGCGCCGGCTTCGTCCAGCCGCGGTCGCCCCAACGTCCGGCCAGCGGCGCGATCACGGCGCCGCTCACGCCCGCGAGCGCGAACACGGCGATGCCGCGCGCGCCGAGATGGAACGGCGGCCGCGCGAGCTGCAGTGCGATCGTCGTCCAGAACATATTGAACGCGGCGAACATCATCGCCGACTCGGCGGCACGCACGCGCAGCACGCGCTCCTCGCGCACGAGCCGCCACAGCGAGGCGATCAGCGCGCCGTAGCCGATCCCGCCCGGCGGTTGGCGCCGCGGCAGGGTGAAAGCGAGCAATGCGATCAGCGCGCCGATGACTCCGACCGAAGCCAAATACATGCCGCGCCAGCCGAGCGCGTCCGCCGCGAGACTCGCCAGCGGCCGCGAAACGAGCACGCCGACCATCATCCCGCTCATCACGTCGCCGACCACGCGCCCGCGCTGCGCCTCGGACGCGAGCGAGGCGGCCAGCGGCACGAGCACCTGGATGCAGCTGATCGCCGCGCCGAGCGCGAACGAGGCGAGAAGAAACCAGCCGGCCGACGGCGCCAGCGCCGCGGCGCAGAGCGAGGCCGCATCCGCGCCGAGCATCGCCAGCGCGAGGCGCCGGTTCTCGACGAGATCGGACAACGGCACGAGCAGGATCAGCCCCGCCGCGTAGCCGAGCAGCACGCTCAGCGTGACGAAGCCCGACAGGCGCGCATCGAGGCCCAGCGACGGGCCGATCACCTCGACCAGCGGCTGCGAAGAAAACAGGTTCAGGATGATGACGCCGACGGCGAACGCGAACA
>DAIMZS010000213.1:0-5918 GCA_036733825.1 Rudaea sp.
ACCAAGGACAAGAAAGGGCTGCAGTTCGTGCTGCACTACTCGGTGCCGATTTTCGTCGAGCCGGTCGGCGGCGCATCGGCGCCGCAATTGCACTGGGCTCTGGTGCGCGACGGCGCGCAGGTCGCGCTCGAAGTCGCCAACACGGGCGGCACGCACGCGCAGCTGGCCGATCTGAGTTTTGTTGATGCCGGCGGCCGACGCACCGTGGTGGCCACGGGCCTGTTCGGCTACGTGCTGCCGGGCGTCACCATGCGCTGGATGCTCAAGCTTCCCGCGGCCACGTTCGCCGCGGGCGGAACTCTGGAAGGCAAGGTCAATGGCGAAGCGGCCGCGCAGAACATTTCGCTGGCCGACCGCCCTCGCTGAGGCGCTGCTGCTGCAGATCGCGTCCGTCGCGGCGGTGCATGCCGCGGATGCGGGCGCGGCTGCCGGCGCCGCGGCGGTCGACGACCGATCCGTGTTCGGCGGCGCCGACGCAAGCTCGGCGGCCGGCGACAGTGCCGATGATCTTTTTCTCGAAGTGACGGTGAACGGCACCGATAGCGGACTGGCGCGTTTCGGCTACCGCGACGACACGCTGTGGGCCAGCGCTGCCACGCTGCAGCGGCTCGGCTTCGTGCTTGCGTCCACCGCCGGCGGCCCGGTGCGCATCGACAGCTTGCCGGGCGTGCGCGTGCACTACTCGCCGCAGCGGCAGAGCGCGGCGATCGAGGCGCCGCTGTCCCTGCTCAACACGCCGACTACGGTGTTGAACACGACGGAAAAGCGGACGCCGCAGGCGACCACGTCCGCCGGCCTGCTGCTCAACTACGACGTGTTCGGTACGCAGGGCGAGCATGGCGCGGGCACGCTGAGTTCATTCACCGAATTGCGCGCGTTCAACAGCCTCGGCGTGTTCAGCACGACGACGCTGTCGGACCTGAACCACGACAGCGCCGCGGGCTGGCAGGACCGGACCACGCGCCTGGACACGACCTGGAGCACCTCGTTTCCCGACGAGATGCTCACGATGCGCCTCGGCGATACGCTGACCGGCGCGTCGTCGTGGTCGCGCGCGACGCGCATCGCCGGTATCCAGCTCGCGCGCAACTTCGCGCTGCAGCCGTATCTCATTACCGCGCCGATGCCGGCGTTTCTCGGTTCGGCGACGCTGCCGTCCGACGTCGAGCTGTACATCAACGGCATGCGCCAGTATTCAGGCAAGGTGCCGGCCGGCCCGTTCCAGCTGAACACGGTGCCGAGCATCAACGGCGCGGGCAATGCGCAGGTCGTGTTGACCGATGCGCTCGGCCGCACGACGACGTTGAATTTTTCCCTGTACGACACGCACCAGCTGCTCGCGCAGGGGCTCTCGGACTGGTCCGCCGATCTGGGCGTGGTGCGCAAGAACTACGGCACCTCCTCGTTCGACTACGGTCAGGATCCGGCGGCGAGCGGCACTTGGCGTTACGGCGTCACCAACGATTTCACCGTCGAATCGCACGCCGAGGCGACCAGCGGCCTGACCAATGCCGGCGTCGGCGGCAGCTGGCTGCTCGGTTCGGCCGGCGTCGTTTCTGCCGGGGCGGCGCACAGCGACAACCGCGGCAGCAGCGGATCGCTGCTCGAACTCGGCTACGACTGGCGCAGCGAGCGCCTCAACTTCGCCGTCGGCGGTACGCGCACCTTCGGCGATTATCGCGACGTCGCCTCACTCTACGGCGCGCCGCCGCCGCGCGTGTCCGCGCATGCGGTCGTCGGCTACAGCTCGGACGGGTTCGGCAGCTTCAGTCTCGGCTACGTGCATTTGCGCAATCCGCTGCAGTTGGCTTCGCGCTACGCGAGCGCGTCGTGGTTCATGTCGATCGGCGGCAGTGCGTCGCTCAATTTCAGCTTCAACCAGAATCTGGATCAGCGCAGCGACCGCACTCTGTTCCTCGGCTTCACCTTCGCGCTCGACAGCCGCACCTCGATCGGCGGCGGCATCCAGCGCGACCAGAACCGGACGAGTGCGACGCTCGACGTGAGCAGCCCCGCGCCGAGCGACGGCGGCGTCGGCTGGCGCGCCGACGTGCGCAGCGGCGATTCCGGCGGCGGTCAGGCGGAAATCAACTACCTCGGCCGCTACGGCCGCGTCGCGGCCGGCGTCAGCGCATTCGGCGACAGCCGCTACGCTTACGGCGAGGCCAGCGGCGCGCTCGTGTTTATGGGCGGCCATCTGTTCGCCGCGCGCCACATCGACGATGCGTTCGCGGTGATCTCGACCGACGGCATTCCTTCGGTGCCGGTGCAGCTGGAGAACCGCCCGATCGGCACGACCGACGGCAACGGCATGCTGCTCGTCACGCCGCTCAATGCCTATCAGGAAAACAAGCTGTCGATCGATCCGATGACGTTGCCGGCCGACATGCGTATCGAGCGCGTGAAAACCGTGGCGACGCCGGGCGACCGTTCGGGCGCGCTGGTCCGTTTCGGCATCACGCCGGTGCGCGCCGCCTCGATCGTTCTCGCCGATGCGCAGGGCAAACCGCTGCCGCTCGGCAGCGAGGTGAGCCTGCACGGCCAGACCGGCGAGCCGGCGCTCGTCGGCTTCGACGGCGTGGTGTATCTGGATACGTTGGAAGCGCACAACGTGCTCGACGTGAGAACGCCGGCCGGCGTCTGCCACGCCGAGTTCGACTACCGCAAACAAGGCGACGGCATTCCGCAAATCGGACCGCTGTCATGCCGTTGAGAATGACCATGATGAAACCTTTCCTGCAGACATGTGCCGCGCTGATTCTGATCGGCACGCTGTTTTTGTTGCCGCTGCACGCGCGCGCGCAAAACGTCAATTGCAGCGTGACCTCGATGAGCAACGTCGCGTTCGGCGGCGTCAATCCCGCATCGAGCCAGACCGATACGACCGCCACCCTGTCCTACAGCTGCACGAACACGACCAGCCAGCAACGCTCGGCGCGGATGTGCATCAGCATCGGCGAGCCGAACGGCGGCGCCAGCTATCCGCGGCAGATGTCGAGCGGCACGAACGTGCTGCAGTTTCAGCTTTATCAGGACGCCGCGCGCAGCATCATCTGGGGCAGCGACGGCTGGCCCGGAAACCCCGGCGGCGGATGGACGTCGAATGCCGCCACGATCACGCTCGCGGCGAATCAGACCAAAACCGGCACGATGACCATGTACGGACGCGTCATCGGCGGCCAGACCGGCGCCGTGCCGGGCGCGTACGCGGACAACTATACCTGGGCCGACACGGCCATCTCGGTCAATCAGCAGACCGGCACCACGGCGCCGTCGACCTGCAGCACAACGCTGACCAACGGCCCCTTCACTTTCTCGGTCAGCGCGACGATCACCAAGAGCTGCACCGTCACCGCGACCGCGCTCGACTTCGGCACGGTCAACGGATTCCTCAGCGCCAACGTCGACCAGACGACGGCGCTGCAAACCACCTGCACGAGCGGCACGGCGTACAAGATCGGCCTCGACAACGGCCAGAACGCGGTCGGCACGACGCGGCGCATGGCCGGCCCCGCGGGCGAATACGCCGCGTACGAGCTCTATCGTGACAGCAATCGCACGCTGCGCTGGGGCAACGATACGACCAACGGCACGGACACGGTGAATGATTCGGGCAACGGCTTGGCGAAGACGAACACGATCTACGGCCGCGTCGCGCCGCAAGCCACGCCGGCGCCGGGCAGCTACAGCGACACGATCACGGTCAACGTGACCTACTGAGCCCGCGCCGCGTCAACGCGAGGAGACGTATTTCTCGCGGCGGATGTGCGGGATCGGCAGGCCGGCGTCCTTGAGCAGGTTGAACGCCTGGTCGACCATGTCCGGGTTGCCGCAAAGATAAGCGATGTCGCGCGCGGGATCGGGCTTGATCTCTTCGAGCGCAACCTGCACGCGGCCGTTGCGATCGTGCGCGCGCGCCTGCGCGCGCGGCGTGCGCGAGAAACACGCATAGAAACGGAACTGCGGATTCTCGCGCGCGAACGCCTCGAATTCGTCGCCGTACAGCAGCTCCGATTCGTTGCGTGCGCCGTAGATCAGCACGACTTCGATGTCGCGTTTGGCGAACAGCGATTTGAGCTGCGGCAGCATCGCGCGATACGGCGTCACGCCGGTGCCGGTGGCGACGAATACGTAGCGTTGGTTGGTGTCCGCGTCCATCAGGCAGAAGCGCCCGTACGGACCGCTCGCTTCGATCGTGCCGCCCGCGGCGAGGCCGCCGAGCAGCGCGGTCGCGGCGCCGCCGTCGACATAGGACACGGCCATCTCCACGCGCGACACGGGCGAGCTGTCGCCTGCGCCGATCGTCGCGACCGAATAGCTGCGCTTGGTCGGCTTGCCGTCGGCGTAGTGGAAATGCACCTGCACGAACTGGCCGGGAATGAAGGCAAACGGCGCACCGTCGGCGCGTTCGAAGGAAAGATGGCGCACGCTCGGGGCGAGCATGCGGCTGTCGGCAAGGCGTAGGGAAAAGTGTTCTGCCACTTGAAAAAACCGAATTCGCAAAAATCAAAGGCGGCTATACTACGCGCTCGGCCCTCCCAACGCAGCTATGAGCAACACTTTGTCACCCGTTCCGGCCCTCGAAGTCGTCGATTTGCGCAAGACCTACGCCAGCGGCGTCGAAGCGCTCAAAGGCATTTCCCTCACCGTCCAGGCCGGCGATTTCTACGCCTTGCTCGGGCCGAACGGCGCCGGCAAATCGACGCTGATCGGGATCATTTCCTCGCTGGTCAACGCCACCTCGGGCGACGTGCGCGTGTTCGGCGCGTCGGTGAAAACGCAGCGCAGCCAGGCGATGCAGGCGATCGGCCTGGTGCCGCAGGAGATCAACTTCAACCTGTTCGAGACGCCGGTCGACATCTGCGTCAATCAGGCCGGGTTCTACGGCATCGAGCGCAAGACGGCGCAGGCGCGCGCGGAAAAATACCTCAAGGAACTCGCGCTCTGGGACAAGGCGCACGCGATCACGCGCACGCTGTCCGGCGGCATGAAGCGGCGCCTGATGATCGCGCGCGCGATGATGAACGAGCCCAAGCTGCTGATCCTCGACGAACCGACGGCCGGCGTCGACATCGAAATCCGCCGTTCGATGTGGAAATTCATCGAAGGCATCAACGCGGCCGGCACGACGGTGATCCTCACCACGCACTATCTCGAGGAAGCCGAGCAGCTCTGCCGCAACATCACCATCATCGACCACGGCCGGGTGATCGAGAACACCTCGATGAAAAACCTGCTGTCCAAGCTCGACGTCGAAACCTTCGTGTTCGATCTGGCCAATCCGATCGACGACTTGCCGACGGTCAGCGAGGTCAAGCTCCGGCGCATCGACGCGCACACGATCGAGGCGGAGATGTCGCGCGCGCACGATCTCAACTCCGTGTTTGCGGTTTTGTCGGCGCGGGGCATCACGGTCAATTCGATGCGCAACAAGGCCAATCGCCTCGAAGAACTGTTCGTCCGCCTCGTCGAAGGCCGCATGCCGGAAAATGGCGGCGCCGCCGGCCGGGAGGCTGCATGAGCGGCGCGGGTTTCGCGAAGACACCGCCGCCGCCGTATTATGCGGTGATCTTTTCCTCGCAACGCAACGGCGGGGGCGAGGCGGACTATGCCGCTGCGGCCGATGCGATGTTTGAACTCGTGCAGAAGCAGCCGGGGTTTCTCGGCGCGGAATCCACCCGCGGCGCCGACGGTTTCGGCATCACGGTCGCCTATTTCGACAGCGAGGAAAACATCCGCCTCTGGCGCAACCACGCCGAGCACGCGGCCACGCGCGAACGCGGCAAGCGCGAGTGGTACGAGCATTTCGAGGTGCGCGTGGCGAAGGTGGAGCGCGCGTACAACGGCCCATGATTCTTCTTGGTCGTCATTCCCGCGGTTTTTAACAGCCGAATGGCTGGTCAAGCGGGAATCCAGTT
>DAIMZS010000214.1:0-5895 GCA_036733825.1 Rudaea sp.
CGCCGAACGTGCCGGTGCCGAAACTCAAGGCCGGCACGGTGAAGCCGGATGCGCCCAATCGCCGATATTCCATTTCACCTCTCCCAATCGATCGCGGAAAACTCATTCATCGGGCGGCGTCGCCCGGAATTCAACCGCGGCGCGGCGAATTAAAGTTTTGTCATGCGATCAGGTGCCGAAGATCAGCGGAGCCGAGGACTGCGAGACCACTTCCATGCGGAATGAACCGTCGCGCGCGACCGATTCGATGAATGGCTGCAGATGCGCGGTCAGATAGTCGATCAGCATGCGCACGGCCAGCGTAAGCCCGTTGCGCGACGGATAGACGGCATAGAGATTCATCTCCGGCAGCTGCCACTGCGGCAGCAGTTCGACGAGTCGGCCGTCGGCCAGTTCGTCGGCGCAGACGCTGCGCGGCAGTTCGGCGATGCCCACGCCGGAAACCGCGGCCTGCTTGAGCACGAACAAATCCTCGCTGAGCAGGCGCGGATGATAGGTGATCGTCTGCGTCTTGCCCGGTCCGCTGAGCTGCCACTGATAGCGCCCGCCCGGTGCGACCGGCAGCGCGCCGCCGACGCTCGGCAGATCGCGCAGATCGGCGGGCACGCGCGGCCGGCCGTACCTGCGGACGAACTCCGGGCTGGCCACGAGCAAATGCCGGTTCAGCGTGAACGAACGCACGATGAGACTCGACGATTTGATGCACGGCACGATGCGCAGGGCGATGTCGTAGCCCTCGGCGATCATGTCGACATCGTCGTTGCTGACGTTGAGCATGACTTTGACTTCGGCGTGCCGCGCCATGAATTCGGCCAGCAGCGGCGCCATGAACACTTGGGCGAAGTTGAGCGGACAGGTCACGCGCACGCGGCCGCGCGGCACTTCGCGCACGTCGTCGATCACGTTGCCCGCGCGTTCGACCTCGGCGAGCACCGCACGGCACCGTTCGTAGTAGCGCTGGCCGACATCGGTGACCTGCAGCTTGCGCGTCGTGCGCTGGATCAGGCGCACGCCCAAATCGGCCTCGAGCTTGGCCAGATGCTGGCTCAACACCGATTTCGCCACGCCGAGCGCGTCGGCCGCGGCGGACAGCGAGCCGTTCTCGACGATTTTCGCGAAATAGAGAATGTTGTTGAGATCGTTCATGGCGAGGTGATGGCATGGCGCGAACGTGGCGCAAGCCTAAGACTGTTCGGATCGGCGAACAATCTTTTCTGCGCAATGCGCTATCGGAAATTTACCTGAATGGACAAACTTGTCGCCGCACCCGCAAGTGGCCGACGTCCGGCACCGACAAGAAAGAAGCTCCAGCCAACGCCAGAGCTCGAGGAGGGAGGAATGGATTTGCGTCGTTTCGGTGCCGTCGCCGCCGCCGCACTGTTGAGTTGCGGGCTGGGGCTTGGCGTATTCAGCACCGGCCTGGCCCAGCAGCAGCGCAGTGATATCTCCAGGTCATTGCCGGCGACCAATCTCTCTTCCGAGAAGCAGGCGGACCCGGCCCTGCCGCCGCCCGCGCCGGGCTTCGCCCACGCGCGCGTCGCCGACAATCCGCAAGCGCCCGGGGCCAAGCCGGTCGGCATGAAAACCTGCGTCGCCTGCCATCAGCTCGAAGCCGACCATTTCACCCACACCGTGCACGCGCTCGGCTTGATCGCGGCGAACAAATCCGATCCGAACATTCCGGTATGCGAGGCCTGCCACGGCCCCGGCTCCGCGCACGCGCAGAACCCGCAGGGCAAGGGCCTGATCCTCGCGTACACCAAGAACGGCGGCACGCCGATTCAGACGCAGACCCAAACCTGCCTGACCTGCCACGCCGGCGGCCCGCGCGACCATTGGCTCGGCTCGGTGCATCAGCGCAATGGTCTGTCGTGCAGCGACTGCCACAACCCGATGGCGAAATTCTCCGTCGAAGGATCGTTGGCGAAGATGTCGATCAACGACACCTGCGCGCAGTGCCACAAGGACATCCGTCTGCAATTCAACCGCCGCTCGCACATGCCGCTGCCGGAAGGCCAGATGAGCTGCGCCGACTGCCACAATCCGCACGGCTCGCTGACCAACCCGCTGCTCAAGACCAACACGGTCAACGAGACCTGCTACCAGTGCCACGCCGAGAAGCGCGGGCCGTTCCTGTTCGAACACGCGCCGGTGCGCGAGAGCTGCCTGAACTGCCACACTCCGCACGGCTCGAACCAGAACACGCTGCTGGTCGCGCCGATTCCGTTCCTATGCCAGCAGTGCCATACGCAGCAACGGCACCCGAACGACCTGCATACGACGAACTCGCTGATGACGGGCAAGAGCCCGGACGAACGCATCATGGGCCGCGGCTGCATCACCTGCCACGCGAATATCCACGGCTCGAACGCGCCGGCAGGATCGAAATTCCACGAGTGACGGCGAAGGAGGCATGTGATGAAAAATGAAGCCACTTCCTTTTTCTCGGCGCTTTTTTTCTCATCGTTTTGCTTCGCCGACAGCGGCATCGGCGTCGACACCTGGCGCGCGAACAAGCTCGATCCGAGCGGCGGCATGGCGGCTCAACCTTGCGATGCGAACGGCACGACCTGGCTCGCGCCGCTGCAGCGGCGCACACCGACGGGCAATCTCTACGATTGCCCCGCCGAAGAGCCGCTCGCGCACGACCTTGGCGAATGGCTCTACTACGGCGTGCTCCAGACCGGCTACGTCGGCACGAGCGACCGGCGCGTCGCGCTGTGGAACCGCTATTCGGATTGGCGCAACGGCGATCCGGTGCTGGGCTTGTTCCAGCTCAATGTCGAACACCCGGCGGACGGCACTTATGCCGAAGTCCGCGCCAGCCGCATCAGCGAGGACGACCAACTCTACCAGGCCGTGTTCGGGCGTGCGGGCGCATACAAGATCCAAGCCTTCGTGCGCGACATGCCGAACATTCTCTCGACCGATGCGAAATCGATCTGGAATGGGGTCGGCACGAACAACCTGACTCTGCCGAGCGCTCTGGCGCCGGGCGGCAGCACGCCGGCCCAGGTCGCGGCGGTATCCGCCGCGGCGCCGACCACGACGCTCGGCGTCAAACGCTCGAAGCAGGGCCTGAGCGCGAGCACCTATCTTTCTCCCGAATGGACCGCCTACGTGAACCTGAGCGAGGAAGAGCGCAAAGGCGCGCGGCCTTACGGCGGCCCGTTCTTCTTCGCCTTCGCGTTTGAAGGCGCACCGTTCTACAGCAGCACGGGCGGCGTCAACGAAACAGTCAAGCCGATCAACGATTCGACGATCAACATCAACGGCGGCCTGCGCTATGCGGGACAGCAGTGGCGTTTCGACTTCAGCTATACGGGATCGTTCTACCGCGACAAATACACTGCGTACTATTACCAGTCGCCGTTCGCGATTTCGACTCCGCTGATTCCCGGCGCGATCTCCGCGCCGCTGTATCAAGGCCAGATGGCGACGGAGCCGGACAACGACTACCACAACTTCCAGGCGACCGCGACGCGCAAGATCGCGTGGAACGGCGAAATCTCGGTCAGCGCGGCCGGCGGGCGCATGAGCCAGAACGACGCGCTCATCGCGCCGATCGATTGCCAGGGCGTGTTCGGCATCAGCCTCGGCAATCTCCAGCTCGGTCCGCAGAATCCGTTTCTGTTCGATTGCAGCAAGTGGAACACGACCGACGCACTTTCGCGCAAGACCGCGGACATGCGTATCGACACGACGATGTTCGACGCGCGCATCGTGCTCAACCCGACGCCGCAATGGAGCTTGCGCGGCGGCGTGAAGTTCGACCGCCAGGACTACCGCAACGTCTATCTCGCCTACAACCCGCTCACCGGACAGTACGGCTATCCGAGCGAGAACGGCACGCAGGGCAGCATCGTGCCGGGCGAAGTCGGTATCTGGGATCCGAAGACCGATCCGTCGGCACTGACGCGCGTGCGCAGCCTGCCGCTCGATATCCAGACGATCGATGCGAATTTCGGCGCCGACTGGAAATTCAGCGACAAGAACACGCTCGGCGCCACGCTCGACTACAACCGTTACGAGCCGACGAACCGCGAGCGCACGCAGATCGATGCGAGCAGCATCAAACTCAGCTGGGTCAACCGCGCGCTCGACTGGCTGACGCTGCGCGTGAACTACACCTATCTCAAGCAGACCGGCAACACCTACAACTTCGATCCCTACGAATTCACCTGGTCGAGCAGCCTGCCCGGCTACGTGCCGCCCGCGACCGGCACGCCTGCGCATACGGTCGACGCGATGCGGAAATACGACATGTCGAGCCGCGACGAGAACAAGATCGACGTGATGGCGACCGTAATGCCACGCGACGACATGACCCTCAGCGCGTCCGTGCGCGGCGACTGGAACAGCTACGACGCGCAGATCGGCCGCCAGGCCTACGACACGGCCGGCGCCACCCTGCAATGGGACTGGCAGCTCGCGACGCAAAGCAATCTCGGCGCCTACATCGCCTGGGACCGTTCGCGCCTGGGCCTGTCGAACGTGCAGGACCAAGCCAATGGCGCCGGCGCCGATCCCACGCTCGGCGGCTCGAACTACGCGTACGCCGGCCAATGGTGGGCGACCGACGCGCAGCGCGACTGGTACGCGGGGCTGACGTTCAACCACAACATCGGCCGCGCGCGTTTCGATTTCAACTGGAACTATCTCTACTCGCGCGGACTGACCAGCTATCTCTACGCCGGACCGAGCGCGCTCGCGCACCTCGCCGGCAACGAGGGACCCGGCGCCGGCAGCGGTGCGTTTCCGAACATGGTCTATCGCGTCAATTCGATCACCGCGGGGGTGACCGTACCGTTTACCGAGCGCGTCGCGCTGCGCCTGTTCGACTACTACGAACGCGGACGCATCAGCGACTGGCATTACCTCGGCTTCGACCAGAGCCTCGTCGTCGGCGATCGCGTCTACACCGATGCCGGGCCGCAAAGCTACAAGACGAATCTGATCGGCATGTTCGTCACTGTGAAGCTCTGAAGGTGGGTGCGATGAAACTTCTGCCGACGCCTGCGATGTCCACGCTTCGCGCCGCGACGCGGCTGCGGATCCTCGCCGCGCTGTTGCTCATCGGCGCAAGTGCCGGCGTGCTCGCGGCCGACTACGTCGACCTGCGCCGCATCGAACCGTTGCGCGGCGATGCGGCGGCGGGCGCGGCCAAGGCAGCCGTGTGCACGGCCTGCCACGGCCCGGGCGGCAATGCGCTCGTGCCGGCGTTCCCGAATCTGGCCGGGCAGCGCGCCGACTATCTCTACCAGCGCCTCATCGAATTCAAGACCGCCGATCCGAAATCCCCCTACTACGCGGCGTCGCCGATGCCCACCCAGGTTGCGGGGCTGAGCGAGGCCGACCTGCGCAACCTCGCCGCCTACTTCGCCGCGCAAGCGCCGGGCGCGAGCGTCGCCGCGGCCGGCGACGACAGGGGCGAATCGCTCTACCTGTCGGGAGACCCCGAGCGCGGCATTCCTCCCTGCCAGGGTTGCCATGGCGCCGACGCGCGGGGTCCCGCGCCCGCCGACGGCCGTTATGCGGCGTATCCGCGACTGCGCGGTCAGCACGCGCCGTATCTCGTCGCACGCCTGAACAATTTCCGCGGCAATCTGCCGCAACACAGCAGCAACGACTTCATCATGCACGGCGTTGCGCGTACACTCGACGACAGTTCGATTCAGGCGATCGCCGCGTGGTTGGCTTCGCTTCCTCCGCAGCCCGCGCACTGAACGAACGCTCCACCGCCAGCAACTCCTCTTGCCAGCCAAGGTGACATCATGAAGAAAACCGATCCCCAGAATATCTCCGGAGCCGACGCCGGCCGCCGCCGCTTCTTCGTCGGCGCGGGCACCGCCATCGGCGCCGTCGCCCTCGCCAGCGTGCTGCCGCGCCAGGCGC
>DAIMZS010000215.1:0-4248 GCA_036733825.1 Rudaea sp.
CCAGCGCGGCGCCACCCTGATCGAAGTACTCGTTTCGGTGGTGGTCAGCAGCGTCGGCCTGCTCGGCCTCGCCGGTCTGATGGCAACGACGGCCAAGGTCAATCAGGGGGCATATCAGCGCGCGCAAGTAGGTTTGGCCGTGCAGGCGCTGGTCGAGTCGATGCACGTCAATCCGGCGGCGGTGGCGCAGGGCCGCTACGATGGCGTGCGTGGGAGCAAAACATCCGCCGGCGTCGATTGCCGCAAACACGGCTGCGGCGCCGCGGCGCGCGCCGACGATGACCTCGCCCGTTTCGATCGCGCGCTCGCCAGCGCATTGCCTGATGCGCGAGCGACGCTGAAGTGCGATCCGGCAGCCGCCGCCGCGGACGCGCATGCGGGAATCTGCCGTCTCGAGATCGACTGGTCCGAGCGCGCGCTGGTCAGGGGCGGCGAACCGGCGCCGCAGTCGCTGGTATGGCTGTTCCAGCCGTGAGCGGTACGGCCGCGCAAACTCGGGCCTCGGCTCTGCGCAGACATGTGCGCGCTGCGGGCGGTTTCTCGCTGGTCGAGCTGATGATCGCGATGGTGCTCGGTCTGCTCGTCGCGGAAGGCATTTACGTGCTATTCGCGGCGGCAGGCAAATTCAACACGACGCAGACCGCATTGGCCCGGCTGCAGGAGAACGGGCGTATCGCGACGGATCTGATCGCGAGCGATCTGCGTGCGGCTGGCCGTCTGCCTTGCGGTTCGAAAACCAGCCCCTTGGTTTTCACCAATGCCTTGCCCGATCACATCGCCGGCCGGCCGGCCGACGCGCATGCACCGTCCGACGTTGCGGGCGGTGTGCCGTATCCGCTCGATCGCAGCATCTTCCTCGGCGGCAGCAGTTGCACGGCAAACAACTGCAGTCCGGCGATTTCCGGCATTCCGCGAGCCGGGCTTGAGGTGGGCGACAAAGTGCGCGGCACGGACGTGCTCACCGTGCGCTATCTGCAAGGCGAGGGTCTGCCCGCGGACAGCAAGAGCCAGGTCTGCGGCAGTGACGGCACGATCGCCGCGATCAATATACGCGCCACACCGGGCGACATCGTTCTGGATGGACTCAAGTCCTCTCACCTCGCGCTGCTCGCAGGCTGTACGCAGGCACAGATATTCCAGGTCGCGCTGCAGGGTGGAGCGGTGCAGCCGGTTCAAGGAAATCTCGGCGCACCGAAATGTTCGACGACGGATGCGCAAACACGATTGTTCGATCTCGATGCGCAACTGCAAACATCGGTGTACTACTTGCAGCTGGCCGAAGACGACAAAAAGCCGGGGCGCAAGATCGCCGTCTTGATGCGGCGTAACAACAACATAGCCAGCGAAGTCGTGCAAGGCGTGGAGCGCCTGGACCTGCGCTATTCGCTGACGGATACGGCGGGCAACGCACATTGGCTGAACGCGGACGAATTGAGCCGGCACGTGGCGGCAGATGGAGGAGCTCTGCAATGCGGGCCATCCGGGGCGCCGCGGCAGTGTTCCTGGAAGGACATCGATGCCGTTGAAATCTCACTGCTCCTGAATTCCGTCGATGATCTTCCTGCGGAAGATTCCGCGAATGCGTGGGATTATCGCTACTCGGTCGACAGTGACCAGCCGCAGCGGCCTGCGGCGGCCATGCCGGTCACCGGCCTGCCGCCGGGCCGCATGCTGCGATACGAATTCCGTACGGTCGTCGCGCTGAGGGGTTTGGCCACATGATTTCGCGCATGGGACCGCATTCCTTCGGCGCTTCACAGCAGGGTACAGTGCTGTTCGTGGTGATGATTGTGCTGCTGATATTGTCGACGCTCGCGGTAGTCATGGCGAAAAGCGCCATCCTCGAAAGCAGGACGACAAGTGCGGTGCGCAGCGCTCAGCTCGCCCAGTTGGCGGCGGACAGCGCAATGAACGAAGGCCGGATGAGAATCGCCCGCGTGGCCGCGCGCGACGGGGCAAAGGCAGTCTGCACGGCACTTCGCTGCGCGGTCCGCGATGCCGGTGCGCCGACGGACCCCGGGGCCTACATGCAGACAGCGGCGGCGCGTGCCGCCGCCATTCCGTTTCGTCTCGACCTGGCCAAATTGCAGGAAAAAGACGCAACGGCGCAACTCGCATCGTCGCCGATATACGTCATCGAAGATCTGGGAACGGCGGCCTCCGTTCCCGATTCGCCGCCAAATCGCCTATTCCGGATTACTGCAAAAGGTTTCGGCGGTACGGAGGATTTCACTCGCGTCGTCGAAAGCGTCTACACGGTTGCGGAGGCAGCGACGCGGCCGAATTAAACAAGGAGAATTTCATGTGCAAGGGAAGAGCCGCAAATCGGGGATTCAGTTTGATCGAGATGGTCGTTGTGATCGCCATCGTGGCGATTCTGGCGACGGTGGTCGTGCCGACCTATCAAAACTCGATACGCAAGGCGCGACGAGCAGAGGGCAAGACGTTCCTGCATGTGCTGATGATGGCAGAGGAACGGCACTATGCAGGATTTCATCGCTACACATCCGATATGGGAGCAAAGGGGTTGGCATTGCCGGCCGTTTCGCAGCCGGCCGGCCACTACGCGCTGTCCCGCGTCGAGGTGAACGCGGGCGACCAATTCGTGCGCATCTTCGTCAGCCCGCAGGGCGCCCAGGTGGCGGATGCCTGCGGAACCCTTTCGTTGGATTCGACTGGAGTATTCGAAGCGTCCGGAGGATCTGCCGAGGAATGCGGATGATCTGTGCGCTCTTCGTGTGGAGCGGCCGCGGCGCGGACAAGTCGGCAATCTGGCGCGGCGAGCCCGTCCGATATGCGGCGCGCGCGCTTTGCCGTAATACTTTGATGAGCTTGGCGGAGATACCCGCGCTCGGGCCCTTCATCTTGTGATATGCCCTCAAGACCGCTAAACTAGCGAGCTCGGTGCCGGAGTAGCTCAGTTGGTAGAGCGGCGCATTCGTAATGCGTAGGTCGGGGGTTCGATTCCCTTCTCCGGCACCAGTTATCAATTCGAGGACGTCCAAGGAAGTCCGACGAATACACGGAAACCCGCATAACAGCGGGTTTTTTATGCGTCTCACCTAAGAATTGAAACGGCTTTCCGGAATTCTCCTTCGGTCGCCATTTTTTTATACATCGGGCGCCAAATTCAAACTGTCGATTCAGATCTGCGCCAATTGATGGAGCACGGTCATGCCAAAGCGCGCCGACGAGTCGGTTAATGCAGTGAAGCCGCACTGTCGCGAGCTTTCAAATCGCAAACCGGCGTGTCATCCAGAGAGTGGAAGCGGCTTCACGCGGCTTGACGAGCATGCAGCGATCATTTCACTGTGAAGAGATTCGGCGCGCCGCTGAATCAGCTACGGATCACTCATCCCACCGCAAATTTTCGTCTTCTTCTGCGGTGGGTCGCGATTCCTCCGGCGATGAGCAGCGGTAAGAGGACGATCAACATCCACCGCATATTGATCGGGGTGGGCACCGGCGGTGTCGATGGCGCGTAGGCGGCGCTTCCTTGCACCGACTGCTGGCATGCGCTGATGCTGGTCGAGTTATTGTTGGCATCCCAGCACGCGGCGGCGACGTTGGTCACCGCGACCGGGGCCGCGACGAACGTGGTTTCAAACACCACCACAATGCGGTTCGGCGCGGCGGCTGGATTCGCGTTGCCGAAATCGGACTGCAGCAGCGCGTCGACGACGATTCGGTTGTTGCCGCCGTCGAACGTGCAATTGCTGATCGTCGATCCGCCGAATGCCTGACAGGTCAATTGTCCGCTGACATAGACCGTGTTCGCGGGCATCGGATCGCGAATCTCCGTGTTTTGAGCGGACGCGTTCTGGTTGTTGTCGACGACGATGGTCCAGCGCAGCGTATTTAGATTCACCGAACTGACGGCCTTGTTGATGAAAGGCGGATCGAACAGGTTCGGCGACGACACGGTGACCGTGGTCGTGCAGGGCGGCGCGCTGCCGTTCGGCTGGCACTGGCTTCCTGACGGCGGAGTCAGCGTCGCCGTATTCGTCACCTGCGCGGGCGGTGCGGCGCTGACCGTGGCGGTAAGCGTGTACACGACGGTGCTGCCGCCGGGGAACGTCGCGACGGTTTCGTTCAATGCGCCGCTGCCGCTGGCATTCGGGCAGACTGCGCCGCCGCTCGCCGCGCAGGTCCACGTCATCGAGATGATTCCGGCGGGAACAGGATCGCTCACCACCGTATCCGGCGCATCGACGACGCCCACATTGCCCGCGGTGACCGTGTAGACGA
>DAIMZS010000215.1:4348-5881 GCA_036733825.1 Rudaea sp.
GGCGCATCGACCGTGCCGACATTGCTCGCGGTGACCGTGTAGACGATCGTCCCGTTCGGCGTCAGCGTCGTCGCGCCGGTGGTCTTCGTGATGCTGACCTGCGGAATCGGCGGCAGGACGACCGTGCTCGTGCACGGCGGCGGCGTATTGTTCGGTGCGCACACGCCGCCCGGCGGATCGACCGTCGCCGTATTTGTCACGGTCGCGGGCGGATTCGGGCTCACCGTCGCCGTGATCGTGTAGACCAGCATGCTGCTGGGCGGCAGCGTCGCCACGGTTTCGTTGAGGGCTCCGCTTCCCAACGGATGTGGACAGATCGCGCCGCCGCCGCCGACGCAACTCCACGTCTGCGCGGCGATGCCGGTGGGAATCGGATCGCTCACCTGCGTGTTCGGCGCGGCAACGGCGCCGACGTTCGTCACGGTGATCGTGTAGTGGATCGTGCCGCCCGGTGTCAGCGTATTCGTATCCGCGGTTTTCTTCACGTCGACCTGCGGCACCGGCGGCAGGATCACCGTTGTCGTGCACGGTGGCGGCGTGTTGCTCGGCGTGCACAATCCACCCGGCGGATCGACCGTCGCGGTGTTCGTCACGGAAGCCGGCGGAGTCGCCGCGACGATCGCCGTCACCGTGTACGTGACGAAGCTTCCCGCCGGGAAGGTCGCGATCGTGTCGCTGATCGCCCCGGTGCCGGACGCCGTGCAGGTCGCGCCGCCGCTTGGCGTGCAAGTCCAGGTCGCGCTCACGATGCCGGCCGGCATCGGATCGCTGACCGGCGTGTTGTTCGCCGCGACCGAGCCGGTGTTCGTCACCGTGACCGTGTAGTGGATCGTGCCGCTCGGCGTGAGCGTATTGGTGTCTGCGGTCTTCTTCACCTCGATCTGCGGCACGGGCGGCAAGGTCACGGTCGACGAGCACGGCGGCGGCGTGTTGTTGGGCGAGCACACGCCGCCCGGCGGATCGATCGTTGCCGTATTGGCCACCGATGCCGGCGGATTGGCGGCGATCGTCGCCGTGACCGTGTACGTGGCCACGCTGCCGGCGGGGAACGGCATGACCGTGTCGTTGATTGCGCCGCTTCCGCCGACGCCGCAATTCGCGCCGCCGGAGCCGGTACACGTCCAGGTCGCGCTGGCGATGCCGAGCGGAACGGTGTCGGTCACGAGCGCGCCGCTGGCGTCGACCGCGCCCGTGTTTGTTGCGGTGATCGTGTAGTGAATCGTGGCGCCCGGCGTGAGAATCGAAGTGTCGGCAATCTTCGTGATGCTGACCTGCGCAACCGGAGGCAGTGTCAGCGTGGCCGTGCATGGCGGCGCCGTGTTGCTCGGCGTGCAGACGCCACCCGGCGGATTGGCGCTTGCCGTGTTGGTAATGCTTGCCGGCGGCGATGCACTGACGACCGCCGTCACCGTGTAAGTCACGAAGCTGCCGACCGGGAAGGTCGTGATCGTGTCGGTGATCGCGCCCGTTCCACTTGCCGCGCAGGTCGCACCGCCGTTGGCGACGCAGGTCCACGTCGCACTCGCGATGCCG
>DAIMZS010000216.1:0-5849 GCA_036733825.1 Rudaea sp.
GATCAGGATGATCTTCAGCGCGACCATCGCCGTGTTCACGCCCGCCGACTCCCTGATGCCGACGTAGCAGATGCCGGTCAGCAGCGCGACAATACCCATCGCCGGCAGGTTGACGACGGCGCCGGTCGGCTTGAGGTGCATGTCGAGTGGCGAATTGATCAGCGCATCGGGCAAGTGGATGCCGACATGGCTGAGCAGGCTGACGAAGTAGCCGGTCCAGCTCGACGCGACCGCCGAGGCCGAGACGCCGTATTCGAGGATCAGCATCCAGCCGATGAACCAGGCGGCGCCTTCGCCGAGCGTGGCGTAGGTGTACGAGTACGCCGAACCGGACACCGGCACCATCGCCGCGAACTCCGCGTAGCACAGCGCGCAGAACGTGCAGCAGATCGCCGCGAGCACGAACGAGAGCATCACCGCCGGGCCCGCGTGGTCGGCTGCGGCGTTGCCGGTGATGACGAAGATGCCACCGCCGATCACCGCGCCGATGCCGATCGCGGTCAGGCCCCAAGGGCCGAGCGTGCGGCGCAATTCGATCTCGCCGGCCTCGCTGTTCACGGCGAGCGGGTGCTTGGTGCGGAGAAGTTGCTTGAGCATGTCGTTCTCGAGTTTTCGTAAACGACAAGGGCCGACGCGCTGCGTCGGCCCTTGTCGGCGTAGTCAGGTCAAGTTGTGCGCAGGCAAAAGAATTTCAATGCGGCGGCCGTCAGTTGCCGTTCGCGAGCTGGCTGCGCTTGTAGCCGTACGTCGAATAGAGGATGAGGCCGAGGATCGCCCATACGGCGAACACGAGCTTGGCGGTCATGCTCAGGTTGACGAACAGCAGCAGGCAGCCGGCCACGGCGAGCGGGCAGACCAGCCAGACCGCCGGCGTGCGGAACGGACGCGCGCGGTTGGGCTGCTGCTTGCGCAGGATCAGCACACCGAGCGAGACCATGGCGAACGCGAGCAGGGTGCCGGAATTCGACGTATCGGCGAGCTTGCCGACCGGAAACAGGGCGCCGCTGAGCGAAACGACGATGCCGGTGAGAATCGTGATGACGTGCGGCGTGAAGAAGCGCGGGTGAACTTTGGACAACACTTCCGGCAGCAGGCCGTCGCGCGACATCGTGAAGAAGATGCGCGTCTGGCCGAACATCATCATCAGAATGACCGAAGGCAGGGCGAGGATCGCGGCGATGCCGATCAGGTCGCCGATGCGCGTATGGCCGAGCACGCGCAGCACGTGCGCAAGCGGTTCGCGGCTGCAGACGAGAGCGTCCGAATTGGCGCAGGCCGCCATCATTTCCGGCGTGCCGGGATCGAGCGGCATGCCGTTCGGTCCCAGGATTGGCTGCGCGCCGATCGAGCCGACCGCACCGTAGCCGACGAGCAGGTAGAAGATCGTGCAGACGGCGAGCGAGCCGATCAGGCCGATCGGGATGTTGCGGTTCGGATTTTTCGTTTCCTCCGCCGCGGTCGAGACCGCGTCGAAGCCGACGTAGGCGAAGAAGATCGACGCCGCCGCACCGAGCACGCCGACGCCGCCGAGCGGGCTGCCCCAGCCGCCGGGCAGGAACGGTTCGAAATTGCCGCTCTTCACCGCCGGCACGGCGAGGAAGATGAACACGGTCAGCGCGACAATCTTGATCGCCACGAGCACGGCGTTGACGCGCGCACTCTTCGAGGTGCCGATCACGAGCAGGACGGTGACGGCGAGGCCGATCAGAAACGCGAGCAGATTGAACGTGCCGCCGGCGTACAGGCCGGTGCGCAACGCTTCCGGCAGGCCGTAGCCGTTCGCCGCGAGCAGGCCGTTCATGTAGCCCGACCAGCCGACGCAGACCACCGCCGCGCCGATGCCGTATTCCAGGCCCAGCGCCCAACCGACGACCCAGGCGACCAGTTCGCCGAACACGCCGTAGCTGTAGGTGTAGGCCGAGCCCGACACCGGCACCATCGAGGCGAGTTCCGCGTAGGCCAGCGCGGCCAGTCCGCAGACGATCGCAGCGATGACGAAGGCGAGCATCATGCCGGGGCCGGCTTTCTGTCCGGCTTCGGCGGTGAGGACGAAGATACCGGTGCCGATCACGGCGCCGATGCCTAGCAAGGTCAGTTGGAGCGCGCCGAGCTGGCGCTTGAGCGATTTCTTTTCAGCGGTTTCGAGAATCTTGTCGAGCGGCTTGACGCGCCAAAAAACCATTGTGTATCCCCGAATCTGGTGGTGGGCGGGCGGTTTGCGGCGTCGCCGCGACCATCCTCTTTGATCCGGGCTCTTGGCGGATTCGATTTCGGCAGACTTTTCCACGGTCTGCAGAAACTCGGAATCGCTCCCGAGCTTCTCCAAGGCCCAAACTCGTGCCGGTAAAATACGCGACCCCTTCCCGCCGAGCAAGCTGTGACGCACAAGGTTGGCTTCGAACTCCCGCTTTCTTTACCTCCCTGGCAACGCGATTGGCTGGACGCGTTCGCGCGCTACGGCGCCCGTTTTCCCGACGAACACGCGGTGGTTGCGCTGTTCTCCGGCTTCGTCTCAAAACATGCCGACGCGGCCGAACGCCGCCTGCGCATCGGCCATCTGACCGGCTCGGCCTGGCTGACCAGCGCGGACGGCGCGCGCGTGCTGCTGACCCATCACCGCAAGCTGGACCGCTGGCTGCAGCTCGGCGGCCATGCCGACGGCGACGTCGATCTCGCGCGCGTCGCGCTGCGCGAGGCGGAGGAGGAATCGGGGCTGGCCGGGCTGATCGTCGAGCCGGACATCTTCGATCTCGACCGGCACGAAATCCCCGCGCACGGCAGCGACCCGGCGCACTGGCACTACGATGTGCGCCATGTCGTGCGCGCGACGGCGAGCGAAGCTTTCGTCGTCAGCGACGAATCGCATGCGCTGGCCTGGTGCGACATCGCCGCGCTGGCCGCGGATGACAGCGCCGACGAGTCGCTGCGCCGGATGGCGCGGAAGTGGCTAGCGCGCTAGCCCGCGCTGCATGATCAGATCGGTCTGCGCATCGTCGCCGAGACGGAACACGTGCGCGCCGACCTCGACGAAGCCGCATTTGCGGTAGAACGCGATCGCGCGCGGATTGCGCTCCCAGACGCCGAGCCACAGCGCGCGGCCGTTCCATTCGGCGGCTGCGGCGACGACCGCGTCCATCAGGTGCTGTGCCAGGCCGCGTCCGATCCCGCTGCGGTCGATGTAGAAGCGCCACAGTTCGACGGCGTGATCGGCGTTCACGCAATCCGGGGCGTGGCCGTTGCGCAGCTGCGCATAGCCGGTGACGGCGCCGTCGAGCTCCAGGAGCAGCGTGCGGATTTCGTCGGACTCGATTTCCGCGCGCTGTTTGTCGGTGCCGTAGGACGCCGCGGCATGCGCCGCCATGTTCTCCGGCGTGTTGACCTCGGCGAAGGTGTCGCGGAACGTGCGTTCGGCCAGCGCTGCCAGTGCGGCGGCATCGGCGGCGTCGGCGCGGCGGATTCGCATCGCGGTCACGCGCGGCCCGAAAATTCCCCGGTCGTCGTGTTGACCAAGACCGCTTCGCCGTTGGTGATGTATTCGGGCACCTGGATTTCGATGCCGGTGTTGAGCTTGGCCGGCTTCGTGCGCTTGGTCGCCGAGGCGCCCTTGAGCTCGGGCGCCGTGTCGACCACCTGCAGCGTCACCGTCGCCGGCACCTGCAGGCCGATCGGCGCGTCGTCGATCAGCTGGATGTAGTAGCCCTCGACGCCGTCGACGACGTAGCCCGCGGCGTCACCGACCGAAGACGCGTCGAGCGTGTACTGCGTGTAGTCCTCGTTGTCCATGAAGACGTAAGCGTCGCCGTCCTTGTACGAAAAGTTGGCCGCGCGGCGGACCAGTTCGGTTTCTTTGAGATCGTCGTCGGCGCGCAGCGAAATGTCGAGCTTCTGTGCGCCCGGCACGGAATACATGACGAAGCGATAAGTGACGTTGCCGCCGCGCCCTTGCGGCGAGCTGCGCTCGATGTCGCGAATCTGATAGACCTTGCCGTTGTACTCGACGACGTTGCCGCGTTTGACTTCAAAGGCTTTCATATTGGATGTTTGCTGAGGACGGATGTTTTTTTCTTCTCCCCTCGGGAGAAGGTGCCCCGAAGGGGCGGATGAGGGTCCGGTTTTGGAGCGAGACTCCGATTCGGACCCTTACCCCAACCCCTCTCCCGATGGGAGAGGGGCTCGAAAGCAGTTATTTGGGCGCCAGCCGAATCGCCCCGTCGAGCCGGATCACGCTGCCGTTCATGTAGCGGTTCTGCAGAATGAAAGCCACGGCGTCGGCGAATTCTTCCGCCGTGCCGAGGCGCGAAGGATAGGGCACTTGCGCACAAAGGGAATTGTATACCTGCTCGGGCATGCCCTCGACCATCGGCGTGTGGAACACGCCCGGCGCCACCGTCATCACGCGCACGCCGATGCGCGCGAATTCACGCGCCATCGGCAGAGTCATGCCGACGACGCCGCCTTTGGAGGCGGAGTAGGCGGCTTGGCCGATCTGGCCTTCGAACGCGGCGATCGAGGCGGTGTTCACGATCACGCCGCGCTCGCCGTCCTCGCCCGGTGCGTTGTGCTGCATGAGGTCGGCCGCGGCCTTGGCGACGTTGAAGCTGCCGATCAGGTTGACCGTCACCGTCGTTGCGAACGTCTTCAACGGCATCGGCCCTTCCTTGCCGAGCACCCGGCCGGCGCCGAGGATGCCGGCGCAGTTGATCGCAGTGTTGAGCCCGCCGAGCCATTCCTGCGCGGCCTTGGCGTTCGCGGCGACCTGCTCTTCGTTGCTCACGTCGGTGTTGAAGTAGCACGTGTTCGCGCCGAGATCGGCGACGGCCTGCGCGCCTTTTTCCGCGCTGACGTCGAGCAAGGCGACTTTCGCGCCGTGCGCGACGAGGTGTTTCGCGACGCCGAAACCGAGTCCGGACGCGCCGCCCGTGACGATGGCTTTGACCTGGTCGAGCTGCATCGGATTGCATCCCTTACGCCTGATGGGGCGCGGATTGTACCCGATCGGCCGCAGCGCCGGACCGTATTGCGGCGGCCGCGGCCGTCCGGAATGAGCCGATTTTCCGCCCGTTCCGCTTACTCATATACCCAAGTCCTGTGAGGAAGCATCGATGAGTTCGTTTGTGAACGGAAAGACATTCCTGTTTGCCGCCGCCCTGGCGCTGTCCGGCGCGAGCGCGATCGCCACGGCGGCGGAAGGCGCCGCGTCCCAGGTCGAACGCGGCCGCTATCTGGTCCGCATCAGCGGCTGCAATGACTGCCACACGCCGGGTTATCTCCAAGGCAACGGCCAGGTCGACGAAAAGGTGTGGCTGACCGGCACCGCGCTCGGTTGGAACGGGCCGTGGGGCACGACCTACGCGACCAATCTGCGTCTGCTGCTCAACGAGTTGAGCGAAGCGCAATGGCTGACGCATGCCCGCACCATGCAGCCGCGTCCGCCGATGCCGTGGTTCAACGTGCGCGCGATGAACGACGACGATCTGAAAGCCATCTACGCTTTCGTCAAGACGCTCGGCCCCGCCGGTGCCGCCGCGCCGGCCTACGTTCCACCAGGCAAGGAAGTTGCGGGACCGATGGTGCGATTCGTTCCGTAAAGCGCGATACGGTCAATTCGCGGCAAGCGAGTTCAGCACGGCCTGCGCGTCGATGGCGGCGAAGGCGATCGGTTCGGCCGGTGCCGCCGACGGCGGCGAGATCGGCAGCTGCCACCAGCCGACGTCGTGCCACGCGCCGAATTTATAGCCGGCGTGGCGGAACGTGGCGCAGGGCCGGAAGCCGCAAGCCTCGTGCAAAGCGACGCTAGCGGCGTTCGGCAAGGTGATGATGCCGAAGGCGTTGACCATGTTCTGTGCCCG
>DAIMZS010000217.1:0-5845 GCA_036733825.1 Rudaea sp.
TCATCGACGAAATCGACGCGGTCGGCCGCCATCGCGGCGCCGGCCTCGGCGGCGGTCACGACGAGCGCGAGCAGACGCTCAACCAGCTGCTCGTCGAAATGGATGGCTTCGAAGGCAACGAAGGCATCATCGTCATCGCCGCGACCAACCGCCCCGACGTGCTCGATCCGGCGCTGCTGCGCCCGGGCCGTTTCGACCGCCAGGTGGTCGTGCCGTTGCCCGACCTGCGCGGCCGCGAGCAGATTCTCAAGGTGCACATGCGCAAGGTGCCGCTCGCAGCCGATGTCGATCCGACCATCATCGCGCGCGGCTGCCCGGGTTTCTCGGGCGCTGATCTCGCCAACCTCGTCAACGAGGCGGCGCTGTTCGCCGCGCGCGCCAATTCGCGCGACGTGACGATGGATCACTTCGAGCGCGCCAAAGACAAGATCATGATGGGCAGCGAGCGCCGCTCGATGCTCATGAGCGAAGACGAGAAGAAGCTCACCGCGTATCACGAAGCCGGCCACGCCATCGTCGGCCGCCTCGTGCCCGAGCACGATCCGGTGCACAAGGTCACGATCATTCCGCGCGGGCGCGCCCTTGGCGTGACGCTGTTCCTGCCGGAAGCCGACCGCTACAGCAACAGCAAGACGTATCTGGAAAGTCGCCTCGCCAGCCTCTACGGCGGCCGCGTCGCCGAGGAAATCATCTTCGGCGAGGACAAGGTGACCACCGGCGCGTCGAACGACATCCAGCGCGCGACCGGATTGGCGCGCGACATGGCGACCAAGTACGGCCTCTCGCCCGAGCTCGGCCCGATGACCTACGCGGAAGAAGACGACGAGGTCTTCCTCGGCCGTTCGGTGACGCAGCACAAGCACGTGTCCGAGGAAACCGCGCGCAAGATCGACGAGGTCGTGCGCAACATCATCGACAGCGCCTACCACCGCGCGCATGATCTCTTGACGACGAACCTCGACAAGCTGCACGCCATGGCCCGAGCCCTGCTGCAGTACGAGACGATCGACAGCGAGCAGATCACCGCGATCATGGAAGGCCGCGAGCCGGGTCCGCCGAAAGATTGGCAGAAATCCGGCGAGCCGCCGCGCAGCGGCGGCAGTGCGAGCGCCGGCGACAAAGGCGCCGCGCCGATCGGTGGCACGGCGACGCAACATTGATTATCCGCTTGAGCCCTCCCCTTCAAGGGGAGGGTTGGGTGGGGATGGTTTTTGAAGGGATGTTTTGGGTTGAACACCATCCCCCTCCAACCTCCCCCTTGAAGGGGGAGGCTAAAGCAAGAGCATGTTCGATCTGACCCCCACCCTCGACTGCGCCGGCCGCCCGCTTGCGCTCGATCAGCCGCGTATCGCCGGCATCGTCAACGTCACTTCCGATTCGTTCTCCGACGGCGGCCGTTTCCTCGATCCGCAGCAGGCGATTACGCACGGCCTGAAACTCGTGGAAGAAGGGGCGGACTTGCTCGACATCGGCGGCGAGTCCACGCGCCCGGGCGCGTCGGAAATTTCCGCGGAAGAAGAAATCGCGCGCATCGTGCCGGTGATCGAAGCACTCGCGAAGCAGACTTCCGTGCCGATCGCCGTCGACACGAGCAAGCCCGAGGTGATGCGCGCCGCCGCCGCCGCGGGCGCGGGGCTCATCAACGACGTCTATGCACTGCGCCGCGAGGGCGCGCTCCATACCGCGGCGGAACTCAAGCTGCCGGTCTGCCTGATGCATATGCAGGGCGAGCCGCGCACGATGCAGGACGCACCGCATTACGACGATGTCGTCGGCGAGGTGAAGAATTTCCTTGCCGGTCGCATCTTCGCCTGTGAGATGAACGGCATCGACAAGAAGCGCATCGTCGTCGATCCGGGTTTCGGCTTCGGCAAGACGCTCGAACACAATCTCGCGCTGCTGCGCGGCCTGGATCAACTCGCCGCACTCGGCGTGCCGCTGCTCGCCGGTCTCTCGCGCAAGGCCATGATCGGCACGTTGACCGGCCGCGACGTTGAACACCGCGCCGCGGGCTCGGCCGCCGCGGCGCTCATCGCCGTGCAGAAAGGCGCAATGATCGTGCGCGTGCACGACGTCGCCGCAACGCGCGATGCGCTCGCCGTGTGGCAGGGCGTCGCCGGCGGAATGAAGCCCGCGGCGAAACCGCAGAAACCGTTCGGTTCACAACGCTTCGGCGACGATGACTGATTCGCCGGGCGGAACCCGGCCCAACGCCGGCATCGACACGATCATTTTCGATCTCGGCGGTGTCCTGATCGACTGGAACCCGCGCCATCTCTACCGCAAGATATTCGGCGGCGACGCCGAGGCGATGGAGTGGTTTCTCGCCAACGTCTGCACACAGGAATGGAATGCGCAGCAGGACGCCGGCCGCACCTGGCAGGAAGCGGTGGCCGAGGCCCAAGCGCGGCATCCGGATCACGCCGCGAACATCCACGCGTATTGGGAACGTTGGGAAGAAACCTTGGGCGGCGCGATCGAAGGCACGGTCGCATTGCTCGACGAACTCCGCTCCCAGCCGGTGCGCCTCTTGGCCCTGACCAACTGGTCGGCCGAGACCTTTCCGATCGGGCGCAGGCGCTTTCCGTTTCTGGACTGGTTCGAAGGCGTCGTGGTGTCGGGCATGGAGAAGCAGATCAAGCCCGACGGCGCCATCTACGAGCTGCTGCTGTGCCGTTATCGTGTGGATCCGCACCGTGCGGTGTTCATCGACGACAGCGCGGCGAACGTCGAAGGCGCGCGCCGCGCCGGACTGCATGCGATCCGGTTTCGCGATCCGCCGTCGCTGCGGCGCGAACTCGCTGCGCTCGGCCTGCCGGTCTAAGCGCCGTTCTCCCGTCGAACGTTTGCTTCCGTTCGTGGTGATGCTTCGCCAGGCTCAGCACAGGGTACGCTTCGCGTATCGAACCACGAACGCCAATCTTGGCGTGCGGTTCGTCCTTCGATACCTCAGGACGAACGGTCCTGATTCCAAACTAAGACACTACCGGTTTTCAGTGTGGCTTCGCGCTGCGCAGAATTTGCGCGCAGCCCGCTTCGTAGTTCGCCGCCCAATCCGCCGTCGTCGCGGGGAACAGCGCACGCGCGCAGCGCGCATGGATGAGTATCTTTGAATCCAGATACCAGGCTTCGCGATATTCGTAGCGCTGCTTGCCGTTGAGCGCGACGTAGTGCAGCGCGTTGGCGCCGGTGCCGTCCGCGCGCGCTTCGTAGCCTTGCGTCTGTTTGGCTTTGTCGGTCGCCGCGGTGACGAGCGCGGTGAACGTCGAAGCATCGTTGAGCAATTTCGCTTCGACCGACACCTGGCTTGCCTCACCGCTGCCCGGGTCGGCCGGATCTTTGATCAGGAAGGCGATGAACTGCGGCGTGCCTTCGGTTTTCTGCATGATCGCGGGCCAGTCCGCGGGGGCGGAAAACTTCACCGCGCCTTCGTAGAGCGCGTAGTGCGCGCCGGTTTCGGCGGCCTTATGTGTTTGCGCGACCGCGGCGCAGAGGGGCAGGGCGGCCAGCAGGCAGGCGAAGGACAATCTCATGAGCGGTTTCATTAGCAGGACCGCCGCGCAGTCTAGCCGAGTTCGGCCGAGGCGGCATTCGCACTGTCGCGGTCGAGCAAATGCGCAAGCGTGTTCACCGAATCGGTGACGCGGTCGCAGGCGTCGGCGATCGCGAGCGCGACGGCATGCGTCTCGCTGCCGGGCGGCACGGCGGCGAGTGTCTTGGCCAGCTCGCGCTCGCAAGCGCGCAGACCGCCGACCTGCACGGGGCGGTTGTGGCGCAGGCCGTCGGCGATGTCGTCGAGCGCGGCGTCGATGCGCCGCGCGAACGCGAGCACGCTGTCATGCGCGGGGCGCTCGCGGCTGTCCTGCAGCACGGCTTCGAGCGCCATGCTCGCGCGCACGAAGCGGTTGGCGTTGGCGAACACGCTTTCGGCGAGTGCAATCAGCTGGGTATCGCGCTTCGGTTCGCCGCGCAGGCGGTCGAGCGAAGCCTGAGCGTTCGTGCGTGCACTGCGCGAAACCGTGCGTGCGTCGCGCCGCGCATCGGCGCCGCCGTCGAATAAAGTGGAAAAATATACCCGGTACGACTCGATCATCGTCGCCAGCGACGGCCGCAATTGCTCCCAGGTCGGCCACACGGCGTAGGCGAGCAGGGCGAAGCCGCAGCCGATCGTTGTCGCGATGCCGCGCACCAGCATCGTTTCGCCGGGAGCGACGCCGTAGAACGCAAGCAGAAGCACGATCAAGCCGGTCAGCGCCATCACGCCGAGGCCGTAGTTCATCGTCGTCAGCATGCGGAAGCCGATACTGAGCAGGGCGAGAAAGGCCAGCTGCGCCCACACGTCGCTGAGAGCGTAGTGCACGAGCGCGGTCGTCAACACGAGTCCGGCGAGCGTGCCCGCCACGCGCAGCAGGCCGAAGCTGAAGGTGCCGGCGAAGTCGGGCTTGAGCACGATCGCCGTCGTCATCGGCACCCAGAAACCGTGCGCGATTGCGCCGACCGCATGACCGAAAGCGCGTTCGCCGATGACGGCGAGGCAGACACAAACGCCGAGGCGCAGCGCGTGGCGGAACGCGACCGACTGCAGATGCAGATTGGCGCGCAGGATCGCCAGCGGGCTCATCGTGCGCAGCGCCGCGGGCAGACGCGCTTCTTTTTCCTCGGCCTCGATTTCACCGCGCGAGCCGGCGAAGTCGGCGTTGCGGATCGCCGCGCGCAGCTGGCCGCCGAGCGCCTGGGCACGGGCCAAGGCGACGGTCAGAGTGCGCTGCTGTGCCGCATCGGATGTCCGGTTCAATTCTTCGAGCGAGGACAGCGCCGCGTCGAAGCCTTCGATCGCACCGCTCGTGGCTTCGGCCGTCGTGCCGTGCTCGAGCGCTTCGCCGATGCCGTCGAGCGTGCGCGAGGCGTATTCGCGCAGGCGCAGCAAGGTGTGGCGCGCCTCGCCTTCGGGCAGCACGTCGATCGCGTCGCCGAGCGCGAGCAATTCCAGGCGCACACGCTCGACGATGCGCGCGAGCACGCGAAAACGCTCCATCTCGGCGCCGCGCGCGCGGTGCGCGCCGTTGAGCAGTTGTTCGACGTCGAGCAGGCCCTGGGTGACAGGCGGCGCTCGTTCGCTCCGGTTCGGCGCGATCGGCCGATGGGTGATCCTCGCCAGGTCGCGACAGACACGCGCGAGCGCCGAGCGTTCCGGGCGATAGCGCTGCAGCGGCCAGGCGGCGAGCGCGAGCAGCATCTCGATCACCCCGCCGGCGAAGATCAGCAGGGCCGCGCTGACGGCGCCGGAAAAATCCTCCGGATTGGCGCCCATGACGAGCAGCAGGATGATGCAGGTCAGGCCCGCGCGTCCCGCGTTCGGTCCGAGCGCCACGAGCATTCCGCCCGCCACGCCGCAGATCAACGCGGCAATCGCCATCGCGACCGCGTTCGCGCCGAGCAGGCTACCGGCGAAGCCGGCAAGCCCCGCCCCGATCGAGCCGAGCAGCATGCGCTGCACGCGCAATCGATACGGCCCCGGCTGATCGAGGAACATCGTGTTGAGTGCCCCGGACGCAATGCCGAGACCGATCGTGGTGTGGTCCGTCGCCACGCCAACGGCGAGCGGCAGCACGAGTCCGGCGGTGTTGCGCAGCGCAACGCTGAACGGGACGTCACGCGGTTTCAGTTCGAACAGGGTGCGAAACATGACTTGATTCTAAGGCATGGCGGCGGCCATGCTTTGGTCGTCATTCCGGCGGCTTTCAACAGCCGGATGGCTGGTCAAGCCGGAATCCAGCGCCTTTGCTCTCTCGCTCGTCATTCCAGCGCAAGCTGGAATCCAGCTTTTGCTGTTTTGTTTTTTAAA
>DAIMZS010000218.1:0-4197 GCA_036733825.1 Rudaea sp.
CCCCCTTCAGTCGCTTCGCGACAGCTTCCCCCGCTGCGCAGGGGAAGCGAAGAAATCCTTCCCCTGCGCGCAGCGCGGGGGAAGGTGGCGGCAGCCGGAAGGGGGCGCTCTTCGCGGCAGGACGTGAGCTCTAGCGCGGCGCTCGAAACGCGCGCGCGATACCGGCGCCGGCCATCGCCAGCGCCAGCAAGATCAGCATGCGCACCGACAAGGCCGGCGCCGGTATCACCGCTGCCGGCGTCACTGCCGCATCGACTTGCTGCACGCTCGTCGCCGTCGCCGCTGCGGTGCTTGCGTCGCCCGAATAGCTCGCGCTGATCGTGTGCGTGCCGGTGGCGAGCGTACTCGTCGCGTAGGTCGCCTGACCGCTTGCGTCTACGGCGACCGTCGCGAGCAGCGTGGCGCCGTCGCGGAACTCGACGGTGCCGGTCGGCACCGCGGCCGAAGCGGCCGCCGCACCCGCCGCAGCAAGGGTGGGTGCCGTTCCTGCGCCCGCTGCCGATACGATCGCGCTGAAGGTCACCGTCTGACCGGCCGTGGACGGATTCGGCGTGCTGGTCAATGTCACGCGGCTTGCGGCCGTCGTCACGGTGAGAGCCGCCGTCGCGCTGCTCGCGCCGAAGTTGCCGTCGCCCGCGTACCTCGCGCTCAGCGTCTTCGCGCCGGCGCTCGTCGGCTGCAGCGAACAGTTCGTTCCCGGCAGCACGATCGTACAAGTCACGCTGCCGTCGCCGATCACGATGCTGCCGCTCGGCGTGCCGGCGCCGGGCGCGGTCACCGCCAAGTGCGCCGTTATCGTCGCGGACTGACCGAGCGTCAGACTCGCCGGCGCATCGAGGCTCAACGTGATAGCTGCGGCGTTCACGATCTGCGCCGACGTGCCGGTGGAAGCCAGATTGTTCGCATCGCCCGCATAGCTCGCACTTAGCGCGTGGCTGCCGACCGCGAGCGCCGCGGCCGTGCATGTCGCGTTCGCTGCGCCGCCGTTGGCGGCGAGCGCGACCGCATTGCACAGCACGGTCTCGCCGTCGCGGAACGTCACGTCGCCGGTCGGCAGCGGATTGCCGGCGGCGGGCGTCACGATCGCGGTCAGCACGACGCTTTGGCCGAACACGGAAGGGTTGGCCGACGCGCTCAACACCGTGCCGACCGATGCGGCGTTGACGTTCAGCGCTGCATTGCCCGTGCTCGCGGCGAAATTCGCCGTAGCCGTATAGACGGCCGAAAGCGTATGCGTTCCCGCCGGCGCAGGCGGCGTCAACGTGCAACTGCCGCTGCCGTTCGCGAGCGTGGCGACACAGCTCGCCGCGCCGTCGCTCACGGTGACCGTGCCGTCCGGCGTGCCCGCGCCCGGCGCCTGCGCGGCGACCGTGACAGACACGTTCGCCGCGGCGCCGAGCACGATTCCGGCCGGCGGCGTCAGCGTCACGACGGTGTCGGCCTGGTTGACCGTCTGCTGCAGCGGCGTGTCCGCGCTGCTCGATCCGGTATTGCTGGCGTCGCCCTGGTACACCGCCACGATGTCGTGTTCCCCGACGGCGAGCGTCGCGATTTCGCACGTCGCCAAGCCTTTGTCGACGGCGGCGGTGTCGCAGCCGTCGAGCGGCAGTCCGTTCGCCTCCATGAAGACCACGCTGCCCGTCGGGGTCGAACCGAATGAAACGACTTTCGCCGTGAAGGTAATGCTTTGGCCGAACACCGCGGGCTCGGCGCTCGAACTCACCTCGATGCTGGTGGCCGTGGCGCCGACCGTCAGACTGCCGGTGGCGTTGCTCGAATCAAAACTGGGGTCGGCGACGGCGTCCGGCGTATAGGTCGCGGTCAAGGTTTTCGCGCCGACGCTGCTCGGCGTGAGCAAGCAGCTCGTCGCCGGCAAGTGGATGACGCAACTGTCTCCCGTGCCGTCGTCGATCGTGATCGTGCCGGTCAATGTGCCCGCGCCGGGGGCGACGACCGCCACCGATGCGCCGATGCTGACCGGACTGCCGAGCACCGCCGGCGCCGGCGGCGTCAGCGTCACCGCCGTGGATGCCTTGTACACCGCCTGCTGCAGCGGCGAGGCGGCATTGCTCGATCCCGGCGTGTTGGCATCGCCGGAATACGTCGCGACGATCGCGTGCGGGCCGGCCGCCAAGTTGGACGTCTGGCAGGTGGTAGTGCCGCGCGATGTGAACGGCACCGGAGTGCAGTCGGCGAGACTGACGCCGCCCTCGCTGAAGGTCACCGTGCCGCCGGCATTTCGATTGCTCGTGGTGACGACCGCGGTCAGCGTCACGCTCTGACCGAACACCGACGGATTGGCGCTCGAGCCGAGAGTGACGCTGCTGGTCGCCGGATCGATGCTCAACTCCGCCGTGGCGCTGCTGCCGAGCATATTCGGACTGGAAAGGCTGTCCGGAGTGAAAGTCGCCGTCAGCGTTTTATTTCCGGGCGTGCTCGGCGTCAGCGTGCAGTGATCGGCGGGCAGCACGATCGTGCAGGAATCGCCCGCGGCCGCGCCGCCGTCGCTGATCGTGATGCTTCCCGTCGCCGTGCCGGCGCCGGGTGCGGCGACGGTCACGGCGGCGGTGACGTCGACGCTCTGGCCGAACGAGATGGTCGGCGGCGTGGTCAGCGTCGTTGTCGTATGCGCCTTGGCGACGAACTGCGTGTACGGTTGACTGCTCGATCCCAACGTATTGGCGTCGCCCGAATACACCGCGGTGAGGGTCTGCAATCCGGCCGGTATATTCATGGCTGTGCACGTGGCCGTGTTGCCGATCAATGGCTGCGCGGTGCAGCCGGTCAAAATAAACGTGGTGGAGATGAAGGCCATCGTGCCGCCGGCGCCCGCGTTCGCGGAACTCAACGTCGCGGTGAAGATCACCGCTTGGCCGTACGTCGGCGACGGCGAATTCGAGGTCAGCACGAGCGCGCTGGCGGCCTGCGCGATCGTCAGCGTCTGCGCGGCCGGCGCAGCGGGCAAGTAATCGGCGCTGCCGGCCTGCGTCGCCGTGACGATGCACGCACCGGCCGCGAGTCCGGTCACAGCGCCGCCTTGCGTGACCAGGCAGCTGGAACTCGTCGTCGAGAATAGGACAGGATTGCCCGACATCCCGCCGCTGGCGACCACATTGCCGGCGCCGCCGACGGCGACCGACGGCGGCGCGCCGAACACGATCGTTTGCGGTGCGGGGTTGACGGTGAGCGTCGACGGCGCGACGGTCGCGCTGTTGGCGAAGTGGATCGCGTCCGCGCTTGTGAACGTCGCCGACAGCGACTTGTCGCCCGCGCCGGAAACAGCGATGGCGCAAGACGTCGCGCTGGCCAGATCGATCGTGCAGCTCGTGCCGTCGGTGCTGTTCTGCACGGTCACGCTGCCGGTGTTCGGCGCCGTGTTGTCGCCCGTGCGCGTCACGTTCACGCTGACGTTCGCCGTGGCGCCGACGGCGAACGTCAGCGGATTCGGGGCAATCGCTGCAAAGGTCGTCGTGGTCGCGTTGTCGAGCGTGGTGAAGCCGAGCGGGCCGCTAAGCGAGGATGTGTTGCCGAAATTGTCGTTGGCGACGAAGTAGACCGCGTATGCCGTCGCCGGTGCGAGCCCGGTGAGCTGGAACGCGGTCGTTGCCCCTGCCGCCATTGCCGCGCTGCCCGAAGCGGCCGCGTTCACCGTCGTCGCGCCGTTCGTGTAGCTGCCGGGTCCGCCCGCCTCCGCGAGAGTCACCACCTGTGCCGCAGTCGGCGCGGCGCTCGCGGCCGGAACGACGACGAAAAAGCCGCTGCCATCGGCGCTGCTCGTCGCATGGAATGTGGCGTCGACGTAGCCGATCGGAGCGATCGACAGACTGCTCACGACCGGCGGCGGATGCAGCGTGTCGAACGACTGGCCGCCGCGCACCAACAGCGCATACGCGTTGTTGCCGATCTGCATCGAGGTGAAATTGCCGTCGTAGGTAAAAATCGTGAACGCCGAAATGAAGCCCGCCTGCGACGAGGGAGAAGTGGTAGAACTCCAGAAGTACGTCATCGAACTCGGCGCGGCGATCAGGCCGTTCGCGAACACTGCCGGCGGCGCGGCCGATTGGGTGACGTCGACCAGCGATTCCAATTCCTTGATGTTCGGCAGACGCCAGTCGTTGTAGCCGCGGTAGCTGCATGCGCTCGCCGTGACCGCGGCCTTCAGCGCATTCTGCCAAGTGAGCAACGCCGTGCCGGCAC
>DAIMZS010000218.1:4297-5820 GCA_036733825.1 Rudaea sp.
TTGCCCGCGCAGTTCGCGGTGCCGTTCTGGCAAATCTTGGTGAAGTCGAAACCCGCGGCGCCGCCGCCGATTTTGCTGAGCGCGTTTGCGCCCGCCGCCACGTCGCGGCCGAAGCGCGCATCCTGGCGCGGATAGGTGCCGCCGTCGTCGACGATCGCCGCGGTGCAGGCGACGAGCACGGTTCCCGACGCCGCGCCGTTGTCGCACAGCGTCTGTCCCGTGTCGTTGAGCGCGATCGATGCACCCGGGGCTTGCACGGCCACGACGATGGGCGGCAGGCCGGTCGAGCCGGTCGTGCTGGCATCGCCCGAATAGGCCGCGGTGATGGTGTGTGCGCCGACGGCGAGATTGGCCGCCGGGCATGACGCTTTCAAACTCGTCACCGGCGCCGCGCCGCAGCCGGGCAGCGTCGTGCTGCCGTCGGTGAAGCTCACGCTGCCGCCGGCAGCGGCGTTCTGCGTCGTGATCGTCGCGGTCAGCGTCGTGCTCTGCCCTTGCAGGATCGAGGCTGGAGAGGCGGTCAGCGCGATCGAGCTCGACGCCTGCTGCACCGTCAGCGTGAAGCTCTGCGTGGCGTCGGGCGCGATGCCGTTGTGCGCGAGGATTTGCATGGTGTAGCTGCCCACACTGCCCGCGGCCGGCGTACCGGAGAGCGAGGCCGTGCCGTTGCCGTTGTCGACGAACTGCGTGCCGTTCGGCAGCGTGCCCGTGAGTGCAAAACTCGGCGCCGGTGCGCCGCTCGCACTTACGGCGACGCTGCCGGACTGGCCGATCTTGAACGTCGCCGCATTCGCGCTGGTGAACGCCGGCGCCGTGCCGATGAGCTCGGACAATCCGCTGCTCGCCGCCGGATTATTGTTCGCATCGCCGGGGAAATACGCGCTGATCGTATGTGTGCCGGGCGTGAGCGCGCTCGTCGAACAAGCGGCCTGCGAACTGCTGACTGCCGCCGTACACAACAAGGTGCCGCCGGTGCAGCCGGCGTTGACAGCCGTCGCATCGGCGCAAAAGCTGACGTTGCCGCTCGGATTGACCGCGTTGGCCAAGGTCAAAGTAAATGTCACGCTCGCGCCGGCCGCGCTGGGATTGCTTGAGGTCGCCAAGGTCAGCGTCGGCGACGCAGTCGTGATCTGGATCAGGCGCAGCTGCTGCGGCGCATCGGCCCACCAGCCCGTGCTGGAATCGGTGTATCCGGTTCGCGTTGCACGCACGCCGCACAGGCCGGGCTTGAGCGCGACGAGCATTCCCGCGTACATGTCCACGCTGCAGATATCCGGGGTCCAGGAATCGTACGTGCCGCTGCTGCCGTTGCTCGCGCTCGCCCGCAGCGTCACGCTCGCGGCGGCAGGCAGCGACGCCGGCGGTGCGAAATTCAGCGACAGACCGGTGAGCGCGCTGATCGGCGCTTTCGAGCTGGGATAAACATTGCCCCAGCACTGCAGACCGCCGCCACTCGTCAATGCGCAGCTGCTGCTGTCGCCCGCGCTGAGCGCCACGACGCCGCCGGCGAGATTCGCCGCCGT
>DAIMZS010000219.1:0-5790 GCA_036733825.1 Rudaea sp.
GTGCTGCGCGGCGGCGCCGGCGCGTAGCGGCTCGACGGCAGCGCGGCGGTCCGATCGAAATTCTGCGCGGCGCGCGATACGGTCGGCGACGCATAGCTGTTCGGCGCCAGTGCATTCGTCCGCGGGTTGGTGAAAGCGGTGGTGGTTTGGGTGAAATTCGCGCGCATCGGCATCGTAGTCGCCGCGCTGCGCTGGGCCATCGCCGCGGTGAACTGCGGTGGGCTGATGCGGCTGAAATCGGTCGGCGCCGTGCGCCGCGCGAAAGCGGTATTCGTGATCGCCGCGGTTGCGCGCGCGGGATCGACCGCTGCACGTACGGTCGGGTTGGCGAAGCGGTTGACGACGGTCGTCGAGCGGCTGACGTAAGGTCGGTCGTTGTAGACGACGGCCGAATCACGCCAGCTGCGGCCGCCCCAGTGGCGGTCGAAGCCGCGGCCCCAGTTGACGTTCCAGCGGTCCCAGCCCCAGTCGCGGTGGCGATGTCCGCCGATCCAGATGCCGAAGCTGAAGGCGAACACCGGGCCGTAGTACCCCGGTGTCGGCCAGGCGTAGTAATAGCCGGGCCAGGCGTCGATCGGCGTGCCGTAGTAGACCGCCGGATCGAAATACGGCACGTAGACGTACTCCGGCTGCGCCGGCTCGATCTCGATGATTTCCTCGGGCGGCGCGATCACCGGCGGGCCTTCGTAGACCGCCGGCTCGTCGGCGTATTGCGTGGTCGGCGGGGCGACGTTCCTCGCCGTCTTGGTCACGGTGATGCGATCGTCCGACTTGAGCTTGTCGCAGGCGAGCGCCTGCGCGCGCAGCGCCTGGATCGCATTCATCACGTCGTTCGGGTCGTTGACGTAGGCATCGCCGAGCGCGCTCGTCCACGGAATGTTGTTCGCCATCTGATGCAGCACATCGGGGAAAACGACGATCGCCTTCACGCTCGGATCCCAGTCCTGCCGGTCGATCGCCTGCTGCAGCGCGTCGCCCTTGAGCTGGGAATTCTGCGCGAGCCAGCGGTTCGCCTCGGTGATCTGATCCGGATAGCTCGACGCGGCGAGCACCTGCGCGATGAGCTTGTCGGGAAAGACCGCGACGGGCGCGAGCAGCGAAATCAGCTGCGCCGCGGTCGGCGGCGTGTACGCCGGCGCGGCGGTGGTGTCGGCGACCGGCTTGTTCGCGTCCGCCGCGGGCGCGGCATCGCCGATCAATTGCGCGACCGACGCATTTTGAGCCTTGGGCTTTTTCGGGTCGCAGCCCGCAAGTACGGCAAGCGTGGCGCAGACCAGAGATGTCAGTGCGAATCGGATAATGAGATTCATGACCTGCTCCGAAGAACAGCGATTCGAGCAAGCTGACTATAGTCCTCGGCTCGGCGCAGAAGCTGAGTTTGGACTAAACCACGGAAAATTAAGATTCACTGAAATCAGATACTTACGCACCGAAATCGCTCAACTCTTCTCGCCCGCGGCCGGCTCTTCGTAGCCGGCGATTTCCAGGCCGAAGCCGCTCAGCGCGAGGAAGCGACGCGGCGTGCCGAGCACGGTCAGGCGGCGCACGCCGAGGTCGGCGAGAATCTGCGCGCCGATGCCGTGCTGGCGGCCGTCGTAAGCCGCGGTTTCGCCCTCGCGCTTGAGGTTCGCATCGAGCCGATCGAGCGCGCTCGCGGCCTCCTTCGCATCTGCGAGCACGACGACGACGCCGCGATTTTCCTCGGCGACGCGGCGCAGCGCGGCGCTGACGGTGAGGCCGCACGGCGTGCCGGTCAGATGCAGCACGTCGGTCAGTGTGTCGCGCACGTGCACGCGCGTGAACACGGGCGCGCCGTCGTCGACCTTGCCGCGCACGAGCGCGAAGTGCGGCTGGCTGGACAGCGCATCGCGATAGCCGATCAGACGGAACGGGCCGAATTCGGTGTCGACGTCGCGCTCGAACACGCGCGCGATGGTTTTTTCGGTCTGCAGGCGATGGCGGATCAGGTCGGCGATCGTGCCGACCTTGAGCCCGTGCTCGCGCGCGAACGCGATCAGCTGCGCGCCGCGCTTCATCGTGCCGTCGTCATTGACGATCTCGACGAGGATGCCCGACAGCATCGGCAGGCCGGCCAGGCGCACGAGATCGATCGTCGCCTCGGTGTGGCCGGCGCGCGTCAGCACGCCGCCTTCGCTGTAGCGCAGCGGAAAGATGTGGCCGGGCCGGGCGAAGTCGCCCGGCTGCGAGGTCGGGTCGGCCAGCGCGCGGATCGTGCGCGCGCGGTCGTGCGCGGAAATGCCGGTCGTCGTGCCGTGGCGATAATCGACCGAGATCGTGAACGCGGTGCGATGGCTCTCGCTGTTGTCGCTGACCATCTGCGGCAGCTGCAATTCTTCCAGGCGCGCGCGCAGCATCGGCTGGCAGATGATGCCGCTTGAATGGCGCACGATGAACGCGATCGACTCCTCGGTGACCGCCTGCGCGGCCATGATTAGGTCGCCCTCGTTCTCGCGATCCTCGTCGTCGGCGATGATGACCATGCGCCCGGCGCGGATGTCGGCGACGATGTTCTCGATGGGGTCAAATTGCATATGCGGCCTTTGATCTTTTGGCCGTCATTCCGGCGAAAGCCGGAATCCAGTTTCTTCTTTTAATGCCGTTCGTAAAAGAAAAGTCAAAATGGATTCCGGCTTTCGCCGGAATGACGAGCGTAGGTGGGTCGTTTCCAGAACGGCGATACGAATTGCCGGCGATGCTGCGCGTGAAGCAAGAATACCGCGGCCACGACAGCGCACAACGCCACGCTGACGGCAGAAGCTTCGATGCCGAACGCGCCGCCGCTGAGCCAGTCCGGACCGACCAGTTCGGTGCGCAGCAGGCCCTGCCCCGGATGGCCCGAGTCGGCGATGCCGAACACGCCGGTTTGGGTGAAATTCCACGCGGCGTGGATGCCGAACGTCCACCACAGCGAGCGCGTCGCAAGGTAGACCGCACCGAGCATCACGCCGCCTTCGATGCCGACCGCGCTGAGCGACAGCGGCGTCGCGTTCGGGTTGCCGATATGCAGCGCGGCGAACAGCACCGTCGACAGCGCGATCGCGGCGAAGCTGCCGAAGACGTTTTCGAGATTGCGCAGCACGACGCCGCGCGCGACGAGTTCTTCAAACGCGCCGGCCAAGATCGCCACGCCGGGCAGACCGGCGAGCGCAAACGATCCGCCTGCGCCGATTCTCGCCGAGCCCGCCAGCGCAAGAATCGCGATGACTAGGGCGATCAGCGAAGCGCCAAGGCCGAGGCCGTATCCCAGTCCGCGAATACCGCGCGGCGCCAGCTCGTCCGCGTGGCGCCGGGTGACGAAGCGCGCATAAAGATTGTAGGCATTGCATGCGACAACGGCGGCGGCGACGGCGAACAGCGCGCCCCAGAACGCATCGAGCCGATAGACGATGCCCATCGCAAAGCCGTACGCGGCGTTGAGCGGAATGGCGAGGATCGCGAACTCCGCGATCAAGCCTCCAACGGGATGGCGCAGCCAGCGCATCCTTTACCCCCTGAGCAGTCTCTCGACGTAGCGCGCGATCAGGTCGACCTCGATATTGACCGCATCGCCGACGCGTTTGTCCTTGAACGTCGTCACCGCGATTGTGTGCGGGATCAGGTTGACGCCGAAGCGCGCGCCGTCGGTTTCGTTGACCGTCAGGCTGGTGCCGTCGACGCAGACCGAGCCTTTGCCGGCGATGTATTTCGCCAGTTCCGCCGGCACTTCGAACGTCCAGCGCTGCGAGCGCGCGTCCGCTTCGACCGCGACTACGCGGCCGACGCCGTCGACGTGTCCCGACACCAGATGGCCGTCGAGACGGTCGGCCAGGCGCAGCGCTTTTTCCAGATTCACACCCGCGCCGACCGGCAGCGCGCCCAGGCTCGTGCACGCCAGCGTTTCGTTCGATACGTCGAAGGCGAGCCGCGGCGCGTCGATCTCGACCACGGTCAGGCAGCAACCCGACACGCAGATGCTGTCGCCGAGCGCGATGTTTTCCACGCCGAGATCGGCCGCGTCGACCACGAGCCGCACGTCGCCGCCGCGTGGCTGCAATGCGGCGATTTTTCCGACCGTTTGAACGATACCGCTGAACATCTTCTATTCCCGATAAAGAATGCGCGTGTCGTCGCCGATGCGACGTTGATCGAGGATGCGCAGGCGCCGCGCCTGGATCACTTCGGCAAGTTCGGGCAGCGCCAGCAACGGCCGCGCGCGGTCGCCGAACACGACCGGCGCGACGTACAAAAGCAATTCGTCCACCCAGCCACCCTGCAGCAAAGCGCCGCACAATGTCGGCCCGGCTTCGACCTGCAGCTCGTTCATGCCGCGCTCGCCAAGCGTCTCCAAG
Organism: Rudaea sp.; assembly: GCA_036733825.1. Classification (GTDB taxonomy): domain Bacteria; phylum Pseudomonadota; class Gammaproteobacteria; order Xanthomonadales; family Rhodanobacteraceae; genus Rudaea. The sequence continues at coordinate 4,350 of DAIMZS010000219.1, forward strand.
ACGTACGCGAGATCAAGGCGCCCTTCGCGCGTTTGCGCAGCGATGAGTTCCGCCTGATCGAAGCCCGCGTGCGGAGGCCTCACGCCGGAGGCGTGGAAAATCAGTGTGGACACGCTGCCGTCGAGCACCTTGGCGCCGGGCGGCGTGCGCAATTCGCGATCGAGCACGACGCGCGTCGTCGTGCTCGGCTTGCCCTGATTCTGCAGCGAGGCCAGGCGCACGCTCAGATGCGGATCGTCGGCCAGCACGGTGCCGATGCCGGTAAGAATGGCGGAACTGCGCGCGCGCCATTGCTGCACGTCGCCGCGCGCGACGGCGCCGGTAATCCATTTCGACTCGCCGTTGGCCAGCGCGGTACGGCCGTCGAGGCTCATCGCCAGTTTCAACCGCACCCACGGGCGGCCGCGCTCGACGCGCGAGAAGAAACCGCGGTTGAGTTCGCGCGCGGCCTCGCGCATCAGGCCGGACTCCACCACGATGCCGGCCGCGCGCATGCGCTCGACGGCGCCGCCGTTCTGCTGCGCCGCGTCTTCGCTCGCGATCACGACGCGCGCGACTTGCGCCTGGATCAACGCGTCGGCGCACGGCGGCGTGCGCCCATGCAGGCCGCAGGGTTCGAGCGTGACGTAGGCGGTCGCGCCCTGCGCCCGCGCGCCTGCGGAGCGCAGCGCAAATACTTCAGCGTGCGGTTCGCCGGCGCGTTCGTGCCAGCCTTCGCCGACGACCTCGTCACCGTGGGCGATCACGCAGCCGACGCGCGGATTCGGCTGCGTCGAGTGCAGGCCGCGCTCGGCCAGACGCAAAGCGCGCGCCATGTGCAGATGATCGACAGCCGAGTACCCGGATTCCGGGACTCGAAGCTCGTGGCTGGGAGCGGACATCAACGCTTCTTGTTCTTCTCGATGGGCACGACGACTTCGCCGAGCAGCGGCAGTTGCAGGCCTTCGATTGCGGGCAGATCGCGTTCGAGTTTCTCGATTTCCTCGCGGAACGCCTGCACGTCCTCGAAGCGGCGATAAACCGAGGCGAAGCGCACGTAGGCTACCTGATCGAGTTTCTTCAGCTCGCGCATCACCAGCTCGCCGATGTGCCGAGACGACACTTCGCGTTCGCTGCTGCGGCGCAGGTCGTTGACGATGTCGCGGATCGCCGTGTCGACATCGTGCGTGGCGACCGGCCGCTTCTGCAGCGCACGCTCGAAGCTCGTGCGCAGCTTGTGCTCGTCGAAACTCTCGCGGCGGTCGCCGCTCTTCACCACCGTCGGCAGTTTCAATTCGGCGGTTTCAAACGTGTTGAAGCGCTCGCCGCACTGCTCGCACTCGCGCCGGCGGCGGATCGTGGTGCCGTCGTCGGACACGCGCGAGTCGATCACGCGCGTGTCGTTGTGCTGGCAGAAGGGACAGTGCATCTACCTTAAGCCGTAGACCGGAAATGCCTTGCA
>DAIMZS010000220.1:0-2909 GCA_036733825.1 Rudaea sp.
AGGGAACGACCGATGATCGCCAATCTGATGCTCGCCGCGCTGCTTGCGGCATCGCCGCCGCAAGAGATGGATCGCATTGCGCAGAACAAGACCGACAGCGCGGCCTTGGCCGCCACGCCGTACTTCCACCACCTCGGCGTAGCCGACGGGCTGCCTTCCAACCGCGTCTACAAGATCGTCGAGGACCGCAAAGGCTACATCTGGATCGGCACACGCGACGGCCTCGCGCGCTACGACGGCAGCGGGTTCCGCGTGTGGCGGCACGACGCGGGCGACGCGGACTCGCTCGCCGGCAACGAGGTGCAGGCCGTTTACGTCGACCGCGACAATCGCATCTGGTGCGGCGGCGACAACGGCATGAGCATGCTCGATCCGGGCGCCGGCGATCGTTTTGTCCATTACCGTCACGACGACAACGATCCGGCCAGTCTCGGGCCGAGCGATGTCTGGGCGATCACCGGCGACGCCGCCGGGACGATCTGGGCCGGCGGGTATGCCGGCGGCCTCGACCGTCTCGATCCGCGCACCGGCAAGATCACGCATCTGCGCAAGCAGCCCGGCGGCACGCAGGGGCTCGCTTCGGACAATATCCTCGCTCTGTACTTTGACCGCGCCGGACGCCTCTGGGTCGGCATGGACGTGGGCATCGACGTGATCGCCGCGGACGGCGCGATCCGGCACATCGACCTGTCCGCGCTCGCCGCGGACGGACGTTTCAACGTGACCAGCGTCGCCGAGGACACGGACGGCACCGTCCTCGCCGGCACGCGGCATGGCTTGTTGCGCATCGGCGCCGATTTCCGCGCGAGCGTCGTCGCCGAACGCGAATTGAGCGATCCCTACGCCTACGCGATGGTTCGCGACGGCGCGGGGGAGTTGTGGATCGGCAGCCGCCGCGGCGTCAATCGCATGGATGCGAATGGACGTCTATACGGCTATCAGGAAAACTCTGCGGTGCCCGGCAGTTTTCCCGGCAGCACGGCGTTCGATGCGATGCGCGATCACGAGGGCGGGCTCTGGTTCGCGACGTTCGAGGGTGGCATTGCGCGGCTGCCGGCGCAGTGGCGCAATTTCAGCCTGTACCACAACGATCCAGGCAATCCGGCGAGTCTCTCCGCGAACCGCGTGCAGGGCATGGCGCAGAACGCCGCCGGGCAGATCTGGGTGGTCAATTCGAGCGGCGGCATCGATCTGCTCGATCCGGCCAGCGGCGGCGTGGAGCATGCCGAGGCGCATTTGCCGGCGCCGGACAAAGCGCTGTGGTCGGTGCTGGCCGACAGGCACGGCCAACTCTGGGTCGGACACACGCGCGGCTTGCGCGTTTATGACCTGCAGACTGGAAAATTCAGCGATCTGCCGGTCGACAAGAAGCGCGGCGACGCGCTGGCCCCGGGCATCGTGTATCTGCTCGCGCAGGCGGATTCCGGTGCGATTTGGGTCGGCAGTTACGGCGGTGCGATGCATCGCATCGACCCCCTCACGCATGCCGTCGAGCGGTTCGACGAGCAGAACTCGGGGCTGCGCAACGCCGAAGTCGACCAGATCGGATTCGACCGCGACGGCGCGCTGCTCGCAGCGAGCGGCGCGGGCCTGGACCGGTTCGACACGACGGTGCAGCATTTCGCCGCCGTGCCCGGCGCGCCGGCGTCGCGCGTGCTGGCGTTTGCCTACGCTCCCGACGGCACGCTCTGGCTGCATCTTCCCGGCGCGCTCGAACACTATCGCGAGCAGGACGGACGGCTCGAATCGATCGAGCGTGTCGATGCGAAATCGGGCTGGCCTTCGCTCACCGTCGGCGGCATGTACGTGGATGCCGGCGGTGCGGTGTGGGTCGGCAGCCCGCGCGGCTTGTGGCGGTTCGATCCGCGCACGCGCACGGTGCGCCCGTTCGGCCTGCACGACGGTCTGGTCAGCGCCGAGTTCAGCCGCATGCCGTTCGTCGTGCGCGCCGACGGCAGCGTGTTCGGCGGCACGCTCGGCGGCGTGGTCGGCTTCCTGCCGCAGCGAGTCGCCGACAACGCCGTGCCGCCGCGGCTGACGGTGGAAAGCGTGACAGTGCGTCGTGCACCCGGCGATGCGGCCCTCGACGACTCCGCCGGCGCGCTCGCGCTCACCTGGGACGATCGCGATCTGCGCGTGCACGCCGCGGCGCTTTCCTACGCCGATCCGCTGGGAAATCGTTATCAGTGGAAGATGAGCGGCGTCGACAGCGATTGGGTCGACACCGGCAACCGCAATGAACGCGAATACTCGCAGCTGCCCGCAGGACATCATCAGCTGCAGCTGCGCGCGGCGAATGCGAGCGGTGTGTGGAGCGAGATCGCGTCGCTGAGCTTCGACCAGCCCGCACCGCCGTGGGCGACGCGGTGGGCCTATGCCGGCTACGCGTTCGTCCTGCTGCTGTTCGCCTGGTGGGTGTTGCGCAACTACCGCGCGCGGCTGATGCGCCGGCACGCGCTCGCCCTCGCCGAACAGCAGCGCAGTTTCGCCGAGGCGGCGAGCGCGGCGAAAACCGATTTCCTCGCCACGATGGGCCACGAGATCCGCACGCCGATGACCGGCGTGCTCGGCATGACCGAGCTGCTGCTGCGCACGCCGCTCGACACGAAGCAGCGCGGCTACGCCGAAGCGATCCAGGCGTCGGGCCAGATGATGCTGCGCATGGTCAACGATTCGCTCGACCTCGCGCGCATCGAAACCGGCCGGCTGGAACTGGAGAATGCAGCGCTCGACTTGCCTGCGCTGGTCAGCGACGTCGCCGCGCTCGTGCGCCCGATGGCGGAGAAGAAAGGCCTGATGTTCACTGCGACGATCGCCGCAGACGCGCCGCGACACGTACTCGGCGACGCCGTGCGCATCAAGCAGGTGTTCCTCAATCTCGCCAACAACGCGATCAAATTCACCGAGCG
>DAIMZS010000220.1:3009-4350 GCA_036733825.1 Rudaea sp.
GAAGGGGTCGGCAGCACGTTCCGCGTCGTCCTGCCGCTGCGCGAAGAGGCAGAGGGCAGCGCGAGCGCGCAAGCCACATCGCCTCCGAAAGCGACGACATCGACGGCGCGCCCTCTGCATATCCTTCTGGTCGAGGACGATGCGACCGTCGCCGCCGTGGTCGCCGGCCTGCTCGAAGTGCAGGGACATCGTGTGCGTCATGTCGAACACGGCTTGGCCGCGCTCGCGGAAATCGAATCGACGCAACCGGACCTGGCGCTGCTCGATCTCGACTTGCCCGGTCTCGACGGCTTCGCCCTCGCACGCACGCTGCGCGCGCGGGAAGCGCAGCGGCCTTCGCCGCGCCTGCCGCTGATCGGCATCAGCGCGCGTTCGCTCGGCAACGAGGAAGCACAATGCCTGGAGGCGGGCATGGATGCGTTCCTGCGCAAACCGGTCACCGGCGAGGTGCTGCGCGAATGCATCGATTCCGTCATCGTTCCGCGCGCTGGCTGAGCGCATAATCGGCGCTCCCGAAAACGGATCCTTCGAGGTGGTGTGCATGCATCCCTATTTGATGATCAGCAACCGCAATCGCGACGGCGACCAACTGGGCTCGCGTCTTGCGGCCCTGAGCTTCTACACCGCACCCGCCGATGCGGATCCGTCCAAGCTCACCAGCCTCGCGGCGTGGACAAAGGTGACGCGGCAGGCGTTCATCGCGCAGCTGAAAGAGATCGGCACCGAGTGCCCGATCGTGCCCGAGGCCGAGCACGAGGAGCAGAAACATCTGTGTCTGTTCGTGCACGGTTACAACTCGAGTTGGGAGGACACGGTCAAAGACTATCTCTCGATCAAAAGCGGTCTGATCGAAGGCGCCGAACTCGGCCAGCTCGTGTTGTATTCGTGGCCGTCGAAAGGCAACGTCGCCGGCTACCTCGCCGACCGCGAAGACGCGAGCGCGAGTGCGCCCGATCTCGCCGGATTGCTGGTCGAACTGAACGACTATCTCACCCTGCGTCAGCGCATCGCCGCGCGCACCGACGATCCGGCGAAGTTCTGCCGCATGAAAGTGTCGGTGCTCGCGCACAGCATGGGCAACTACGTCATGCAGGAGGCGCTCGTCTCCGCGTCGAAACAGCTCAACGATCCGCAACTGGTCAGCCTGATCAACCAGTTCGTCATGATCGCAGCCGATGTCGACAACGATCTTTTTCAGCGCGATCAATCGCCCGGCAGCGACGGCAACCTGATGGCCAACCTGTGCTACCGCATCGCCGCGCTGTATACCGGGCTCGATCAGGTGCTCGGCATGTCGGCGGGACTGAAGCATTTCGGCACGCGCCGCCTCGGCCGCAGCGG
>DAIMZS010000220.1:4450-5768 GCA_036733825.1 Rudaea sp.
TCGGCGAGCGCTTCGAGATGGCCGTTCGCGCCTTTCGAGAAAAGAATCAGCGGCACGTTTTTCGCGACCGCATCGTTCTGCAGCGCGTGCGCGATCTGCGCCAGATAGCGCAGGCTGAATTCACGGAACATCGTCGGCGCGAGCAGGCCGCCCCAGGTGTCGAACACCATCAGCGCCTGCGCACCCGCGGCGGCCTGCGCGGCGAGATACGCGGCGACCGAGCGCGCGACCACGTCGAGCAGACGATGCATCGTCTCGGGTTCTTCCAACGCGAGCGCCTTCGGCCGCGCGAAGCTCGCCGAACCTTCGCCTTCGATCATGTAGCAGGCGAGCGTCCACGGACTGCCGGCGAAACCGATCAGCGGCACCTTGCCGCCGAGTTCGCGGCGGATCAGGCGCACCGCGTCCATCACGTAGCGCAGATCGGTTTCCGCATCGGGGACGCCGAGCGCATCGATCTCGGCGCGCGTGCGCACCGGCTTGGCCAGACGCGGACCCACGCCTTCGTCGACCGACAGGCCCAGACCCATCGCATCCGGAATCGTCAGGATGTCGGAGAACAGAATCGCCGCATCGAGCGGGTAGCGCGCGATCGGCTGCAGGGTGACTTCGCAGGCCAGTTCCGGCGTCTTGCATAGAGTGACGAAGCTGCCGGCGCGCGCACGCGTGGCGCGGTACTCCGGCAGGTAGCGCCCGGCTTGGCGCATGATCCACACCGGCGTCGCGTCAACGGGTTGGCGCGCGAGCGCGCGCAGGAAACGGTCGTTGTGCATAAAGAGTTTGTCCGCGGATAAACGCAGATGAACGCAGATCAGGCAGATGTTTTATCTGCGTTTATCCGCGTCCATCTGCGGACGATTGCTTTCAGGAATACGGCGATTCGATTCCCTGACTGAACATGAGGCGAAAGCCGCGCTTGAGCTGCGCATCGCGCGCGTGCTCGAACGCGGCGAGGGCATCGTCGCGTTCGAGAAACACCTCGCGCTTGAGGCTCACGCGCCCTCCCTGCTGGCCCCACTCGCGCGTCAGCGTCCAGCCACCGAGCAGATCCTGCTGCAGCTGGATCTGATAGTAGCGCGGCGCTTCGGCGGCCAGCGGTTGGGTTTGCAGGAGGATGCGCATGGCGGGCATTGTACCGCGTTCGCTCGTTATTCCCGCGCGGGCGGCTTGGCCGTCATTCCGGCGCAAGCCGGAATCCAGCGCCTTTGCATTTTGCTCGTCATTCCAGCGCAAGCTGGAATCCAGCTTTGTTTTTTTAGAGCAAAGGCTTCCACTCGCCTTCGGCGAGCGGCCTACTTTCTTTGCTCGTGCAAAGAAA
>DAIMZS010000221.1:0-5730 GCA_036733825.1 Rudaea sp.
TCAATCAAGATGAAAGGATAAATGGATCTCTCCTCCACCTCGGCCCTGCTGCGCCTGCTTTCCGACCCGACCCGGGTGCGGCTGCTCGCCCTGCTCGAGCGCGAGGAGCTGACCGTGGCCGAATTGTCCGACGTGCTGCGCCTGGCCCAGCCGCGCGTGTCGACGCATCTGGCCAAGCTCAAGGAAGCGGACCTCGTGCGCGACCGCCGCGCGGGCGTGTCGGCCTATTATCGCTTCAATTCCGAGCTCGACGCGAAATCGTCGGCGTTTCTGCATGCGCTGCGCGAGACGATCGACGATGCCCTGCTCAAGAACGACGCGCAGCGTTTGCCTCAGGTGCTTGCCGAACGCGCGCGCGAAGAAGGCTGGGCCGACTCCGTCGCCGGCGATATGGAGCGCCATTACTCGCCCGGCCGCACCTGGGAGGCGCTTGCGCGCGCACTCGCGGGCCTGATCGACAGCGGCGATGTGCTCGACGTCGCCTCGGGCGACGGCTCCCTCGCCGAACTGCTCGCCCCGCACGCGCGCAGCATCGTCTGCGTCGATTCCAGCGAACGGGTGGTCAATGCCGCCCGAGCGCGGCTGAAAATCTTCGACAACGTCGAGGTCGAGCTCGGCGACATGCACGCGCTCGATTTAGGCGCGCGGCGTTTCGACCTTGTGCTGTCGATGCACGCCCTCACCTACAGCGATGCGCCGGCGGCAGCGATCGCCGAAGCCGCACGCGTGCTCAAGCCCGGCGGGCGTCTGCTCGTGACCACGCTGGCCAAGCACGCCCACCGCACCGCCGTGGCGCCGTTCGATCACCGCAATCTCGGCTTCAAGGATGCCGAATTGCGCGAGTTCGCGCATAAGGCCGGCTTGAAAGTACTGAGCTGCACGCGTCTCACGCGCGAGCGGCGGCCGCCGCATTTCGAGGTGCTGTCGCTGCTTGCGCAAAAATCTTGAATCCGCAGATAAACGCAGATGAACGCGGATAAAAGCAAATCTTTGTGCCTTGGACTCATCTGCGTTTATCTGCGGACCGATGCTTTTGGAGAAAGAAATGAATACTAACCTGCCCTGGCTCAACCCCGCCCGCACGCAGCTGCTGCTCGACGCGCTGGCCAAGCGCATTCTCGTGATCGACGGCGCGATGGGCACGATGCTGCAGTCGTACAAGCTCGAAGAGGACGGCTATCGCGGCACCCGTTTCGCCGAAGGCAAAGATGCGCATAGCCAGCATGAGCATCACGGCCCCGGCTGCGACCTCAAAGGCAACAACGACCTGCTTTCGTTGACCCAGCCCGAGATCATCAAGGCCGTACACACCGCCTACCTCGACGCGGGCGCGGACCTGATCGAGACGAACACGTTCAACTCGACCACGATCAGTCAGGCCGACTATCACCTCGAACACCTCGCCTACGAGCTCAACCGCGAAGGCGCGAAGCTCGCGCGCGAGTGCTGCGACGCGGCCGAGGCAAAGACGCCGGACCAGCCGCGCTTCGTCATCGGCGTGCTCGGCCCGACGAGCCGCACGGCGTCGATCTCGCCCGACGTGAACAACCCCGGCTTCCGCAACGTGACGTTCGAGGAGCTGGACACCGCTTACCGCGACGCCACACGTGGGCTGCTCGACGGCGGCGCCGACGTGGTCATGGTCGAGACGATCTTCGACACGCTCAACGCCAAAGCGGCGCTCTACGCGATCGGCAAGGAATTCGAGCGCCGCGGCGCGCGCGTGCCGATCATGATCTCGGGCACGATCACCGATATGTCCGGACGTACGTTGTCTGGCCAGACCGCCGAAGCGTTCTACTATTCGCTGCGCCACTCGCAGCCGCTGTCGATCGGCCTCAACTGTGCGCTCGGCGCGAGCGAACTGCGCGCCTATGTCGATGCCTTGTCGCAGGTGGCCGAGTGCCATGTGTCGACGCATCCGAACGCGGGGCTGCCGAACGCATTTGCCGAGTACGACGAAACGCCGGAGCAGATGGCGTCCGTGGTCGGCGAGTTCGCGACGAGCGGTCTGGTCAATCTCGTCGGCGGGTGCTGCGGCACGAGTCCCGCGCATATCCGCGCGATCGCGCAGGCGGTGCGTGGCGTGACTCCGCGGGCGTTGCCTGTACTCGACCAAGAAGCCGCGTAATCCCCCCGCTCGTCATTCCCGCGAAGGCGGGAATCCAGTTCTTGCTCTTCCTTTGGTCGAAAAGCATTAAAAGAAGAAACTGGATTCCCGCTTTCGCGGGAATGACGGCAAAAGAAGAAAAGCATAGAAAAAGATGACTACACTGCCCCGCCACACCCGCCTTTCCGGCCTCGAACCATTCGTCATCACGCCCGACCTGCTGTTCGTCAACGTCGGCGAGCGCACCAACGTCACCGGCTCGGCGGCGTTCAAGAAACTGATCAAGGAAGACCGCTACGACGAAGCCGTCGAAGTTGCGCGCCAGCAGGTCGAGAACGGCGCGCAGATCATCGACGTGAACATGGACGAGGGCCTGATCGACTCCGAAAAGGCGATGGAGAAATTCCTCAACCTGATCGCCGCCGAGCCCGATATCGCGCGCGTGCCGGTCATGGTCGACTCGTCGAAGTGGACGGTCATCGAGTCCGGCCTGCGCTGCCTGCAGGGCAAGGGCGTGGTCAATTCGATCTCGCTCAAGGAAGGCGAAGAGATTTTCCTTGAGCATGCGCGCAAGGTGCTCGCCTACGGCGCCGCTGTCGTCGTCATGGCGTTCGACGAAACCGGCCAGGCGGATACGAAAGCGCGCAAAGTGGAAATTTGTACGCGCGCCTACAAGATTCTCACCGAACAAGTCGGCTTTCCGCCCGAAGACATCATTTTCGATCCGAATATTTTCGCAATCGCGACCGGCATCGAGGAACACAACAACTACGCCGTCGATTTCATCGAAGCGACGCGCGAGATCAAGGCGACGCTGCCGCACTGCCATGTCTCCGGCGGTGTGTCGAACGTGTCGTTCTCGTTCCGCGGCAACGAAACCGTGCGCGGCGCGATCCACAGCGTGTTTCTCTATCACGCGATCAAGGCCGGCATGGACATGGGCATCGTCAACGCCGGCGCGCTGCCGATCTACGATGACCTGGAGCCCGAACTGCGCGAGCTCGTCGAAGACGTCGTGCTCAATCGTCGCGAGGATGCCACCGAGCGTCTTCTGGAAATCGCGGAGAAGTACAAGAAAGGCAAAGGCGAGCAAGCCGGCGGCGGTAAGGAGAAGCTGGCCTGGCGCGAGAAGAATGTCCGCGACCGGCTGTCGCATGCGCTCGTGCATGGCATCGACGAATTCGTCGAGGTCGACACCGAAGAAGCGCGCCTGCAATCGACGCGCCCGCTCGACGTGATCGAAGGCCCGCTCATGGACGGCATGAACGTCGTCGGCGATTTGTTCGGCGCCGGCAAGATGTTCCTGCCGCAGGTGGTGAAGTCGGCGCGCGTGATGAAGAAGGCGGTGGCGTATCTGCTGCCCTACATCGAGGCCGAAAAAGCGCGTACGGGCGACGCGGGCAAGTCGAACGGCAAGATCATCATGGCCACGGTCAAGGGCGACGTGCACGACATCGGCAAGAACATCGTCGGCGTCGTGCTCCGCTGCAACAATTTCGACGTGATCGACCTCGGCGTGATGGTGCCGGCGCAGAAGATTCTCGACGCCGCGAAGGCCGAGAACGCCGACATGATCGGCCTGTCCGGACTGATCACGCCGTCGCTCGAAGAGATGAGCCACGTCGCCAAGGAAATGCAGCGCCAGGATTTTCACGTGCCGCTCTTGATCGGCGGCGCGACGACCTCGCGCGCGCACACGGCGCTGAAGATCGAACCGCATTACAAATCGCCGACGGTGTGGGTGAAGGATGCCTCGCGCGCGGTCGGCGTGGCGCAGTCGCTGATCTCGAAGGATCTCGTCAGCGAATTCATGGCGAAGATCCGCGCCGAGTACGCCGACATCCGCGAGCGCCACAAGGATCGCGGCCCGGCCAAGCGTCTCGTTTCGCTTGAGCACGCGCGCGGCCAGGCCTTCGACGGCGGCTGGGACAAGTACACGCCGCCCGCGCCGAACCAACCTGGGATCACGGTGTTCGCGGACTACCCGCTCGCCGAACTCGTCGAGCGCATCGACTGGTCGCCGTTCTTCAACACGTGGGAGTTGGCCGGACACTATCCGCAGATTCTCGACGACGCCGTCGTCGGCAAGCAGGCGCGCGAGCTGTTCGACGATGCGCAGAAGATGTTGAAAAAAATCGTCGAGGAAAAGTGGCTCAAAGCCAGCGCGGTGATCGGTTTCTGGCCGGCGGTGCGGGTTGGCGATGATATCGAAATCGCACTTCTCCCCTCTCCCGCCGGGAGAGGGGCCGGGGGTGAGGGTTCGGGAAATTTCGAGGTTCGCAGCGAAGCCGAACCCTCATCCGCCCTTCGGGCACCTTCTCCCGAAGGGAGAAGGGATAAGCAAGTCACGCTGCATTTTCTGCGTCAGCAGGCCGACAAACCGCCCGGCCGCCCTGATTTCTGCCTCGCCGATTTCGTCGCGCCGAAGGAATCGGGCAAGCAGGATTGGATCGGCGGCTTCGCCGTCACCGCCGGCACCGGCATCGAGGAAAAGCTCGAAGAATTCGGCAAGTCGTTCGACGACTACTCCTCGATCCTGCTCAAAGCGCTCGCGGACCGCTTGGCCGAAGCGTTCGCCGAGCGCCTGCACGAGCGCGTGCGCAAAGAATTCTGGGGTTACGCCGCCGACGAAACCCTCGGCAACGAAGAATTGATCGCCGAGAAATATCGCGGCATCCGGCCCGCGCCGGGCTATCCGGCCTGCCCGGACCATACCGAGAAAGGCACGCTGTTCGCTCTGCTCGATGCGACGAAGAACACCGGCATCGAATTGACCGAAAGCTTCGCGATGTACCCGACCGCGGCCGTGTCGGGATGGTATTTCAGCCATCCGGACAGCCAATACTTCGTGCTCGGCCGCGTCACCAAGGAACAGGTCGAGGACTACGCCAAGCGCAAAGGCTGGACGCTGGCCGAGGCCGAGCGCTGGCTCGCGCCGAATCTCGACTACGACCCGGAATAGGCTCGCGGCGCCGTCCGATCAGGGATCGCTCAATTCCTGATCGCGGCGATGGCGCAGGTCGACGATCAGGTTGTAGACCGAGACGAAGGTCGGGAACAGATTCGATATCACGCCCACCGAATCGTTCTTGCCGAAAACGAAATAGCTCAGCAGCAGCACGCTGCCCGACACCGACAGCCACCAGAACATCGTCGGCATGACGACGCGCTTGAGCTTGCGCGTGTAGTAGAGCTGCACGAACCAGCGGCTAGTAAACATGAAGGCGCCGAGATAGCCGACCAGCTTCCACGGCGTCACGCCGATGCTGTGTACGTGAAACAAAACCTGGTTCATGGAAGTCGTTCGCGCTGGCGGGGCGCGAATTCTAGCAAGCCTCCCGTTCGCCGTCCCTGATCCGCGCCCGCCGGCCCGCATTCCCGGGCCGTTCCGCCGGCGGATGAGCCGTTTTCGCCCGGATTCCGCTTTGTCTTGTCGAGGCTCGACGACATCGGGTCGATACAGATCGGAATTCCAGGGAGACCTTGTTCATGCAATCGCGATTGGCCGCTACCGTTTCGCTCGCCGTGCTTTCTTCGGCAGCGCTGCTTTTCTCCGCGCCCGCAGCGGCGCAGACGATCACCACCATCGCCGGCGGCGCGACCTGCGACAACGCCAGCGC
>DAIMZS010000222.1:0-1737 GCA_036733825.1 Rudaea sp.
ATGGCTCCTAACCTTCCTACAGTTTTGAACTGCGAACCGGACAAGATGCGGACATCATGCGGACAACGTGCCGACAATTGCTGTTTAGTCGATCGAGGAGCGTTGCGGAAATGCAAAGGCACTGGATTCCCGCTAGAAGCATGCGGGAATGACGAGCAAAGAAAAGCATTCTTGCTCGCTGATTGGCGAGGTTTACCGCCCTTGAAAGCCTATCCCCCATGTCGCGCCAGGAGGATGCCTAAGCGAATTAGACTTCTCGCTCGGCGCCGGGCCGTGCCAGTTCGGCGGTCACACCGAACCGTTCGCGTATTTCGCCGGCCAGCGCCTCGCGCGCGATGTCTTCGCCATGCACGAGCACGATCGGCGGATGCTGCGGAATGCCGGCATACCAGTCGAGCAAGCCCTCTTGGTCGGTATGCGCGGACAGACCGCCGATCGTGTGGCATTGCGCGTTGACGCGATAGTCCTCGCCGTACATGCGCACCCATTGCGCGCCGTTGACCAAACGCCGGCCGAGCGTGCCTTCGGCCTGATAGCCGACGAACACGATGTGCGCTTCGCGCCGGCCGATGTTATGGCGCAGGTGATGGACGATGCGGCCGCCGCTGGCCATGCCGTTGCCGGCGATGACGATCGCGCCGTTGCGGATCTGGTTGATCGCCATCGATTCCTGCACCGATTCGGTCGCGTGCAGATTTGGCAGACGGAACGGATTCGGCGTGCCTTTCCATACCTTGCGCGCGTCGTCGTCGAACAGTTCATGGTGACGGTCGTAGATTTGGATCACTTTCGCCGCCATCGGACTGTCGATGAAGATGCGCCAGCGCGACAGGTTCCACTCGTTCCAGAATCGTGCGAACCAGTACAGAAGCTCCTGCGTGCGGCCGACGGCGAAGGCGGGAATGAGCACGTTGCCGCCGTCGCGCCAGGCGGCGTCGAGAATGTCGCCGAGTTCGCGCACGGTGTCCGCGCGGTTCTTGTGGTTGCGGTTGCCGTAGGTGGATTCCATCAGCACCAGATCGGCGGTGAGCGGCGTTTCCGGATCGTTCAAGATCGGCGTGCCCTTCGGCCCCAGATCGCCCGAGAACACGAGCGTGCGCCCATCGGCGAACAGCTCGACGATCGCCGAGCCAAGAATGTGGCCGGCATCGCGCAGATTCACTTCGACGCCCGGAAACAACGGCGTGCGCTGGTGATACGGCAGCGGCCTTAACTGCGGCAGCAGCTTCTGCACGTCTTCACGCGTGTACAGCGGCGCCACGTCGTTTTCGCCGCGCGCGCGTTTGCGATTGCTGCGCTCGGCCTCGCTTTCCTGCAGCGATGCGGAGTCGAACAGCATGACGGGCAGCAGGTCCGCCGTCGCCTCCTGCGTGTAGATCGGACCGCGATAGCCGCGCGCGGAAAGTAGCGGCAGCCGGCCCGTGTGATCGATATGCGCGTGACTGACCACGACCGCGTCGATGCTGTGCAAGTCGAACGGAAACGGCTCGGCATTGCGCGCTTCCTCGGCGGCGCCGCCCTGGATCATGCCGCAGTCGAGCAGGAGGCGCTTGCCGACCGCCTCGACGAGATGCATCGAGCCGGTGACCGAACCGGCTGCGCCAAAGAATCTCACTTTCATATCGTTCCTCTCCTTCCGAATCCGAACGGCGCCGGGTCGATGCAATCTACGCGAGTCAGCAGGCATAGGCTATTCTTGAACCCCTCGCCCGCCGCATCGGAATCGGAGGAATCATG
>DAIMZS010000222.1:1837-5680 GCA_036733825.1 Rudaea sp.
CTCTCGATCCCGCCATCAAGCTCGACATCCGTTATGCGACGACGCACAACTTTCTCGGCACGCCGCTGTACAGCCAGGCGCGCGCGTTCCTGCAGCGGCCGGCGGCGGAAGCTCTAGTGCGCGTCGATCACGCACTGGCGAAAGAAGGATACGGCCTGCTCGTGCACGACGCGTACCGCCCCTGGTACGTGACGAAGATCTTCTGGGACGCAACGCCGGCGGACAAACATCAGTTCGTCGCCGATCCGGCGACGGGCTCGCGCCACAACCGCGGCTGCGCGGTCGATCTGACCTTGTACGACTTGAAGACCGGCAAGGCCGTGGGGATGCCGAGCCTGTACGATGAGATGAGTGAGCGCGCCTACCCGACCTACACGGGCGGCACCGACGCCGCGCGCGCGCGGCGCGATCTGCTGCGCCGCTATATGGAAGCGGAAGGATTCACCGTCTACGAATACGAATGGTGGCACTTCGATTATCGCGACTGGCGTGCCTATCCGATCGGCAACCAGCGTTTCGAGGACATCGCACCGATGCGGCACTGATCGCGCGGCGCGATCAGAGCCGCACGAGCCTTAAAACCGCATGCGCAAATACGCCGCGGGTCCGTGCAGTTTCAGATCGAGATCGGCGTCGAGATTCGAACGCCTCGCATCCAGGCTGACGCGCGTCGCCGCGTACTCCGCGCCGATGCCGATGTTGTGCCACGGAAACCATTCGACGCCGAGCGCGGCGTTGTAGATGTGGCCGCTGAGATTACCGCCGTTCTTCTTCACCCCGGAGGCGTCGAGATAGACGCGCAGCGCGTCGGAGAACGCGTGCCGGTAGCCAAGCGTGACCAGCGGCGCGACCGCGTCGTCCGAATAGCCGTAGGCCGCGGAATAACCCGTCCCGTTCACGTCGGCCTGTGCGGATACGCCGGCCTTGACCTTGTAGTACGCCGCGCCGACACCCACGCCGAATACGTCGCTGTCACCGCCGAACCACCATCGATAGGACGCGTTGCCGATATCGAGGGTGAACTTGCCGCGGATGCTCGCGCCCGGATCGATCACGTTGCCGCCGATGCTGAACGGATCGCTCAGCGTCTG
This sequence comes from Rudaea sp., assembly GCA_036733825.1. Classification (GTDB taxonomy): domain Bacteria; phylum Pseudomonadota; class Gammaproteobacteria; order Xanthomonadales; family Rhodanobacteraceae; genus Rudaea. The sequence goes on from DAIMZS010000222.1 coordinate 2,929, forward strand.
CGTGCGATCGCGCTCGAAGCGGTAATAGTCGAACGACAGCCCTTGGGTGCCGAACAGCAGCACGTCCACGCGCGCGCGCGGCAGGGTCGCGTTACCGGCGTCGAAGTTGAGCTTGCCGCTGTCGAGGTTGGCCGCGCGGTCGCGCACGGAAAGATCGACTTTGGTGTCGGGATAGTACGCACCGAGCCAGACGCTGACGGGATCGAGTGCGAGTGAGGTGTCGGCATAGGCCGGCAGCGCCGTCGCGAGGCCGCCGAGCGCGGCGAAAATAGGTATGGCAAGAGCGCGAGCAAATCGACGAGACATGGGACTCTCCTGAAGTCGGTTGGACCCCTACCCCAAAGTTCCGCCATGCACCGCAACTTGCCTGCGGACAGGCTGGCGATCGCGACCGCCAGCCTGGCAACGCTGAAATGTTATGCCGAGAGCGCCGCCGAATGCAACGCCGCCACTGCGCGCGGCAGCGGCATCAGACGCGTTTGTTGATCGGCACGAATTTCAAATCTTCCGGGCCGACGTAGTTCGCGCTCGGGCGGATGATCTTGCCGTCGATGCGCTGCTCGACGATGTGCGCACTCCAGCCCGAGGTGCGCGAGATCACGAACAGCGGCGTGAACATCGCGGTCGGCACGCCCATCATGTGATAGCTCACCGCGCTGAACCAGTCGAGATTCGGGAACATCTTCTTGATTTCCCACATCGTCGATTCGAGCCGTTCGGCGATGTCGAACATCTTCGTGTTCTCGGCGTCCTTGGAGAGATCGCGCGCGACTTCCTTGATCACCTTGTTGCGCGGATCGCTGACCGTGTAGACCGGATGGCCGAAGCCGATCACGACTTCCTTGTTTTCCACGCGCTTGCGGATGTCCGCTTCCGCCTCGTCTGGCGTGTCGTAGCGCTTCTGGATTTCGAACGCGACCTCGTTCGCGCCGCCGTGCTTGGGACCGCGCAGCGCGCCGATCGCACCGGCGATGCACGAATAAAAATCGCTGCCCGTGCCGGCGATGACGCGCGCGGCGAACGTGGACGCGTTGAACTCGTGTTCGGCATAGAGGATCAGCGAGGTGTGCATCGCGCGCACCCACTGCTCGCTCGGCGCGGTGCCGTGCAGCAAACGCAGGAAATGGCCGCCGATCGAATCGTCATCGGTCTCAACCTCGATGCGTTTGCCGTTGTGGCTGTAGTGATACCAGTACAGCAGCATCGAACCGAGCGAGGCCATGAGCTTGTCGGCGATGTCGCGCGCGCCGGGATGATTGTGGTCGTCCTTCTCGGGCGAAACGCAGCCGAGCGCGGAGACGGCCGTGCGCATCACGTCCATCGGATGCGCCGACGGCGGCAGCTGTTCGAGCACGGTTTTCACCGCGGCCGGAACGCCGCGCAACGCCTTGAGCTTGGTTTTGTACGCGGCCAGTTCCGCCAGCGTCGGCAGCTTGCCGTGCACGAGCAGATGCGCGATCTCCTCGAACTCGCAGGCGGTGGCGACGTCGAGAATGTCGTAGCCGCGATAATGCAGGTCGTTGCCGCTGCGGCCGACCGTGCACAGCGCGGTGTTGCCCGCGAGCGTGCCGCTCAGGGCCACGGATTTTTTCGGCTTGAATGGGGTTGCGGGGGCGGTGTCGCTCATGGCATCGAACCTCGTCAATTGTTGAAAACTTCGGCGTCCGGCAGAGACGGGCAACGGTCGACCGGATGCGTCAGTTGCGCCGTCGACTTGTATCCCACCGGATGCTGGTCGCTGTACATCCAGCACTCGTCCAGCGTCGAGCAGAAACAAATATTCATCGTCATGTGATCGACCGCGGCGCTGCGGAAGGCCAGCCAGCGATCTTTGTCGCGCAACCCGAAGGCGCGGACCTGTTCGCCGGCACTGAGCACCGCAGGGTTGAGCGTGGACTGCACGTAATCGTGCGACGGCAGGCCGAGCGCGGCGAGCACCTGGACCCAACTCGTCTGCGGTTTGCCGTCGACGAAAATCTGCGCGCTCTTCACGATCGCGGGACCGACGCCCTTGTTGTAGACATAGACGGCCTGATTGCCGTCATCGTTGCCAGCTTCGAGATACGGCCATACCTGCGCGCGCACCTGCTGATGCTGGATGTAGGCGGTGTAAGCGGAAACGAACAGCGCCAGCAGGCCGACGCTCGCCGCAATGATCGCGGCGACGCCGTCCCAATCGCGCCGTCGGCGAGGTCGGGGCGCGGCCTGGCGAGAAGGCTCGTTCATCCGTTCTTCGACGAGGCGGAAAACAACGCGTCGAGCTTGCGCTCGTAATCGTGGTAGCCGATGCGATCGTAGAGTTCCTCGCGCGTCTGCATCAGGTCGACCACGTTTTTCTGATGACCGTCCTTGCGGATCGCCGTGTACACCGCTTCGGCCGCCTTGTTCATCGCGCGGAACGCGGACAAGGGATAGAGCACGATGCCGACACCGGCGCTGCGCAGCTCGTCGACCGTGAACAGCGGCGTCTTACCGAACTCGGTGATGTTGGCGAGCACGGGTACGTTCACCGCGTCGACGAATCTCTGGTACGTCGGCAGGTCGTACGCGGCCTCGGCGAAGATGCCGTCGGCGCCAGCCTCGACGCAGGCGATCGCGCGCTCGATCGCGGCATCGACGCCTTCCATCTGGATCGCATCGGTGCGCGCGATGAGGAAAAAATCCGGGTCGGTCTTCGCATCGGCCGCGGCCTTGACGCGGTCGGCCATTTCCTGACGGCTGACGATCTCCTTGCCCGGACGATGGCCGCAGC
>DAIMZS010000223.1:0-5662 GCA_036733825.1 Rudaea sp.
AAATCGTACTATCAGCATGCACGCGACAAGCGCGTTGCGCTGCGCGAGATCATCGGCATGAACGATCCGGAGCACTTCCTCGCCGCGAGCGGCTGGCGCCCTGGGATCAAGCTGGATTAGCTATTGCGGACTCGAGTTTCTGCGCAGGGATATTCGCTTTACGCAATGTGCGCCGCTGCGGCGCGAAAGCGCCCCGGCGAACAGCTTTTGAACTCCTCGATCAGCCTGCCAAGGCCGGCGCGGAGCGAAACGGTGGTACGCCACCCCAATACTTCCGACGCTCGGGTGGGGTCGCCGTAGAACTCGTGAATGTCGAAGGTTCTCGGAGGAGCCAGACTGATCTGCGTCGCGCAAGGTCCCAGGTCGGTCGCCAGCTCCGCCAATTCACGCAGCGTCGTTCTCATGCCCGAGACGAAATGAAGCGCGGGCATTTTCTTTTCGCCGGCCGCCAGTGCGCCGCAAATTTTCATCAGGCCGGCGGCGACATCGTCGACGTGAGTGAAGTCGAAGGCGCAGTTCGGTCCGTCGATCCGCATCGTGCCGCCGCAGGCGGCCGCCGCGGCGAACGCAGGCACCACTCGGTCCGCGTGATCGTCGATGTCGCCGTAGACGCTGGAAAAACGCACCGTCGCCGTGGACAGGCCGGCTTCGCGCGCGGCCGAAACGAGCTTTTCCGCCGCGACTTTGGAGCGCGCGTAGGTGTTCAGAGGATTCAACGGCGCCGTCTCGACCGCCGGCAGGACGTTTTGCTGCCCATAGACTTCGCGGCTGCTGGCGTAGACCAGCCATGGCCGATGCCTGCTGTGAAGCGCCAGGTCGAGGATTTTCCGCGTGGCCTCGACGTTGACGGCATGGCACAGCTCGGGGAAGCGCTCTCCCCAGATCACTCGGGACACTCCGCCCAGATGGACGATGCCCGTCGCGCCCGCGACGGCGCGCTCGAGCGCGAGATGATCGCGCAGATCGCCAAACGCAGGGGCGGCGGTTTCGCGGATATCGAAGCGAAGCGGCCTCACGCCGGCGAAGTTCATCTGCGCGAGGAGCGCTCGGCCGATCAGTCCCGAGGATCCTGTGATGAGTATTCGCCCGTCGGAACCGACCACGTCCTGCACCTTTCATTCATCGAAACATGAACGGGGCAAGCCAGCTCGTTGGCGACACGTTGCTGCGGTCGCGCGCGTACTGCGACTTCTCCGCGGCGCAGATGCTCGGAATGCCGAAATCCGCACGGAAAAGTATTTCTCCCCTGCAACGAGAATATCATGTCGGCCAATGGCGGGGGATTCCGACGACGGACGGCCCGATCCCGTCCAGTACACTCCATTCTCCAAACGACATCGCCGGAACTCACGCAAAAACATGGTCCACGCGCGCCTGGATTCTGATCAGAATCTTGCTTTCCCCGAATCAACGACCCACGATCCCGCGACGATGCCGGCGCCGAATTCGTTTGCTGCGGACCGCGAACTCCTCGGCGGCGCCGACGGCGTCGATCGAATCTGGTACTTGCGCACCTATGCTGATGTCGCGGCGATCGGCGGGGATCCAGTGGATCACTATCTGCGGCATGGCTGGCGCGAAGGCCGCGATCCGCGGCCGGATTTTTCCACGTCGGGTTATCTGGAAGCGAACAAAGGCGTCGCGGACAATCCGTTGGTCCACTATCTGCGTCACGGCGGCATCAAGGTCGCGCCGCCCGAGTGGCAGCTCGCAGCGGACCACGAACTCGCGAGCGCAGACGGCGGTGTCGATCGCCCTTGGTATCGAGAGACCTATCCGGATATTGCCCGCGCCGGAATCGATCCCGTGGAGCACTACCTGCAGATCGGTTGGCGCGAAGGCCGCGACCCACGGCCGGATTTCTCAACGACGGGCTATCTGAAGAAGAACAAAGATATTCAGGGCAATCCGTTCCTGCACTATCTGCGGCAGTCCAATGTCGCGGATTTCAGCGAAACGTCTGCCACCCAATGGCATCTGCTTTGGGAAAAAGGGCTGCTCCATCCGCAAGGAGGACGGCCGCCTCAGCTTGGCCTGACCTACGGCGCGCGCGGGGTACCGAAGATATTGTTCACCGGGCACGAAGCTTCGCGAACCGGCGCACCTCTCATCCTGCTGCGTCTGATGGAAGCGCTGCGAACCCTCACCGGAGCCGAACTTTATTTGCTCCTCGAGCGCGACGGGCCCTTGCTCGAAGACTATCAGCGGATCGCGCACGTCGTGGTCAATCACCACGGATTGCTTTACAAGCCGGACAGTTCGACGCTCGCGGCGCTGCTCGGCTCCATCGCCGCTCCGTCGCCGCCGTTGGCGATCTGCAATTGCACCGACGGCTGGCGTCTCGTCGAAGCGCTCCGGGAGGCGGGGATGCCGCACCTTGTCTCCCTCGTTCACGAACGCGTCGTGCATTACTCCGCCGAGGTCTGGCAGTCGATACATCGCCTTTCCGACCGTATTTTGTTTCCGGCGCAGGCCGTGAAAGCGGCGACGAGCGCCGCCTTCCCGGAGTTCGCCGATGCTCTCGTCGTTCCGCAGGGCCTGCTCGAACCGGAATTCGGCCGGGGCGACAGAACCCTCGCGCGCGCAGAGATACGCAGCAGACTGGGGCTGGCGCAGGACACCGCGATCGTTCTCGGCTGCGGAACGCAAGACCAACGAAAGGGCATCGATCTGTTTCTTCAGCTGGCCGCCCGCGTGCGCGCGCGAGTCAAGCGCAAGGTGCATTTCGTATGGATCGGAGCGAAGCAGCGCGATACCTATTTTTCGAGATTCGTCGATCTCGATCTGTCTTTGTTGAATCTGCACGCGAACGTTTCGATCGTGGGCGAAGTCCTCGATGCGGAATCTTATTTTCTTGCCGCGGACGCTTTTGCGCTGACGTCGCGGGACGATCCGTTTCCCTGCGTCGTGCATGAAGCCATGGCGTGCGCCGTTCCCATCGTGGCTTTCGATGGCGCCGGCGGAGCGAAGGAAGCGTTGGCGGACGACTGCGGCATCCTGGTGCCGTATTTGGACTTGGAGGCGATGGCGGATTCGCTGATCTCGATCCTGAAGCGCCCCGCGCGCCATGCCGCAATGGGGCGGCGCGCCGAAACGCGTGTGCGCTCGATTTATCGATTCTCGGACTATGCCGAACGTATCCGGCAGATTTGCGCCGCCGTCTTGGGAGAACGTGCGCCCGAGGCCGTGGGCGTGTCCGGCTCGACGGCCGCGGAGATTGTTCGCCCTTCGCCTGAAGAGAAGCCAAGCGAATCGTCCCGCGGCACGAATCCCGCGACCGGCATGCCGAAGCGGATTCACGCGCTGCTCGCAAAGATCGCCGGTACGATTCGCGCCGAGCAGTGGTGGAACCACAAGCTGGTCCCGATGTGCGCAGTGTTCTACGCGACCGCGTACATGCATCAGGCATCCGTGGCATCGATCTGGCCGGCCGCCGTTGCGCTGCTGCTTGCCGTCGCGGCCTGTGCTGCCTACGTCAGCCTCGTCAACGACCTGACCGACCGCACCGACGATTATCGCGCCGGCAAATCCAATCGCATGGCGGGCAGGCCGGTCTGGCAGATGGCGCTCCTGCTCGCCGCGCCGCTCTGCGTGGCGCTGGCCTTCTGCATTCTCTGGAGGGACGATCCTGCGCTCGTCGCAGCCTACCTGGGCTCGTGGGCCGCATTTTCGCTCTACTCCATTGCGCCGGTGCGGCTGAAGACGCGTGGCGTGTTCGGCGTGATCGCCGACGCCTGCGGTTCACACGTCTTCCCGACATTGACCGCGGCCTTGCTGGTGCTGCGCACGGTGGGAAGCCCCATCGATCCGGTCTGGATCGGCGCTCTCGCTGCATGGGCGCTGGGCTGTGGCTTGCGCGGCATCCTGTGGCATCAGCTCTACGACGCCGAGGCCGATCGCGCCGCTGCGGCACAAACTTTTGTGGTGCGGCACTCGCGCCTGGCGGCCGTGCGTCTTGCGCGTGGCGCGTTGCTCATCGAAACGATCGGACTCGCCGCGCTCCTCTGGCAGATCGGCAGCGTGTGGCCGGTGGCGGCTCTGCTGATCTATGCGGTATTCGCGGCGTTGAAATCGCGCCTGTGGCATGTGGCGATCGTGATCGCCGAGCCGCGCGACCGGTACGCGATACTCGGGCAGGAGTACTACACGGTTCTCTTTCCCTTCGCGGTGCTCATCGCCTGTGCGCTGCGCAATCCGATCGACGCGGCGGTGATCGCAGTGCATTTCCTCGTCTTCACCCAGCTCGCGGTTTCGTTCGTGAGGGAAGCGCATTCGCTGGCGAAGTGCTCGCTCGATGGCTTCGGCCGGCCGCCAGGTGCGAACCCGGCAACACCCCAGGAAGTTTTGCAGACGGCTGCTGCCGATGCGGGCTCGACGGGATTGGATTCGGCGATCGCGAAGGCGGCGGCTTTCCTCAGGGAGCGCCTGCGCTCCGGCAAGTACGGTCTGACCGCCGTCGGCAGCGACGGAACGCCGCGGTTTCCCGACGACAAAGGACACGTGTTCGTGGCCTGGCCGATCACGGAAGCGATGACCGGGCTGCTCGACGAAATAGACCGAACGATCCTCCTCGTCCGCATTCTGTCCGAGGAACAGGACGGGGTTTGGGGATACCAATCGCCGGGGATGCTCTACAACGCCGATACACTTCCGTTTCTCGTCGACTCCGACGATTCGGCGTACGTGATCCGCACTTTGCATCGTCTCGGCGTGAACCGCGAACCGAAATGCCTGATGCGTTTCTATCGCGAGGCCGAGCGGCTGTTCGTCACCTGGGACACGCCCGGCCCGGTGTCGCTGGCGAAGGAAGCCTCGCTGCGGAACAACTTCCTGGCACACCCGGAAGTCAACGCAAACATCTTCTTCACCCTGCGCGGCACGCATTTCGAGAAGTACGTGAATTACGACCTGCTCCTGCAGGCGCAGGACGAGCGCGGCTTCTGGAAATCCTATTTTTATCCCAGCCCGCTCTACGCGACGCTTTTGGTGCTCGACCTGACGCGAAACCATTCCGCATTCGTTTCGGCAACCGAGCGCGCGCTTTCCTTCATCGTCGGCTCGCAAAACAGCGACGGCTCATGGGGTGCCGACGGCGATCCCTACGAAACGGCGCTCGCCGTCGCCGCACTCGCCGGGCATCAGGCGCACGCAACGCCAATACATCGGGGCGTCGAATACCTGCTCTCGACCATGGCGCCGGACGGTTCCTGGGCATCGACTGCCTGCATTTGGGAAGCCTACTGGACCGAGCACGACATTTGGCGCGGCTACGATCAGCATCGCACTTACATTACTGCACGATGTTTGGTCGCGCTGCGCCGCGCGGCGGGCCAGCTTGGTCCGACGTGATATCGGCTCACGCCAAGAAACAAAAAAACCGCGACGGAGCGCGGCTTTGTGGTGCCCAGGAGAGGACTCGAACCTCCACGGTTTTACCCGCTAGTACCTGAAACTAGTGCGTCTACCAATTCCGCCACCTGGGCAGGTGCCGTCGCGGATCGCTCCGCGAGGGTCGCGCAAGATACCTCCGAGCGGTGCGGCTGTCAATGTCGGCCTATAATGGACCATGTTTTCGTTCATCCGCGGATGAACGCAATTGTTCGCCGGCGGATGCATTGAAGCTGCCGCGGTGAACCAGAAGCAAACTCAAGGAAGTCCTTTG
>DAIMZS010000224.1:0-5655 GCA_036733825.1 Rudaea sp.
CAGGACGCGCGCGCTCTGGCTCTTTGGGGCCCCCATGGCCTTGCGGCGGCAGCGGACGAAAAGGCCCGAAGGGTGCGCGCGATGGATCGCGCCGATTCCGCTATTGCACAGGGATGTGCAATTAGCGGAACCCGGCCGCTGACGCGGACCCTTCGCGCACGATGCGCGAAGGGCGCAAGGCGCTGGGGCGTGTTTCTTTGCCTATCTTTCTTTGCACGAGCAAAGAAAGTAGGCCGCTCGCCGAAGGCGAGTGGAAGCCGTTGCTCTAAAAGCAAAAACTGGATTCCAGCTCGCGCTGGAATGACGAGCGAAAGAGCAAAGACACTGGATTCCCGCCTTCGCGGGAATGACGAGAAAAAATGAGCGCGAGAGGTCAGCCGCGCGGCGGCAACGTCCCCGTCTCTGCGAGCTGCCGTGCCGCCTGATCGAATCCGCGCCAAGCCGCGGCCGCGAGCGCGCCGCCCGTGCTGACGCGGCGCACGCCGAGCGCGGCGAGGTCGGCGACGCGCATCTGCGGAGTGAACAGGAGCACGTTGACCGGTTTCGGCGCGACGGCGCGAACGATGCGTTCGATCGCACCGGAATCGGTGACGGCGGGGGCGTAGAGCACATCCGCGCCGGCGTCGGCGTAGGCGACGAGGCGAGCGACGGTCGCGTCGAGATCGGGCTGGCCGAGAAGAAAACCTTCCGCGCGGGCGACGAGCATCACGTCCTCGCCGCTGGCGTTGATCGCCCGGCGCGCGGCGTGGATGCGCTCGGCCGCGAACGGCAGCGGGTGCAGATCGGATCCTGCGCGGTCCTCGATCGACAGGCCGGCGACGCCGGTGGCGATGGCCAACGCCACGTTCGCGGCGACCTCCTCGGGCGCGGCGGCGAAGCCGTCTTCGAAATCGGCGTTGACGGGCAGGTCGGTCGCGGCGCAGAGCGTGCGCAGATGCTCGAGCACGACGTCGCGCGGAAGCTCATTGTCTTTGCGGCCGAGCGACCAGGCGATGCCGGCGCTGGTCGACGCGAGCGCCTTGAAGCCCAGGTTCTCGAGCCGATGCACGCCGCCGATATCCCAGGGATTGGGCAGGACGAAGCAGCCCGAGGCATGCAAGGCGCGGAACGCGGCGCGTTTTTCGGCGACGGTGATCGGCATGGCGTGCTCCTTCAGTGAAGGCTGAAGTATGCGCGCCGCGCGCGGCGCTGATCAGGGCCAATCTGCGCGATGGGAGCGGCGCCACGTCCGGCTGCTTCCGGCCGCGGGCAGGAAGCGTTTCAGCTCGGCGCAAAGCGCACGGTGAATGCCGCGCCGCCGAGATTCTCCGAACGCGAAACGGTAAGATGCCCACGGTAGGCCTTGAGCAGGTCCTGCACGATGGCGAGGCCGATGCCGTGGCCCTGCACGCGTTCGTCGCCGCGGACGCCGCGCTGGAGAAGATGCGCGACCTTGTCGTCGGGAATGCCGGGGCCGTCGTCCTCGACCATGAAGATCAAGCCGTTGCGCCGCGCACCGGGCGTGCCGGGAATCACGCGCGCGGTCAGCAGCACGCGGTGCTCGGCCCACTTGAACGCGTTTTCGAGCAGGTTGCCGAGCAGTTCGAGCAGGTCGCCCTCTTCGCCGTAGAACTGGGCGCGCGGGTCGATGTCGAATTCGCAGAGTATATTTTTTGCCGAGTATACTTTTTCCAGGCCGCTGACGATTTCCTCGGCGTGCGCCTCGATCAGGATCGGCGCGGCGAAGGTCGAATGCCCGCTCGTGGCCGCGCGCGAGAGCTGATAGGCGACGATCTGGTCCATGCGCCCGATCTGTTCGAGCACGATCCAGCGGAATTCCTCGCCGTCGGTGCCCGATTCGAGCTGGCTGCGCACGACCGCGAGCGGCGTCTTCAGGCTGTGGGCGAGATCGGACAGCGTGTTGCGGTAGCGCTTGAGGCTGGTGCGCTCGCTCTCGATGAAGTCGTTGATGCTGCCGGAGAGGCGGCGCAGTTCGAGCGGATAATTGGTCGAGAGCTGCTCCTGCTCGCCGCGCTCGACGCGGCCGAGCTCGGTGGCGATGCGCCGCGTCGGCTGCAGGATCCAGCGCACGAGGCCGAGCAGCAGCAGGAGCAGGCCGATGACGAGCCCGCCAAAGGTGAAGACGAGGCTGCGGCGGAACACGTTGCGCTGGGCTTCCAGCGTGGCGGCGTTTTCGGCGATGTGGATCGTCAGCAGAACCGGGCCGCGGTCCTTTTCCCAGGAGAAGCCATAGCTGTAAATGTATACTTTTCCGCCGGCGCCGACGGCCGGCGTTTCGGTGAAGTGCTCGGCACCCGGCTTGAGCGTTTCGTCGAACTGCGGGATGTCGGTGACGTCGTAGGCCGACTGCGAGCGCCAACTGGAAAAGCGCGCGCCGTCGACTTCGACCGGGCCGACCACGCTCGCGTAGAGGCCGCTGCCGGGGCTGTCCAGGCGCGCGTCGGGCGGCAGCTCCGGCGGCGTCCAGCGCAGCGAGCGGCCGACTTCGGAGGTGGCGAGATAACCGAGCGCGTAGCTCTGCAGGCGGTCGTGCAGCGAGCGCAGCAAGGTCTGATAGATCGCCTGATCGAGCGCGATGCCGGCCAGACCCAGGAAGGCGGTCAGAATGACGCCGGCGGCGAGCAGCGAGCGCGCTTGCAGCGAGAGCGGACGGCGCGCCATGCGATGAAGGTATTTTTACTTGGCGGCGGCTTCGCCCACGATCTCGTGCTGGCCTTCGCTGCGCGGAATCGCGAAGCGGTAGCCGCGTCCGCGCACGGTTTCGATCGGCTTGAGCGAGTTGTCCGGATCGAGCTTGCGGCGCAGGCGGCCGATGAAGACTTCGAGCACGTTCGAGTCGCGGTCGAAATCCTGCTGGTAGATGTGCTCGGTCAGATCGGCTTTGGAAACGAGCTCGCCCGCGTGCAGCATGAGGTATTCGAGCACTTTGTATTCGTAGCTAGTCAGGTCGGCCGGCGCGTTGTTGACGTGCACGGTCTGCGCGGTCGTGTCGAGCACGATCGGGCCGCATTCGAGCGTCGGCTTGGTCCAGCCGCTCGCGCGCCGCACGAGCGCGTTGATGCGCGCGAGCAGCTCTTCGACGTGGAACGGCTTCACCAGATAATCGTCGGCGCCGTGCTTCAAGCCCTGCACTTTGTCCTGCCAGCTCGAACGCGCGGTGAGGATGAGGATGGGATATTTCTGCCCGGCGTCGCGCAGATCCTTGACCAGCTCCATGCCGGATTTCTTCGGCAGGCCCAGGTCGATGATGGCGACGTCGAACGGCACTTCGCGCCCGAGGAACAGGCCTTCTTCGCCGTCGGCGGCGGTGTCCACGGCGAAGCCGTCGCGTTTGAGGCGGGCGGCGAGGGTTTCGCGCAGGGGGGCTTCGTCTTCGACCAGTAGTACGCGCATGGGAGTGCTCCGTCTGTTTTGTGCAATCGTCTTTGACGATCAGGGCGGCCGTCCTGGCCGGAATTCTTGCTACGTTATTCCGCCGGTACTTCGATGATCCGCACCTGGCCGTCCCGCGTCAGCACCTTGATCCGGTAGATCGTTTTCTTGCCCTGCGTTTTCGTTTCCGCCGACAGCACCTTGCCGCCGGTCTGGTGCTGCACTTTCGCGATCGCCTCCTGCATCGACAGCGGCGCCGCGCAGGCATCATGCGACGACAGCGCGAAGGCGGCAAGCAGGAGGAGAGTGGCAGCGCGCAGTTTCATTGCAAACGGAAATCGTGGGATCGGTGGGCCGTGGGCGAGGAATTCGCCGTCCGGAACAGTCACTATGGGAAATTCGATTGAATTGGGCCTGAACTGGCCGGCTGCAGTCGCGGAACCGTTGCGTTCCTCGGCAACCTCACGCATCGCTCACGCCGCCTGCGCATGTTCGCGCAGACTCGCCATCGCCTGTTCGACGACGCGGAAATCGGCGCCGGGCCGGTGCATGCGTTCGCTCAAGCTGCGCCGGAACGCGCGCGCGCCGGGCAGGCCGTGATAGAGGCCGAGGATATGCCGCGCGATGTGCTGCAGCGCGCCGCCCTGCGCGAGATGCGCATCGACGTACGGCCGCAGACGCAGAAGAATCTCGTCGCGATCCGGTAGCGGCGTGCCGAACAGCGCCGCCTCGCATTGTGCGAGCACGAACGGATCGTGGTACGCCGCGCGCCCGAGCATCACGCCGTCGACTTGTTCGCACTGCGCCGCCGCCGCTGCCGCATCGATGATGCCGCCATTGATCACGATCGTGAGCTGCGGAAATTCCTCCGCGAGCCGATGCACGCGCGCATAGTTGAGCGGCGGAATCTCGCGGTTCTCCTTCGGCGACAGGCCGTGCAGCCACGCCTTGCGCGCGTGCACGATCAGCGTTTGGAGACCGGCGTCGACGAGGACTTCGGTGAAACGATGTAAATCTTCGTAATCGTCCTGTTCGTCGACGCCGATGCGGCATTTCACCGTCACGGGAACATGCCGTCCAGAATCCGCCACCGCCGCGCGCATCGCCGCGACGCAGTCGGCCACCAGCGCCGGCTCGCGCATCAGGCAGGCGCCGAAGCGCCCCGACTGCACGCGGTCGGACGGGCAGCCGACGTTGAGATTGATCTCGTCGTAGCCCCAGTCCGCGCCGATGCGCGCGCACTGCGCGAGCTCCGCCGGCTCATGTCCGCCGAGCTGCAGCGCGAGCGCATGCTCGGCCGCGTCGAAATCCAGATGGCGCGCGCGATCGCCGTGCACGATCGCGCCCGTCGTCACCATCTCGGTGTACAAGCGGGCATGCGGCGCGAGCAGGCGGTGGAAGTACCGGCAATGGCGGTCGGTCCAATCCATCATCGGCGCGACGCACAGCGTCCAGGGATTGGCGGTGGGCAAGGACACGCGGGGAAACGAAGCGAAAACGGGACCGTATGGTACCGAATTCCGCGGCGGCGCGCCGTTCCGGCGCCCTTGCGCGAGGTCAGGCGGTCTTTTTGCCGGGGCCGGAAAGCGTGCCGAGCACGGCTTGCGAGTCCTGATCGAAACGCGGCGCGGCGAACGGCGCCGGGCCCGGGGTGCGGTCGAATTTGATCGGGTAGGCGACGCCGTGATAGCGGCCGACGACGGGATGTTCGATCGTCGCGACCATGTTTTCGGCGAGCACTTGCGGATGCTCGAACATGTCTTCGATGCGGCGCGCGGCGGCGCAGGGCACCTCGCCGCCGAATAGCGCCTCCCATTCGAGCGCGCTGTGCGCAGCGAGTGCGGCGTGCAGCTTCGGGATGATTTCGGCGGCGTGCTCGGCGCGCTTGCGCACGCTGTCGTAGCGCGGATCGGCGGCGAGCTCGCCGAGGGCGGTCTTCTCGCAGAGCGCTTTCCAGAAGCGCGGCGTGTTCGCCGAAATGTACAGATAGCCTTCGCGCGTCGGATGGATGCCGGTGACGCCGCCCGAGCGCATGTCGCGGCCGATGTCGAGCGATTCGCCGTCGGCCCAGATCATGCGCGCGGACTGCATCGTCAGTGCGCTGCGCAGCAGCGACACGCCGACGAACTGGCCGCGGCCCGAGCGCTCGCGCTCGTACAACGCGGAGGAAACCCCGGCGCTGAGCAGCGCCGCGGCGTAATAGTCGACCACCGAGCCGTAGATGATCTCGGGCGGCCCGCCGCGCTTGCCCTGCAGCGCGCACATGCCGGTCATGGTCTGCAG
>DAIMZS010000225.1:0-3836 GCA_036733825.1 Rudaea sp.
GTGCGATCTGCTCCTTTGCGTTGTGGAAGAAGACAAGAGCGAAATCGAAGATGCCGCCGGAGACGCGCTGGCCGTCGACGGTCACGTGCTTCTCGTCGAGATGCCAGCCGCGCGGACGGATCTGCAGCGTCGCGATTTTGTCGTTGAGCCGGTAGACCTTGCCGGCCTCGTTCGTGTAGCTGATCGTGCCGCGGATCGCATCGTACAAGTTGACCTGACCCTGGATCTGGTTGAACCAGTTCGGGCTGTTCGAATCCTCGAAGTCGGTCATGTACGAATCCGCGCCCGAGTTGAACGCGTTGATGATCATCTTGCGTTCGACCGGCCCGGTGATCTCGACGCGGCGGCATTCGAGCGCCTTCGGCAGCGGCGCGATCTTCCAGTCGCCTTCGCGAATGTGTTTGGTTTCGGGCAGGAAGTCCGGCATTTCGCCGGCGTCGATGCGCGCTTGGCGGGCGATGCGGGCTTTGAGCAGCTCCTGGCGGCGCGGCTCGAAGGCACGGTGCAGCTTGGCGACGAAGGCGAGGGCGTCGGGGGTGAGGATTTCTTCGAAGCGGGGATGCAGCGGAGCGTTGATGGCGACGCCGGAGGGGGAAGTGGGGGACATTGGGAAGGGTCCTTTTGTGCGCAGAACTTCTTTGCTCGTCATCCCAGCGAAAGCTGGGATCCAGTTTTAATCTTTACCTCAAACGATTAGAGCAAAAACTGGATTCCAGCTTGCGCTGAAATGACGAGACAAGACAAAAACGTCAGATCACATACAAATCGACATACTCATTGACCGGCATCGCCTCGAGCTTTTTCTGATCGAGCGACACATCGAGAATCGCCTTCTGCTGCTTGACCGGGAAGCGGCGCGCCAGATTCGTCTTGAACTTCTCGACGAGCACCGGGATGCCTTCCTTGCGCCGGCGCTTGTGGCCGATCGGATATTCGACGACGACTTCCTTGAGCTTTTTGCCATCGTTGAATTCCACGGTCATTGCGTTTGCGATCGAGCGCTTGTCCGGATCGTGGTAATCCTTGGTGAACTGCTTGTCCTCGACGCAAACGATCTTGTCGCGCAGCGTGTCGATGCGCGGATCGGAAGCGATGCTGTCTTCGTAGTCCGCGGCGGTGAGGCGGCCATGGATCAGCGGCACGGCGACCATGTACTGCACGCAGTGGTCGCGGTCGGCCGGATTGTTGAGCGGGCCCTTCTTGTCGATGATGCGGATGCAGGCCTCGTGGGTGCGGATCGTGATCTTCTTGATGTCCTCGACCGAACGGCCCAGCTTCTTCAGCTCATTGTGCAGCGCCATCGCGGCTTCCACCGCGGTCTGGCTGTGGAACTCGGCCGGGAAGCTGATCTTGAACAGTACATTTTCCATGACATAGCTGCCGTACTTACGTTGAAATTCAAAGGATTTTCCTTTGAAAAGCACGTCGTAGAAGCCCCAGGTCTTGGCCGTCAGTACGGACGGATAGCCCATCTCGCCGGTCTTGGCGATCAGGGCCAGGCGCACCGCGCGGCTGGTCGCGTCGCCCGCGGCCCACGATTTGCGCGAGCCGGTGTTTGGCGCGTGCCGATAGGTGCGCAGCGACTGGCCGTCGACCCAGGCCAGCGACACGGCATTGATGATCTCCTCGCGCGTGAGGCCGAGCATCTCGGCGACGACCGCCGTGCTCGCGACTTTCACGAGCACGACGTGGTCGAGGCCGACCTTGTTGAACGAATTCTCCAGCGCGATGCAGCCCTGGATTTCGTGCGCCTTGATCATGCCGGTCAGCACGTCCTTCATCGTCAGCGGCTTCTTGCCGTTGGCTAGCGCATTGCGCGAGAGCCAGTCGGCCACGGCGAGGATGCCGCCGAGGTTGTCCGACGGGTGGCCCCATTCGGCCGCGAGCCAGGTGTCGTTGAAGTCGAGCCAGCGGATCATCGCGCCGATGTTGAACGCGGCCTGCACCGGGTCGAGCTGGAACTGCGTGCCCGGCACCTTGGCGCCGTTCGGCACCACCGTGCCCGGCACGATCGGGCCGAGCAGCTTCGTGCAGGCGGGGTATTCGAGGGCCTCCAGGCCGCAGCCGAGCGTATCGATCAGGCAGTTGCGCGCGGTGTCGTACGCGAGATCGGACTTGATCTTGTACTTGGACACGTATTCGACGATGTCGACGAGCACCTGGTCGGGCTTGGGGCGGACGTTGGAGATGTGCGAACTCATGGAATTCCTTTTGGATTCAAGGCGGGAAGACAAAGCGAAACCTGACAATTCTACGCCAGCCATCCCGCCAACGCTCTACGATCTTCGGCGGCCGGCTTTCATCGGTCGCGGGGCGCCGTTCGTCGCCTCCCCACAAAAAATATGTTGCAAATTTTTTAAGATCGATCTAAAACATATATGAAATCGAAATTTATTAATGAACAAGAAGACGGTGCACAGCCGTCCAAGTCTCCGGAGAGCTAGGGAACGCCATGAACGTGTCGGCCGCCGCGCGGCCGGAAAACCAACCCTACTGTGAGGAATGGGGAAATGAAGGTTCAAAAATCGATTTTGTACGCAAGTATTCTTTGTGCTCTTCAATTGCCTGCGGTCACCCACGCTCAGGACGCCGCTGCCGCAGGAAGCACGCCGCAAACCGCCGCCGACAAGAAAGACGGCGCGGAACAAAAAGCCAAGCCCCAGGACACGCAGGAGATGCAGGCGGTGACCGTCACCGGCTACCGCAGCAGCCTGGAGCGGGCGCTCGACGTCAAGCGCAACGCGAACGCGGTGGTCGACGCGATCAGCGCGGTGGACATCGGCAAATTCCCCGACACCAACGCCGCGGAGTCGCTCGCGCATCTGCCCGGCATCACCGTGGACCGGCAGTTCGGCGAAGGCGAGAAGGTCAGCATCAACGGCACCGATCCCGCGCTCAACCGCGTTCTGCTCAACGGCCAGACCATTGCCTCGGGCGACTGGGGCGGCAACCCGACGGACACGAGCGGGCGTACCTTCAACTACACCTTGCTGTCGCCGGAAGTCATCGGCCTGATGGAAGTATACAAATCGCCGGAAGCACGCATCGACGAGGGCAGCATCGGCGGCACCGTGATCATCCATACGCGCAAGCCGCTGGATCTGCCGGACAACACCGTGCGCGGCTCGATCGGCTACAGCTACAACGACCGCTCCGGCGACGGCAATCCGCGTGCCTCGGGATTGTGGAGCTGGAAGAACAGCGATGAGACCTTCGGTTTCCTCGTGTCCGCCACCCACGACAAGGAAGACCTCGCACGCGCGGGCATCGAATTCTTCGGCTACACCACCGGCGCCGGCATTCCCAGTACTGCGACCGTGAATGGTAGCGCTAACATTTCGACCGCGAAGCTTCCCGTCGGCATCAACAGCTCGTACTTCCAGCAGACGCGCGAGCGCAACGGCGTCGAGTCGGCGCTGGAGTGGAAGCCGGACGAGCGCAACGAGTTCAATCTCACCGGCATCCTGATCAAGGGCACGTACAACAACTACAGCGAGTCGGAGTACGTCTGCCCGGGCTGCGGCGATCTGAACAAGATCACCCAGCTCACGCTCAACAACGGCTACATCACCTCGGCGCGCGTCTCGCCGGACACCGGCAACGGCCAGCCTTACGCCGAACTCGACGCGAACTACCGCAAGACCAAGGTCGACACCGAAAGCATCAACCTCAAGCACGACTATCACGGCGACGCCTGGACGTTCGAAAGCCAGATCGGCTACACCAGCGCGTCCGGCGGCAAGGATCCCGAGTACCTGATGAAGTATCTGCTGCAGTCGGGCGGCTACTCGTTCAACTACAACGGCCAGCAGACCGGCGTGGCCTACGACGACGCC
>DAIMZS010000225.1:3936-5626 GCA_036733825.1 Rudaea sp.
CACGTACATCATCTCGAAGACCACCGATCAGGTGCTGTACAACGTGACCACCGGGCAGAACGCGACCTACCAGGTCACCACGCCCGAGAACGCGGCCGATGCCGACGTGCGCGGCATTTCGTTGCTGTATCAGCAGGATCTGGGCTGGGGCTTCGGCATCCAGGGCAACTTCACCTACGCCCATGCCAGCACGACCAACGGCTACAACATGCCGTACCTGTCGCGCGACACGATCAACATCATCCCGTACTACGAGCACGGTCCGTGGTCGGCGCGCTTCAACTACAGCTGGCGCTCGGCGTACTTCACCCAGATCGGCCGTCTGGATTCGCAGGTCTTCGCCGCGCCGTACAAGGAGCTGGATTTCACCGCCGCCTACCAGATCAACGATTGGGTCGGCGCGAGCTTCAACGCCACGAACCTGCTCGACTCCACGTACTACTGGTACAACGGCGTGAGGTACGCACCGATCGGCATGTACAAGAACGGCCGCACGTTCTCGCTCAATCTCAACTTCAAGCTGTAAGATTTTGTGTGGTACCGGTCGCGGTGAACCAAACCCTCTCCGACGACTGCCGCGACCGGTTTTTTTTCACAGGATCATGATTTCTGACCTCTGCCGCCGAATCGCACGCCGCGGCCTGCCGCTGCTCATGATGCTTCCGCTGGCGGCGACGGCGGATGAGCGCGGCGTCCTGCTGCGCGAATTCATCGCCGCTTCGCCGCCCACGGCGCAGAGCCACGCGGCGACGATCGCGCAAACGCGTGACGGTCTGGTGGCGGCGTGGTTCGGCGGCAAGCACGAACGCGACCCCGGCGTGGACATCTGGGTGGCACGGCACGCGAACGGCCGTTGGACTGCGCCGCAGGATGTCGCCGACGGACGGCCGAGCGACGGGTCGCCGCGCCAGCCCACCTGGAATCCGGTGCTGTTCCAACCGCGCCGCGGGCCCTTGATGCTCTTCTACAAAGTCGGTCCCGATCCGGAACATTGGCGCGGGATGCTGCGCGTCTCCACCGACCGCGGCAAGCACTGGTCCGCCGCTCGTCCGTTGCCCGAGGGTGTGATCGGCCCGGTCAAGAATCCGCCGGTGGAACTTGCCGACGGCGGCATCGTGAGTCCATCGAGCACGGAGCACGATCGTTGGCGCATCCATTTCGAGCGCTCGTCCGATCAAGGCCGGACTTGGCAGGTCGTGTCACCCGTCGCCGAAGGCATTGAGGCGATCCAACCCAGTCTGCTCGCCTGGAACGAAGGCCGCCTGCAGGCGATCGGGCGCAGCAAGCAGGACCGTCTGTTCTCCACCGGATCGCACGATGGCGGCCGCACCTGGTCCGCGCTGACATTGCTCGACGTGCCCAATCCGAATTCCGGCATCGCCGCGACGGTCTTGGCCGACGGCCGCGCCCTGCTGGTATACAACCCGACCCATCACGGCGCGAATTGGTGGGAGGGCAGGGACGTGCTCGCCGTGGCGTTATCCGCGGACGGCGAACACTGGAGCCGCGTTCTGACCTTGGAAAACAGCCCCGGCGCGGAGTTTTCGTATCCGTCCGTCATTCAAAGCAACGATGGACGGGTGCACATCGTGTACACGTGGAAACGGCAGCGCATCGCGCACGTCGTGCTCGATCCGCGCGCACTGCGCGAGTGATGGCGCAGGCGCGAGCCTCCGAATACCCAAATAAC
>DAIMZS010000226.1:0-5598 GCA_036733825.1 Rudaea sp.
ACTGAATGGTGGGCCCGCCAGGATTCGAACCTGGAACCAAGAGATTATGAGTCTCCTGCACTAACCGTTGTGCTACAGGCCCCCCAGATTCAACGAGGCGGCGAATATCGCAAACGCTCGTCGCTTGCTGCAAAGACACACGCAGCCGCGTGGCCGCAAATTAAACCACGAAGCGGCGTCCGACGCGACGCTCAGGGCTTGGCGTAGCTCACCCGCCAAATCGACCCCGAGCCGTCATCGGTCACGAGCAGCGAGCCGTCGGGTGCGGTAGCAACGCCCACCGGGCGGCCCCACACGGTGCCGTCGTCGAGCACGAAACCGGTGAGGAAATCCTGATATTCGCCGCTCGCGCGCGTGCCGCCGTGGCGCGGCACGCGGATCACTTCGTAGCCGGCGCGCGCCGCCTTGTTCCACGAGCCGTGCTCGGCGGCGAAGATGTCGCCGTGGTATTCGGCCGGAAATTGCTTGCCGTCGTAGAACGTCATGCCGAGCGAGGCGCTGTGCGGCTGGATCAGCACATCGGGCACGATGACTTTATCTTTGAGGTCGGCGCGCTTGCCGGCGTGGCGCGGGTCCTGGTTGGCGCCGATGTACCACCACGGCCAGCCGTAGAAACCGCCTTCCTGCACGTGGGTGATGTAGTCGGGGACGAGGTTGTCGCCGAGCATGTCGCGCTCGTTGATGCTGGTCCACAAATCGCCGGACTTCGGATCGATCGCCAGCCCGACCGGGTTGCGGATGCCGGAGGCGAACACCTTGCGCTCGCTGCCGTCGGGTTTGTAGACGAGGATGTTCGCACGCAGTTTTTCTTCGGGCGTGGTGTCGGGATCGTCGACGTTCGAGCGCGAGCCAACTGCGACGAACATGCGCTTGCCGTCGGCCGAGAACACGACATCGCGTGTGGAATGCCCGCCGCTCGGCAAGTCGGCCAGCTTCTCGGGTTTGCCGCGCGCCTTGAGATCGCCGTTGCGATAAGGCAGTCGCACCACCGCGTCCGTATTGCCGACATAGAGCCACTGCGGCTCGGCGCCCGGCGGATAAAAAGCGATGCCGAACGGCGCGTTGAGATCGCTGGCGTACACCTCAGTCTGTTTCGGCTTGCCGTCCGCACCGACGCCGCGAAACACGCGGATGCGGCCCGCCGACGTCTCCGCGACGAAAATGTCGCCGTTCGGCGCAACGCGGATCTGGCGCGGATTCTTCAGATCCGACGCGAACAGCTCGACCTTGAATCCGGCCGGCGCTTTCGGCCACGCATCCGCCGGCCGCGGCACCATGCGCGGACCGTTGCCGACACCGCGCGTCGCGTACGGCGCGGGCAGATCCGCCGGCGTGATCTTGCGCGTCGTGCCCGGCGACTCGTAGCGGAAATCGGTAAACGGAGGCGTCGGCGCGGGTGCGTCGAATTTGTTCGATGTCGGCTGCGCCGGCAGCGGCGCGGCGGTGAAGAGCGATGCGGCGAGAATCAGGGCGGATACGTGGCGGATCATGGGAACTCCGTGCAGCGAAAAGGCTGAAACGCTTGGCCGAAAATCGAACGGCTATTGTGCAACGATCCGGCCTGTTGGTGGCTGTGACTTTTCGTTATACATTGCTAACAGACTGCGTACTGTTTCTCGGTATACTCGCGACGTTTCTTCCGCAGACCGCAACGGTAATGTCGAACCCCAAGCCCGGGCGCCTCAAAAACCTGCTGATCGATCTCGCCTGGTTCGCCCCGGCCTTGGCCGTATTTTCCCTCGCCGCCTTCGTTCGTCACCCCGCGACCGTGTTCGCGCTGCTCGCCGGCAATGCGTTGACGATGGCCGCCGTCGTGCACGCACTGCGCACCGGGCATCGCACGTCGGACGCAGCCGGTCCCCTGCGCGGCGGCACGGCGTATGTCCTGTTGCTCGCGGTGTACACGGCGATCTTCGCGCTCGTTGCGTTTTTTCCGTCGCGCTTGATCCTTACCAACGCGTCACTCGGCGCCGCGCTGCTGTTGTCGGCGGCGGTGTTCGTGCTGTTGCTGGCGCCATGGCGCGCGTGGCCGGCGTTCGGCTTGGCGCCGCTGCTCGAGGAACTGAGCGCGCGGCGCCGGCCCGCGGCCGCGACGGTTGAGCGCAGCGTCGATTTCGCCCACCGCCTCACCGCGCGCGATGATTTGTTTTTTCCGCACGGGCTGATCGTTTCGCTCGCTCTGTTCGCGCTCACGCTCGGCGCGTTTGCGATCGCCGAAGTCGGCGTGGAACTGCCCGAAACCACACGCTGGATCGCGCTTGCCGTTTACGCCGTCGTGCTCGCGCCGCTCGCCCATTGGCTGATCGTGCGCGCAAGCCTTCAGGCGGCGCTCGCGCAGCGCGACCTGCTGCGTTCCGACCGCGGACGCCGCGCCGCCGTGCCGAGACGCGAACCGGTATTGAGCGAACCCACCACCGCGCCACCCGAAGCGGCGCCTACCGCGCCGTCGCCGCCGTCCGCACCGGCCGTCGACCAGGCCGAACTCGATGCCAGCCTGCTGCGCCATGCGCGCAGCTGCCAAGGCGCGGCCGCGCTCGCCGCGCTGGCGCGCGGCGCCGATCCGAATCTGGTGCCGTCGCCCGGCGATCGCGACCAGCGCTCGGTCGTCGTGCTCGCCTGCGTCGCCCAGGATCTCGCCCTGCTGCGCGCGCTGATCGCCAAAGGCGCCGACATCAACCGCGTCCACGCCGGATTAACGCCGCTGATTGCGGCGACGCGCGACAGCTATCAGGGCCGGCCCGACGTGGTGATGACGCTGCTGACCAACGGCGCGCATCCGCAATGCGTCGATGCCGAAGCCAACACGCCACTGCATTTCGCCGTGCGCGCGGCCGAACCGACCGTCGCCGCGCTGCTCTGCGACGCGTCGGCGCCGATCGACGCGGTCAACCGCGAGGGCTACACGCCGCTCGCGATCGCCTGCGCGCTTGGGCGCAGCGATCTCGTTCGTTTCCTGCTCGAACGGCGCGCCGACGTGGACGTCGACGGCGCCGTGCCCGCGCTGATCGCCGCCGCCGCGTCGCCGGACGACAACACCGACATCGTCAAGCTGCTGCTCAAGCGCGGCGCGCGCGTCGACATCACCGACAGCCACGGCCGCGCGCCGCTCGCGGTCGCCGCGCAGCACGACAACGCGCATATCGCCACGCTGCTGCTCAAGTCCGGCGCGGCGATCGACGCGGCCGACGCGCTCGGTGTCACCGCATTGATGGAAGCCGCGCTCGCCGGCGCGTTCGACGCGCTCGACGTGCTCGGCGCGAACACGCCCGCGCTCGAGCAGGCCGATCACAGCGGCCGCACCGCGCTGATGTTCGCCGCCGAGTCGATGAATGCCGACGACGCCTTCGTCGAACGCCTGCTCGCGCTCGGCGCGTCGCGCGACACCGCGACCGCCGAAGGCAAGCGCGCCGTCGACTTCGCCGCCGCCGCCGGCCGCTGGAGCATCGTCGCCTTGCTCGATCCCGACTACGCGCTGCCGGCCAGTGTCGATACCTCGGCCGCGCCCGCGGCGGCGGCGAGCGAGGATTCGCCTGCGCACCTGCTCGATGCGCTGCGTTTCGGCCATTGGCAGATCGCCGAGAATATCGCCGAGACCCAGCGCGGCTGGCCGATGACCCAACGCGCGCAGCTGTTCGTCGATCTCGCCACGCATAGCGATCCGGCCGCGCGCACCTGGCTGATCGATCACGGCCTCGACGCGAACGCGCGCCTCGCCGGCGGCACGACGCTCGCCGCTGCGCTGCTCATGCAGCTGCCGACCGGCCTGACCGCGTTGCGCGAGGCGATCGACGCCGGCGCGCAGGTCACCGGCGTCGGCGTGCTCGATCCCGTGTTCGACGCGCTGGTGCGTCATCCCGAGCGCCGCGAGGAATTGGAGGCGCTCGCGCTGACGATGATCGAACGCGGCGCCGACATCTTCGCCGTCGACGCCAGCCGGCAGACGCCGCTGGTCCGCGCGATCGCCAGCGGCAGCCTGCGTGTGGCGACCGAGCTGCTCGCGCGAGGTGTCGATGCAAACCTGCGCGACCGCCACGGCCGCTCGCCGCTGTTCGCCACGTTTGCCCTGCCCGCGCCGCTCGCCGACGCCATGGCGCGCGCGCTGATCCGCGCTGGCGCCGATCCGGAGTTGGCGGCGGCCAATGGCGAAACCCCGCTCGGCCTCGCGCTCGCCTCGCCGCAATCCGGCCTGCGGCCGTGGTTCGATTGGAGCGAATGGAAGCTGCCCAAGCGCGCGCTGCGCGCCGCCGATCTGCCGGCCGCGGCGCAGCTCGGCGACGCCGCGGCGGTGACGAAGCTCGTCGACCTCGGCTTGCCGGTCGATGCGGCGGACGCGAAAGGCGCCAGCGCGCTGATCCGCGCCGCCGGCGCGGGGCACGTCGACATCGTCGGCCTGCTGCTCGATCGCGGCGCCGATATCGCACAGAGCACCGCGAGCGGCGCGACCCCGTTGTCAGCAGCCATCATCGCGCGTCGTTTGAACGTCGTCGAGGCGCTGCTCGATCGCGGCTTGTCCGTCGATCAACGCATGCCGGGCGGCGGCACCGCACTGATGATCGCCGCCGCGCTGGGATATCCGGACATCGTCTCGGCGTTGCTTGCGCGCGGCGCCGAGGTGAATGCCCAGGACGATCACGGCACGCGCCCGCTGCACGCCGCCGCGCAATTCGCCTTCGCCAACCGCGACACCGCGCGCGCACGGCAGACGCTGGAACTCCTGATCGGCAAAGGTGCGGAACTCGACGCGCACGACGACCGCGGCGACAGTGCGCTGCACGCGCTGCTCGGCGCGCGCGCAGAACCGCGCAGCGTCGGCGATCAACAGCATCTGCAATCGCTGCTTTCGCTGTTCCTCGTCGGCCGCGCCGACGTCAATCTGCAGGACGACCGCGGCGTCTCCCCGCTGCACGCCTGCGCGATGCACGGACTCATCCTGCCCGCGCGTGCGTTGCTCGCCGCACGCGCCGACCCCGAGGCCGCAGACACGATGGGACGCACGCCGCGCGAAGTCGCCAATCTGCTCGGCTTCATCGACGTCGCCGCCGAACTCACCGTGCGCCTGCCGGCGTCGATGCCGTTGCCGGGAAGGCCGGCCGCTCAGCGGTGACCGGCTTTAACGCGGATAAACGCGGATCGGAACGGATAAGAGCGGATAAACCAATTCAAGTTTTATCCGCCTTGATCCGATTTTTCATCCGCTCTGATCCGCGTTAAGCCGCGTTTGGGAATTTTCAATCGCGAAAATTCTCGTACTGCAGAGGCATCTTCAAATCCGCCGAGCGCAGCAGCGCGATCGCGGTCTGCAGATCGTCGCGCTTCTTGCCGGTCACGCGCAGCTTGTCCCCCTGAATCTGCGCTTCGACCTTGAGCTTGGCGTTTTTGATCATCGATACGATCTCTTTCGCCAGCGGCTGTTCGATGCCCTGTTTCAGCGTCACCTTCTGCTTCGCGCTGGCGAGGTTGGTCTCCGCATCGGCTACGTCCATACAGCGGATATCGATCTGCCGGCTCGTCAGGCGCTGCTTGAGAATGTCGAGCATCTGCTTGAGCTGAAACTCGGCCTGCGCCTTCATCGTGACGACCGTGTCCTCGCGTTCGTAG
>DAIMZS010000227.1:0-3970 GCA_036733825.1 Rudaea sp.
CGCGAGATCACCTGCGAAATGGATTTCAATCTGTCCGGCTGGTCGGCGTTCTACAAGACCGCTTCGGGCACGGGCATGGTCACGTGCAGCAATGGCGCGAGGATGAAAGTCGATATCCGCACCAAGGGCGGCGGCATCACGTTCGGCAAGTCGGAAATCCGCAACGGCCGTGGCCAGTTCACTCATCTTTACGATATCGAGGATGTGCTCGGCAGTTATGCCACGGCCGGCGCGCATGCCGGCGCGGTCGATTCGGCCGAGGCACAGGCGATGACGAAGGGGCCGATTTCGCTGGCGATTTCCGGCCGGGGCAAGGGCTGGGATCTGGGCTTTGCCTTCGGCAAGTTCACGATTTCGCGTCCGGGGTCAAAGCCGGAGGACGAGGACGAGTAGTCGGAGGGCCGTCCGGCCGTCTCAGCCTGCATCTTTGTCGCTGCGCATCGTCTCGATCAGCGCAATCTGCAGGCGCGAGTGCAACTGCAC
Source organism: Rudaea sp. (assembly GCA_036733825.1). Lineage (GTDB taxonomy): Bacteria > Pseudomonadota > Gammaproteobacteria > Xanthomonadales > Rhodanobacteraceae > Rudaea. The sequence continues at coordinate 484 of DAIMZS010000227.1, forward strand.
GAACGTGCGCCAGAGCAGCGCGAGCACCAGCGCACCCATCAGCAGCACCGCGATCAGCAGCTCCGCCGGCGGCAGGATCGACGAAGACAGCGCGCAGACGAGCAGCAGCATCAGCGCCGTGGCGACGAGCGGAATCACCTCCGCGACGACGCGCCGCGCGGCTTGGCGGCGCCGGCTGTCGCCGGGCACGCTGACTTCGGCGAGCATCATCGCCAGCGCCTTCAATTTGCGATAGGCGGCGATGAGGAAAGGCAGCGAGAGGAGTAGGGCGGCGCCCCAGATTACCGTGTGCTCGATCGGCCGGTTCGCGATCCATGCCGACAGATCGAGCGCGCGCGAGGACGCGAGATACGCGCCGCCGCCGAAAATCGCCGCGACCAGGCAGAAGTTGACGAACGCCTGCAGCAGGATGCGCCGCACCATCGCGGCGATCACCGCGCGGTCGCCGTCGAAGCGCAGGCCCTGCAGCCATTCGGTATACATGTGGAGAATGCGGCGGAATCCGCCGGGCGCCGCGTGCGCCAGGCGCCGCGCGAGCGGATCGGCGCAGCGGATCAGGTAGGGCGTCAGCAGTGTCGTCACCGCCGATACCGCGACGGCGACGGGGTAGAGGAAGTTACTCGTCACTTTCAGCGTTGCGCCGAGCGTGGCGATGATGAACGAGAACTCGCCGATCTGCGCCAGGCTCATGCCGATGCGCATCGAGTCGCGCCCGCTCTGGCCGGCGGCGAATGCGCCGAAGCTGCGCGAGAGGATTTTGCCGAACAGGATCGCCAGCGTGATCACCGTGATCGGCCAGGCATAGTCGACGAGCACGCGCGGATCGAGCAGCAGGCCGATGGTGACGAAGAACACCGCGGAGAACATGTCGCGGATCGGTTCGATCAGGTGCTCGATGCGGCGCAGCGCCTTGGCTTCGGCGATGATCACGCCGATCGTGAACGCGCCGAGCGCGACGCTGTAGCCGAGCTTGATCACCAGCAGGCAGAAGCCGAACAGCAGGCCGAGCACGCTGACCAGCAGCATCTCGTTGCGGTTGATGCGGGCGATGAAATCGAGCAGGCGCGGCACGGCGAGGATGCCGGCGACGAGCGAGGCGACGAGGAACACGGTCAACTTGGCGAAGGTCGACAGCACTTCGCTCGCGTCGACGCTGCCGGTTTTGGCGATGCTCGACAGCAGGGCGAGCAGGCAGATCGCGAGCACGTCCTCGACGATGAGGATGGCGAATACGGTCTGGGCGAAGTTCTCGCGGCGCAGGCCGCCGTCGTCGAGCGCCTTGATCGTGATCGTGGTCGAGGAAATCGACAGCATCGCGCCGAGAAACAGCGCGTCCATGTTGCGCCAGCCGAAGGCGAGGCCGATTTCGTAGCCGAGCCAGATCATCGTCACGATGCCGGCCAGCGCGGCGATGAGCGCGGTCGCGCCGACCTGGCGTAGGCGCTTGATCGAGAATTCCAGGCCGAGCGAGAACAGCAGGAAAACCACGCCGAGTTCGCCGAGCGTGCGCGTGGATTCCTCGTCGGTGATCAGCGCGTACGGCGGCGTATGCGGCCCGATCAGCACGCCGGCGGCGATGTAGCCGAGTACGACCGGCTGGCGCAATAGGTGGAAAACGACCGTCACCACGCCGGCAGTCAGCATGATGATGGCGAGATCGTGGATGAAGGCGACAGTATGCATGCGGTCTCGCGGTCGACTCGCTCCATCTTCGCGGATCGCGCAGCATTGGGCAATGCGCGGCGGCGGGAGACGATCTCTTTGCGCGGCGCGCGTGACACGAAACCGCAATCGTCGGGTCATATTCGGCGCCTAGTCTGCGCCCCGCGAATGCCGATGGGGATCGTGCGTTCTGGGGAGAAACCTTTTCAGACCAGTGGACCCACGGAGCCATTCATGCGTAAGTTGTTGACCGTTGCCGTCGCCACCGCCCTCGCCGCGGTGTGCCAAACCAATGCCTTCGCTCTCGAAGACACCGCCGAGCGGCTCGAGACCGCGACGCCGATCAAGCATCTCGTCGTGATCTTCCAGGAGAACGTCTCCTTCGATCATTACTTCGGCACCTACCCGAACGCCCTGAACCTGAGCGGCGAGCCGCCGTTCGTCGCGGCCAAGGACACGCCGACCGTCAACGGCCTGAGCGGGGCGCTGCTCAGCAGCAACTCGACCTCGACCAATTCGGCGAACGGCACCGGCGCGACCAACCCGTTCCGCCTCAGCCCGGCGCAGGCCTCCACGGCCGACCAGGACCACGACTACACGCCGGAACAGCAGGCGCTGCACGGCGGCCTCGTTGATCTCTATCCGAAATACACCGGCGCCGGCGGCAACGCGCTCGGCGGTCCGCTGCCGGCGAACTCGCCGGCGATCTTCAACACGCCGGGCCTGGTGATGGGCTACTACGACGGCAACACCGTCACCGCGATGTGGAACTACGCCCAGCACTTCGCGATGAGCGACAACTCGTACAACACCACGTTCGGCCCGTCGACGCCGGGCGCGGTCAACCTGATCTCGGGCCAGACCAACGGCGTGGTCGCCACGCTCAACGGCACCGGCGACGAGACCGACGACGGCAACGGCGGCCTGACCCTGATCAGCGACGCCGATCCGATCGGCGACGTCTGTTCGAGCTCGACCAACAACCAGGTCACCCTCGGCGGCAAGAACATCGGCGACCTGCTCAACGCGAAGAACATCAGCTGGGGCTTCTTCTCCGGCGGCTTCGCGCTGAACACCGTCAACTCGAACGGCACGACCGGCTGCAAGCGCTCGACCACCTCGGCGGTGACCGGCGTGAAGAAGGCCGACTACATTCCGCACCACCAGCCGTTCCAGTACTACACCTCGACGGCGAATCCGACGCACGCGCGGCCGAGCTGGGTCGGCGCGATCGGCAAGTCGGGCGATGCGGCGAACCATCAGTACGACCTGACCGACTTCTTCGCCGCGGCCGAAGCCGGCGCGCTGCCGGCGGTGAGCTACGTCAAGGCGAGCGGCTTCCAGGACGGCCACGCCGGCTATTCCGATCCGCTCGACGAGCAGACCTTCATCGTCTCGGTGATCAACAAGCTGCAAGCGCTGTCGAGTTGGCGCGACACGGCGGTGATCATCGCCTATGACGATTCCGACGGCTGGTACGACCACCAGATGCCGCCGATCGTCAACCAGTCCAGCTCGCCGGACGATGCGCTGACCGGCACGAGCTGCGGCGACGGCAGCGCCGCGCTGGCCGGCCTTACCGCCGCGCACGTGCAGGGCCGCTGCGGCTACGGTCCGCGCTTGCCGCTGCTGCTGATTTCGCCGTACGCCAAGGCGAACTACGTCGATCACACGCTGACCGACCAGAGCTCGGTCCTGCGTTTCGTCGAAGACAACTGGCTCGGCGGCGAGCGCATCGGCAACGGCTCGTTCGACACGATCGCCGGATCGATCAACGGCATGTTCAACTTCACCGCGCCGATGAATCCCAAGCTGATCCTCGACG
>DAIMZS010000227.1:4070-5580 GCA_036733825.1 Rudaea sp.
GATCCCGACGATCCCTCGCGTCAGCTGCCGTTCTATCGCATCGAGATGAAACCGGCGGCGGTGAAAGTGCATCGCGACCTGCCGGCGACGCCGATGTGGAGCTTCGGCGGCAGCGTGCCCGGTCCGACGTTCGACGCGCGCAGCGGCGAAGGGCTGCTCATCGAATGGGTGAATGCGCTGCCGACGAAACACCTCTTGCCGGTCGACTACAGCATTCACGGCGCGGAGAAGGAAAATCCCGAGGTGCGCACGATCGTGCATGTGCACGGCGCGCGCGTGCCGCCGGAAAGCGACGGCTATCCCGAGGCGTGGTATCCGCCGGGCCAGTCCGCGATCAGTCACTACCCGAACAAGCAGGACGCGGCGACGCTCTGGTATCACGACCACACGCTCGGCATCAATCGCCTCAACGTTTATGCCGGTCTGTTCGGCGCGTACTTCGTGCGCGACGCGGCCGAGGAGGCGTTGAATCTGCCGCGCGGCAAATACGAAATTCCGCTGATCGTGTTCGACCGCCTGTTCGGCAAAGACGGCTCGCTTTATTACCCGGTGTCGGACGACGAGAAATCGCCGTGGACGCCGGAACTGTTCGGCGATGCGATCCTGATCAACGGCAAGCTCAAGCCGTATCACGAAGTCGAGCCGTGCAAATACCGCCTGCGCATCGTCAACGCGGCGAATGCGCGCTTCTTCCATTTTGCGCTGTCGGACGGATTGAGCTTCAGCCAGATCGGCAGTGATCAGGGGCTGCTCGCCGCGCCGGTCGAGCAGAAATTTCTCAGCTTGGCGCCGGGCGAGCGCGCCGATGTCATTGTCGATTTCGCCGCTTTGCGCGGGAAAAACGTGACCTTGAAGAACGACGTGCTCGACATTCTGCAGTTCCGCGTCGCCGATCGCGCCACCGCGCCGTCGCCGGCGCTGCCCGCCGCGCTGCGCCCGATCGTGCGCACGCCGGAGTCGAGCGCGATCAAGACGCGCAATCTCACGCTCGAAGAAATCGACAACCTCGTCGGCGAACCGACGACGATGATGCTCAACGGCCTGCACTGGTGCATGCCGATCACCGAAAATCCCGTGATCGATACGGTCGAGATCTGGAACCTGATCAATCTGACCGACGATTCGCATCCGATCCATCTGCATCTGGTGCGTTTCCAGATTCTCGACCGCCGCCGCTTCGCCGTCGACGAGTACAACCAGACCAAGAACCTGCGCTACACCGGCCGAGTGATTCCGCCGGAACCGGGCGAGGCGGGCTGGAAGGACACCGTGCGCGCCGACAGCGGCATGGTCACGCGCATCATCGTGCGTTTCGAAGGCTACACCGGCCGCTTCGTCTGGCACTGCCACATTCTCGAACACGAGGACAACGAAATGATGCGGCCGTTTCAGGTGCTGCCGGCGGCGTCGTGAGCGGCGGCGGCTACTGCGGGCTTCGACTCGCCAAAAGGCGCCCCCTTCCGGCTGCCGCCACCTTCCCCCGCGCGTCGCGCAGGGGAAGGATCCAAGT
>DAIMZS010000228.1:0-3798 GCA_036733825.1 Rudaea sp.
TCGGCGCATCAGCCGACTTGTCGATCACCAATACCGACGGCGTGACCACGGCGACGCCGGGCGGCAGCGTGACCTACACGATCACGGCATCAAACGCTGGCCCAAGCAATGCGTCGGGTTCGACGGTAGCGGATACCTTCCCGCCCTCGCTCACGTGCACCTGGACCTGCGTGGGCGCCGGCGGCGGCACGTGCACGGCGAGCGGCAGCGGCAACATCAACGACACGATCAACCTGCCTGCCGGCGGCAGCACCACCTACACCGCAAGCTGCACGATCTCGCCGTCAGCCAGTGGTTCGCTCATCAACACCGCCACCGTCGCGACGCCGGCGAGTGTCACTGATTCAACGCCGGGCAACAATTCGGCGACGGACACCGATGCGTTCACTGCAACGCCCGATCTGTCGATTACCAAGACGCATGCCGGAAACTTCACCCAGGGGCAGACGGGCGCAACCTACACGCTCACGGCCAGCAACGTGGGCGGCGCACCGACCAGCGGCATGGTCACGGTGACGGATACATTGCCTCCGGGATTGACTGCTACTGCGATCGGCGGCGTGGGCTGGAGTTGCACTCTGGGCGTACTGACGTGCACGCGTTCGGACGCGCTCGCCGCGGGCAGCAGCTATCCGGCGATCACGCTGACGGTGGATGTCGCGAACAACGCCGCCGCGTCGGTGACCAACAACGCGTCCGTGTCCGGCGGCAGTGAAGCCAACACGAGCAACGACAGCGCAAACGATGCCACCACGATCGCGGCGGCCTACACGATCGGCGGCAATGTCAGCGGCGCGACGTCGCCGGCCGTACTCACTTTGAGCGACACCACGCATGGCACATCGCAGTCGCTGTCGTCGAATGGTGCGTTCACATTCTCGACGCCGCTTCCCGTCGGCTCCGACTGGAACGTTGCGGTCACGACGCCCCCGCCGGGCCAGACCTGCGTCGTCGCCAACGGCGCCGGCACCAACCTCTCAGCGAACGTGACGAACGTGCAGGTGACCTGTGCGACCGTGGCGGTCACCATCGCCCCGGCCGTCCTCATCACCGGTACGTTCAGTCTGCCCTACAGCCAGCAATTGAGCGCCAGCAGCAGCGACAGCGTGGACCATGCGCCGTACACGTTTACGCTGTCATCGGGTGGTTTGCCGCCGGGGTTGACGCTGACCGCCAGCGGTCTGTTGTCGGGCACGCCGACGGCGGCCGGCAGCTTCTCGTTTGTCGTGCAAGCGGCTGGATCCGGCGCGGCGTCCGGCACGCAGGCGTATACGCTCGTCATCGACAAGAAGACGACGACGGTCACCCTCGCGGCGACACCGAATCCGGCGAGCCCGGGCGTTCCCGTGAATCTCGTCGCCACCGTGGCGGGCGATCCGCCGACGGGCACAGTGAACTTCAGCGACAACAGCACAGCGTTGCCCTGCTCACCGGTGACATTGATCGTCGGCGCCACGAATTCGACGGCCACCTGTACGGCCACGTTTACGACGGCAGGTACGCACTCGATCACGGCAAGCTATGGCGGCGACGAAAATTTCGCCCAAGCGACCTCATCCGTCCTCGCCCTCGCGGTGGTGACCAATGCGCCCACCGTAGCCGCACCGATATTGGATCGTTGGGCGATGCTGATGCTCTGCGGGCTGATCGGCACCATCGTGTTCGTGCGACTGCGCAGGAGTTAAATGAGCGACCAAAGCTGCCGCTTGCGGACGGCAGCCTTGGGCGGCGCACGCTATATCGTCGCCGGCTCGTTTCTCCGTCAGAAATGATTGGCTTCGTGGAAGCCGATCGTCGGCGCTGCCGTTGCCGACAGGTGGTTGCCGAAATAATCCACGCCGCCGTTGTTCGAGATGACGGCGCCGGCGCCAATCGCCGGCGAACCTGGACCTACCTGATATCCCGATACCGAGCCGAGGCCGTACGGCGCCGTTGACGCCGGCGACACGAACAGCGGATTGGTGAGGATCTTATGGGCATCCGCGGGTTCGCCCGACGGATGGTTGCCGTAAAACAGATTGTTGGACACGGCAACGTACGGTCCCGCCGGATTGGTGTAATTGCCGCTGCCGAAGTTGGCGATGATGTTGTTGTCGAAATTCCAGATGTTGGCATTCATGAAGTACGGGTAGCACCCGTCGCAAAAGATCGGGTTGGAGGGCAGGCCCGCGGCGATGTATATCGTGTTGTTGTAGATGTTGACGGTGCCGACGGTGCCATATTCGGAGGTGAACACGCCCTTGACGCCGCTATAGGCATCGTTGACGCTGAGGTTGTAGCGCACGGTGAGGTTGGTTCCGCCCACGATCGGCTGCCCCTCCATCAACATGAAGCCGCCCTGGTTGTCGTGACTGTAGTTGTATTGAACGACGGTGTTCTTGGAGTAGAAGTCGTTGTCGAAGGCCTGTCCATCGACCCCGGCCGCACTCAGAACACCGTAAACTTCGTTGTACTGCATCGTCACGCCAATCGTCTTCATCGCCCAGATGCCGCCCGACGACGCCTGGCTCGAGCCCGCCAGCGTCACCAAACCTGCAGCGCCGACGGTGTTGTGGTCGATGAGGCTGTTCTGCGCTCCCGAGATGGTGATCCCGTCGCCGTCGACGTTGTATACCGCATTTCCGCTGATCGTGACGTTGCTGCTCAGCGCGGCTGGCGCGAGAACGACATAGCTGAGCCCCGCCGAATTGTCCCAGAAGACGATGCCTTCGCGTCCCACATTGCTGACGGTGTTGTTGAGAATCTGTACGTTGTTGTAGCTTTCGTTTCCGATCGCCAGAGCGTCGGAAAATGCCACGTTCGACGCGTCGTCGACGACGATGATTCCTCCGTTTGCATGCGGATCGTCGCCGCTGCAGGCGAAACAGCCATTGACGTCGTGCACGTAGTTGTTCTGGATCGTGATGGCGGACAGAACCCCCGCGCTTTCGTTGTCGACGAAGATGCCGCTGCGGTTGATGCCGGTCCCGCCGCCGAGGAAACCGCCGTTGAGAGTGCCGATGTTGGGAACCCCCGAGTCGTTGACTACTTCGAGGCCATCGATGGTCCAGCCGCCCTGGTTGTACAGATAGACCGCACCGCCGCTGCTGAGCGAGCTGCCGTCGATGATCGGCTTGGCGCCGCCGCCGTAGCTCGAAATGACGATAGGCGCGGCGGCCGTGCCGGATCCCAGCGGATGCAGTTGCCCAGCCCACCGCTGCCCAGTCTGGAACAGAATCGAATCGCCGGGACTGAACGTCGTTGTATTTACTTTCGCCAGCGTCTGCCACGCGGCGGCCGCGCTTGTGCCCGCGGCTCCGTCGGATCCGTTGACGGAATCGATGTAGTACGTGGCTGCTTCGACCGATGCGGCCCAACCGCCCGCGGACAAGGCCAGTATCAGCAAACCTGCTCGTGAGCGATTCGTGGAAATGAAATTCAGGTCGAACATATTTCCTCCTCGTTGTTGTTGGTCTTGATCAAACGCCGAACGTAAAGAGCGGATTCTTCGGATGCGATCTCCCGCGCAGCGCATCCGCTTGCCCCGTCTACGCGGTCTGGCCCATTGTTGGGAGGAACCATGCTTCGGCCACGCTTGTATTGGCCGGCGAGGAGTACAAAGTTTTCGACTACGACGCGTGTTCCCGAGACGAATCAAATCGACATCGGAAACCGATCAACTGCGTGTAGGGCAGAACGTGCCTGCAATCGAACTCGTGACGGACGGCCGAAACATTCCGAACCAATACCGTGTCGAGCGTGATTGCTTCTGTGACTTACGGCACTACGACGTTTTCTACCGTCGGTGCAACCTGCGGA
>DAIMZS010000228.1:3898-5543 GCA_036733825.1 Rudaea sp.
CACGAAAAGCTGCCGAAGCACGCCTCGCCGATCTCCAGTCCCTGCCGGATGCGCTGCTATCGCCCAAGCTGCACGTCGCGCTGATGCAATTGATGGCGCTGGCGGACAACGGCCACTCCCGCGTGGGAGCGATGTCCGACGAGGGCACGCTCATCCTTCCACTGCGGTTGACGCGCTTCGCGGAAGGCTACTACGTGACTCGGGCGGCGCCTGCGTATCGCGACATGCTCGGTGGTCGCGTGGAGAGCATCGACGGGCATACGATCGATCAGATATTGCCGCGGCTGGACACGCTCAGGGGCGGCGTAGCCGGCTTTCGGCGCGAGAACGACGCGACTTACCTGATCGTGCAGGATCTGCTGTACGGCCTGGACATCGCCGCCGACGCCCACGGTTCGACCTGGACCGTCACGCTGCTCGACGATCGTTCCGTGACTCACCGACTGGAGGCTTCTCCAAAGCGCAAGGGCGACAACATGCCGTCCAGCGAGCGCTGGTTGTCGCCCGAGCCGAGCAAGGATATCGGGCAAGACTGGAGCGCTTATCAGCCGCAGTCCACGACGTTGCCTGAAACGTGGCGAGACTTCGACGATCCCTTTCGTTTGTTTTCCGCCGAAGGCAGTTGCGCGAAAGTTGTGCGGTTGCAGAGCATCAGCGATGTCGGTGATCAAAAAATCGCGCCGTTTCTCGTCGCGACCGAGGCCGCACTTCGCGCCGCGCCACCGTGCGCCGTGATTCTCGATCTGCGTGGCGACGGCGGTGGCGACTACACCAACATGTGGCACTTCGCCCATGCATTGCCGAACTTGCTCGCACCACACGGCCGCATTTTCGTGCTCACCGATTCGCAGACGTTTTCCGCCGCCATCACCACCGCCGCGTTCGTGAAAGACGCCGGAGGCGATCGGGTCACCATCGTCGGCGAACCGGTCGGCGACCGCCTGTCCTTTTTCTCCGAGGGCGGCAGAGCCTGCATGCCAAACTTGAAGGTGTGCGCCTACTATCAGACGGCGAAGCACGATTACGCTCACTCTTGCGACAACTGGCGCGAATGCTTTTGGCTCAATTGGTTTTATCCGGTCAGGATCGAGACTCTGCAGCCGGACATCGTCGTGCCGCTCAAGTTCGAAGATTGGAACGCAGGCCGCGATGTGGCTTACGAGACGGCGCTTCGACTAGCCGCGCCGAAAAATTGAAAGCGGCTGCCACCGACTATGAAAACTCAGAGCTTTCGCAGTGCCCTCGCGTTTCGCGCGTGGCTCGAGGAGCATCATGCCCAATCGAGCGGATTGCTGCTTCGAATCTACAAGAAGGAGTCGGGCATAACGACGGTAACCTACGCGGAGGCGCTCGACCAAGCGCTGTGCTTCGGTTGGATCGACGGACAAAAACTGCCGCTGGACGAGACATCCTGGATCCAGAAATTTACTCCGCGTCGCCCGAAAAGCGGCTGGTCGAAGAAAAATACGGAGCACGCGGAGCGTTTGATCAAATCCGGCGCGATGACATCGGCCGGCCTCCAGCAAGTCGACGCCGCGAAGGCCGACGGCCGCTGGAAAACGGCATACGATTCACACGCTAACGCCTCTGTACCGAAAGAATTTCTCGACGCGCTGGCGCGCAACAAGAAAGCCGGCGCTTTCTA
>DAIMZS010000229.1:0-5531 GCA_036733825.1 Rudaea sp.
CGATCGCTTTCGCTCAAGTGGCCCAAATTGAACAGCGTCTGCACCGCCGCCTTGGCGGCGTGCGCGGGATCGACACCGTGCGCATCGAACGCGATCGGCGTGACATCGCGGTAGATCATCATGCGCCGGCGCGCGCCGATGCGGCGCGAGAGCGCGTAGATCGGCACGCGCGAACGATAGCGCGAGAGCCACTGCGCCGTGCCGCCCGATTCGGTCAGCGCGATGATCGCGCGCACGCCGATGTGTCTTGCCGTGTACATCGTCGCCAGCGCGATCGCCTGATCGACGCGCTCCAGACGCACCGTCGGTGCGGTGAATTCCTCGCCCACCTCGAAGCCGTTCTCGGCGCCCAGACAGACGCGCGCCATCGCCGCGACCGCCTTGTCCGGGTGCTTGCCGGCCGCGGTTTCCTGCGACAGCATCACCGCGTCGGTGCCGTCGAGCACGGCGTTGGCGACGTCGAGCACTTCGGCGCGCGTCGGGATCGGCGATTCGACCATCGACTGCATCATCTGCGTCGCCGTGATGACGACCTTATTGCGCGCCAGCGTTTCGCGAATGATCTTCTTCTGAATGCCCGGCAGCTCCGCGTCGCCGATCTCCACGCCGAGATCGCCGCGCGCGACCATGACCACGTCGGACGCGTCGATGATGCCGGCCAGCGCCGGGCCGATCGCCTCGCTGCGTTCGATCTTCGCCACCATCGCTGCGCTGCCGCCGGCGGCGCGCATGAGCTTGCGCGACTCTTCGATGTCGGCGGCGGATTTGACGAATGAGACCGCGAGGAAATCCGCGTTGATCTGCGCGGCGACCTTGATATCGTTCTTGTCCTTTTCCGCGAGCGCGGCGAGCGATAGGCCGCCGCCCTGGCGGTTGATGCCCTTGCGGTCGGACAGCGCGCCGCCCGCGACCACGGTGGTGTGGATGCTCGTGCCCTCGATCTTGTCGACCTTGAGCGAAATCAGGCCGTCGTCGAGCAGCAGCATGTCGCCGGCTTTCACGTCGTTGTAGAGATTCAGATAGCTCACGCCGATGCGCGTCGCATCGCCCGGCGGCGCTTCGGTGCGGCAGTCGAGCTCGAACGGATCGCCGGATTTCAGAATCACCGGCCCGGCGAGGAATTTCTCGATGCGGATCTTCGGCCCCTGCAGATCGGCGAGCACGGCGACCTCGCGCCCGAGCTCGGCGGCTACCTCGCGCACTTCCTTCGCGCGGCGCGCGTGATCCTCGGCCTTGCCGTGCGACATGTTCAGGCGCACCACGTCGACGCCCTCGGCGAGGATTTTCTTCAGCATCCCCGGCGCGTCGGTGGCCGGCCCCAGCGTGGCGATGATCTTGGTGCGGCGGACTTGCGTTTCCATCTCTCCCTCTTGTTCGGCGTGGTTTTGGTATCGATGTCGCTACGCTAGCACACTGTTCGACAATCGGTGATATCGCCGCGCCTCGATTGGCTGTACGCCGGATATCTCAATTGATTCCTGTCGCCGTTTTGAAACGTTGCACGACCACACTCAGATCCGCCGGTGCGGCGCTCAAGGACTGTCGCGCCCGCTTGACCCAACCGGCGCCACGCGCAGCCAGATCTCGCCATGCGTCCAACAGCGGCTCGGGCGCATGCTGCAGATGCCAATCGATCAAGCTCAACGCTTGCGCGATATCTTTGCGGTATTTGGGGTGGCGAGCGCCTCGTTCGGCGGCGACGATAAGCTTGTGCAATCCATAGCGTGCCGGATCGGGCAAATTGACCAGGCAAGCGTCAGCGCGATCGATCAGCACGGCCTGTCCCGGCGATTCGATCAGGTAATCGAGGAATTTCAACGGGGAAAGCGCGATGCCGAGATCGGGCATCGCAAGCAGTTCATCTTTGCGGCGCATCGGCGTGATGAAGTCGATGCGCAAATCGGGCTCGCGCTCGCTCATGTATTGGCTGGCCAGACCTTTCGGACCTCCCAATGCGGGCAGGAAACCCATTTGCAGGGATTGCAGCGCATCGTGAGTATCGACACGCAAGTCGGCCGGCAGTGCCACAGCCACATTGCCGCCCGAGCCGTGATGCGCGAAATCCAGGTCGAGCGTGCGCGTGTTGCCCTCCCATGCCAGACCGAGCTGATTGCCCATCGCGGCGAACGCATGAGTACCGACGAGCAGCCCGCCGGCGCGGAAAAACTGATAGTCGGCAAAACGCTTGACGATACGAAAATGTTTCGGAGGCGTGGCCGCGCAACCCTGCGCGAGTGCGACCGCCGCCTGGCGTGCCACGGCAGCCAGGGACGGCGCGCCGCGCAACCGCGCTTCCTCGATCGCGGCGATCGCGGGACTTTCCGGCCCGAGGTAGTACTCGCGCTTGCGGCCGTCGATTTCCTTGAATGCCCAATAGGCGTAACGTCGGCCCTTGATCGTCTTCCATAAAACTTTGCCCGAGAGTGCGGCGGGCGAACGCGTGGCCTCGGCCGCCTGCACCATCTCGAACAACTCGGCGTAGGCGGTTTGGGCAGCGACAGGCAATTCGCGATACAGGGACATAGCGGCGTTCCCGAATTTCCGATCAGTTATACCACCGAAATGGCAACCGGTGGTATAACTTCTCTATCGCGGCCGCGGGACGGCCGTTCCCGCTACAATTCCCCCATGCCCCTGATCCAACTCCAACACGTCGACTACGGCGTCGGCGGCCCGCTGCTGCTCGAAAAGGTCGACCTAGCCATCGACTCGAACGAACGCGTCTGCATCGTCGGCCGCAACGGCGAAGGCAAATCCACCCTGCTGCGCCTGATCGCGGGCGAGATTCGGCCCGACGACGGCGAAGTGCGCGTGCAGAACGGCGTGCGCGTGGCGAAGCTCGCGCAGGAAGTGCCGCAGGACGTGGCCGGCAGCGTGTTCGACGTGGTCGCCACAGGCTTGGGCGAACTCGGTGGGCTGCTTGCGCAATATCACCATCTGATCGCAGACGGCGATCTCGCAGCGCTCGGCGCGGTGCAGGCGCAGATCGAAGCGCAGCACGGCTGGGATCTCGACCGGCGCGTCTCGCAAGTCCTGGAGCGATTGGAGCTGCCCGCCGACACCGACTTCGCCGCGCTGTCCGGCGGCATGAAGCGCCGCGTGCTGCTCGCGCAGGCGCTCGTGCGCGCGCCCGACGTGCTGCTGCTCGACGAGCCGACCAACCATCTCGACATCGAGGCGATCGCCTGGCTCGAGGAATTCCTGCGCAACGCCGAATTCAGCCTGATCTTCGTCACCCACGACCGCAGTTTCCTGCGCGCGCTGGCGACGCGCATCGTCGAGATCGACCGCGGTCAGGTCACCTCGTGGCCGGGCGACTACGCCAACTATTTGCGCCGACGCGAGGAACGCCTGCACGCGGAAGCGCAGGCGAACGCGTTGTTCGACAAAAAACTCGCGCAGGAAGAAGTGTGGATCCGCCAGGGCATCAAAGCGCGGCGCACGCGCAACGAGGGCCGCGTGCGCGCGCTCAAGGCACTGCGGCGCGAGCGTGCGGAGCGGCGCGAGCTCGGCGGCAACGCGAAGATGACATTGGCGACGACGCAAGCCTCGGGCAAGAAAGTGATCGAAGCGCGTGATGTCGATTACGCCTGGAACGATAAAGTCATCCTGCGCGATTTTTCGACAACGATTATGCGCGGCGACCGCATCGGCATCATCGGTCCGAACGGCTCCGGGAAAAGTACACTTTTGAAACTTCTGCTCGGCGAGTTGAAACCGCAACGCGGCGAAATCGAACTCGGCACGAACCTGCAGATCGCCTACTTCGACCAGCACCGCAGCGCGCTGCGCGAGGATTGGAACGCGCTCGACAACGTCGCCGAAGGCACCGAATACGTCGAACTCAACGGCAGCCGCAAGCATGTGCTCGGCTATTTGCAGGATTTCCTGTTCTCTCCCGAACGCGCACGCGCGCCGATCACGCGCCTGTCCGGCGGCGAGCGCAATCGTTTGCTGCTGGCCAAGCTGTTCGCGCAGCCGTCGAATTTGCTGGTGATGGACGAGCCGACCAACGATCTCGACGTGGAGACGTTGGAATTGTTGGAAGAATTGCTTGCGTCGTATCAGGGCACGCTGCTGCTGGTGTCGCACGATCGCGAGTTCATCGACAACGTGGTGACGTCGACGTTGGTGCTCGAGGGCGATGGGCGGGTGGGCGAATATGTCGGCGGGTTCAGCGATTGGCTGCGGCAAAAGCCCTCTGTTTTAGCTCGTCATTCCCGCGAAAGCGGGAATCCAGTTCTTGCTCAGGAAGCCAAGGAAGAAAAACTGGATTCCCGCTTTCGCGGGAATGACGAGCAGGAGCAAAAGTCGAAGCGCAAGCTCAGCTACAAAGACGCCCGCGAACTCGAACAGCTCCCCGCGCGCATCGAAACGCTCGAAAACGACATCGCCGCACGCACCGCTGCGATGAACGACCCCGCCTTCTTCAAGCAGGACAGCGCGGCCATCCTCGCCGCGAACAGCGAACTGGCGAAGCTGCAGGCGGAACTCGACCACGCCTACACACGTTGGCAAGCGCTCGAAAGCTGAGCGCGACTCGGCTACGCTTTGCGCGACAACGCGAAGATCGCCGGAGAGCCCATGCTTCGTCTTATCGCTTTCCTCATGCTGATCATATCGGGCGCGGTATCGCTCGATGCCTCGGCGCAAACCGCGCGACCGAAAACCTGTCTCGTGCTCGGCGGCGGCGGCGCACGCGGCGCGGCTCACATCGGCGTGCTCAAGGTGCTCGAACGCGAACACGTGCCGGTCGACTGCATCACCGGCACCTCGATGGGCGCGATCGTCGGCGGCCTCTATGCCGCGGGCTACAGCGCGGCGCAGATCGAAGCGGTGCTCAAGAGCATCGACTGGAAGGACATGTTCAACGACGATCCGCCGCGCGAGGAGCTGCCGATGCGGCGCAAGGAAGACGAACTGCGCTTCCTCGGCGGCATCGAGTTCGGCCTGCGCGACGGCAAGATCGCGCTGCCGCGCGGCGTGATCCAGGGGCAGAAACTGCAGCTACTGCTGCGCCGTCTGCTGCTGTCGACGCTGCAGACGGAGAGCTTCGACGACCTGCCGATCCCGTTCCGCTCGATCGCCACTGACATCAGCAACGGCGAGAAGGTCGTGTTCGCGAAAGGCGATCTGGCGATGGCGATCCGCGCGAGCATGTCGGTGCCCGCCGCGTTCGCGCCGATCCGCTACCAGGGCCATCTGCTCGTCGACGGCGGCATTGTCGACAACGTGCCGATCGACGAAGCACGCAAACTCGGCGGCACGCGCCTGATCGTCGTCAACGTCGGCGCGCCGCTTGCGCAGGAGAAGGATTTGACCTCTTCGTTCGCGATCGCGAACCAGATGCTCACCGCGATGATGAAGCGGCAGACCGACGCACAGCTGCATTCGCTCGGCGCCGCCGATGTGCTGCTCGTGCCCCAGCTCGGCGATCTTTCCAGCGCAGCGTTCGACCGCACACCCGAGGCGGTGGTGTACGGCGAGCAGGCTGCCGACGCACAGCTCGCTGCATTGCGCGCGTTCGCGGC
>DAIMZS010000230.1:0-5510 GCA_036733825.1 Rudaea sp.
GGCGGCCGGAAAATGGCCGCCGATTATGGCATGGGATGGGGGGATGTGCATCCCGACGCGGGTTTCGGGTAGTGCCTTGTGAAATCAGAGCCCGTTCGTCCTGAGGTATCGAAGGGCGAACCCACGCCAAGATTGCCGTTCATGGTTCGATACCTCACCACGAACGGAAAGCGAAATTCCAAACCGAGTCAATCCGGGGTTTCGCGGACCATTCGGGCCGACCGGCGCGGCCGATGCATTCCGCCGAGCCGGCTTCACATAACTTTACCTGCGCGACAAATCCCATTGACCGGCGCTTTGCAGACTGCGTTCCGGGCAATCCGCCCGACTTTCGAGGAACCGTCATGAACCGCTCTTCTCCCACGCCGATCCGGCGCAACCTGCTCGTATTGGCCGCCGTCGCCGCTTTCGCGGCCGTCGGCGGCGCCGTTGCCGCCCAGCACGCGGCAGGCGACAACGCTCACGCAATGTCGATGGCGGCGACGCCAGCCGCGCTGGCCGATCATCTGGCCATGTTCTCCCAGCATCTGTACACGGCAACCGGCGCCACGGCGGAACAGAAAGCCCAGCTCGATCCGATTCTGCGCCAGGCCAGCACCGACTTGGCCGCGCTGCACGCGCAGTTGGCGGACAGTCACGGCAAGGCGCTGCAGGCGCTGACTCAGGATCATGTCGACCGCGACGCGCTCGAAGCAGCGCGCGCCGAACACGTGCGCGTTTTCGACTTGGCATCGCAGCGGATGGCCAAGCTGGCCGCCGATATCGCCGATGTGCTCACGCCTGCGCAGCGCAAGGCGTTCGCCGACCACATCGCGCAAGCGCACGCGGCCGGGCATATGGGCTTCCATGGCGGCTGAGGCTGATCGCCCGCGGCGCGTGCTAGGCTGCGGTCGATGATCGAGCGCCTGCTGCTGGTCGAAGACGACGCGCGCCTCGCCGCCATGCTCGGCGAATATCTCGGCGGCGCCGGATTCGAGGTTGCCGTCGCGCCGGACGGCGCGGCGGCGATCGCGCATGCCGCCGAACACGAATGCGGCGCGGTGATCCTCGACCTGACCCTGCCGGACATGGACGGGCTCGACGTCTGCCGCCGCCTGCGCGCGCGATCGGAGATTCCAATCCTGATGCTGACCGCGCGCGGAGAGGCGACCGACCGCATCATCGGCCTGGAACTCGGCGCCGACGACTATCTGCCGAAGCCGTTCGAGCCGCGGGAGCTGCTCGCGCGGCTGCGCGCGATTCTGCGCCGGCGCGGTGTGCCGGCCGCGGAGGCGCCGCTGCGTTTCGGCAGCCTCGAAATCGACCGCGCCGCGCGCACGCTGCGGCTGCGCGGTGAGACGCGCGTCATCACCGGTTATCAATTCGCCCTGCTCGTGGTGCTCGCCGAGCACGCCGGCCGCGTGCTCTCGCGTGAGTTCCTCATGGACGCCGTGAAAGGCGAGGCGCTGGAAGCCTTCGACCGTTCGATCGACGTGCACATCTCGCGTCTGCGCGCGGCGATCGAGGACGATCCGAAACAGCCGCGGCGCATCGTCACCTTGCGCGGCAGCGGCTATGTTTTCGCCAAGGCGCAGGACTGATGCGCATCCCACGCCTGTATCTGCGCATCCATTTCGCCGTCTTCGGCAGCCTGGTCGTTTTCGCGATCGCCACCGCGGTGCTGTGGCACACGTACAGCGGCATGCGCTCGCCGCCGCCGCATTCGCTGGCCGGCGTGCTCGGCATGTTTTTGCTGCTGGCGGCGGCGGTCGCACTCGGCGCGTTTCCGATCGTGCGGCAGCTGACCCGGCGCTTGGAGCGCCTGCAGAACGCCGCCGAAGCGCTGGCCGCGGGCAATCTCAAGGCGCGCGTCGAGGTCGAAGGCCACGACGAAATCGCCGGCCTCGCGCTCAGCTTCAATCGAGCCGCCGCGCGCATCGAGCAGTTGGTCGATGCCCACCGCATGCTGCTGGCGCAGGCCTCGCACGAACTGCGCACGCCGCTCACGCGCATTCGTCTCGCCCTCGAACTGATCGGCGACATCGAGCCGAAGCGCCGGCTCGGCCTGAACGCGGACATCGCCGAGCTCGATCATCTGGTCGAAGAAATTCTGCTCGCCAGCTGCCTCGACACGCTGACCGATCTCGAGCACGACGAGGACGTCGACCTGCTTGCTCTCGTCGGCGAGGAATGCGCGCGCGCCGGCGTGGCCGACGTCTCCGGCGCGACGGCGCAGGTGCGCGGTGATCCGCGCTTGCTGCGGCGTTTGGTGCGCAATCTTCTCGACAACGCGCAACGCCATGGCCGTGCGCCGATACGCGTGCGGCTTCGCGCCGATGTCGAAGACGTCGAGCTGACTGTCGTCGACGCGGGCGAGGAAATCGCCGCCGCCGACCGCGAGCGGCTGTTCGAGCCGTTCTATCGCCACGGCAACACCGAGGGTCACGGCCTCGATCTGGCGCTGGTGCGCCGCATCGCGCGGCGGCATGGCGGCGAGGCGCGCTATGCGCCGGTGGCGTCCGGCGGCTGCGGGTTCGTGGTGACGCTGCGTCGCGATCGTTGAAGACGGCGATCGGGCGAAGTCGCGCTTCGAATCGCCGATTTGCCGCCGCGCAAATATTATGATGCGAGCCTTCGCCGTTGCAGCCAACGATTCATGCCGACATTCCAGGGCTACCGCTTCGCCGATCTCGAAATCGATTTTTCCGATCGGCGGGTGAGGCGCGGGGCCGCGGTGCTCGATGTGGGTGGATTGAGCTACGACCTGCTGCGCTATCTTCTCGAACAGGGCGATCGCGTGGTCGGTTTCGACGAGTTGATCGAACGCGTCTGGGCGCCGGCGGTGGTCAACGAGGAGACCGTGACCCAGCGCGTCAAACTGCTGCGCCAAGCGCTCGGCGACGACGGGCGCAATCCGCGCTATATCCGCTCGGTGCGCGGGCGCGGCTATCAACTCTGCAGCGCGCCGCAGCGGGCCGCGCCGGACTCGCCGGCGGTCGCGCCCCTACGCAGGCGCATTCCGCTGATGTGGCTGGGCGCCGCCGCAGTGCTTGTGGCGCTTGCCGCACTCGTGACGTGGCTGTTGCGTTCGCCTGCTCCGCCTGCCAACGCGCGGGACGAGTTGCTGCAGCGTGCGCGCTACTACGCCGGCATCGGCCAGAGCGAGAACAACGAACGCGCCATCGCATTGTACGAGGATGCGTTGAGTACGGCCCCAGGCAACGCTGCGGCGAGCATCGGTCTCAGCCGCGCGCTGAGCGCGCGCGTGTGTCTGTACAACGCCGGTCCAGAGTCGGTGGTGCGTGCGCAAGCGCTGGCCGAGGCGGCGATCGCACGCAGCTCCGGCGACAGCGCGGCGCACAACGCGCTGGCCTATGCTTACGATTGCGCAGGTGATGTCGACTCGGCGATCCGCGAGTACGAGCGCGCGATTGCCCTCGACCCGTCGGCGCGTGCGGACAGCCGCGCTTCGGTGGCGAACCTCTACGCCGCCAAGGGACGGCTTGCCGAAGCGCTCGCAAACAATCTCGCCGTCGAGCGCTCCGGCGCCAGCCTGCGCTTTCTGGATCTGCAGATCGCCCGCAACCTCGAATTGCTCGGCTTCCCCGCCGCCGCCGAACAACGTTACGCGAAGATCTTCCGCTTGTATCCGGACAACGTCTTCGGCAATGCGGCGTGGCCGCGATTTCTGTATACGCAGGGCCGCTACGCCGAGGCGGAAACGGCTTTCGCCGAGGCACTGCGTCGGCCGCTCCACCCGCAGTTGTTTCTGCTCGCGGGCGAGCTGGCGTTGTTGCGCGGCGATCGGGCGCGCGCTGCGGAAATGTTCGCCGAGGCCGCAGCGCTGCGGCCGCATCAAAGCCTGCCGAGAACGCTTGCCGATCTCTACGCGGCGCAGGTTGATCCGGCGGCGCTCGCGGCGCGCGCCTCGACGCGAGCCGGTGAAGCCGAACGCGGCGCGCCGGAGGACTGGCTCGAAGTCGCGCTGCTGCGCCGCGAGGATCGCGCCATGGCGATCGATGCGCTGCGCCGCGCGGTCGCGGGCGGCTTCTGTGATCAGGCGTGGCTGCAGACCTCGCCGCTGTTCCGTCCGCTCGCCGACGAGCCCGGTTTCGCCGACGTGGTCGACACGATCAGCCGTGCGCTGGCGGCCGAACGCGCGAAGGCGCTCGCCGCCGCGTGGTTTCCTTCCGACCTGATCAGCGCGCCGCCGGCAGCGCGGTGAGAATGAGATCGCGGAACAATTCCTGCGATTGCGTGTGTCCGTTGCGCTGGTTGTAGGCGCGGCTGGTGACCACCGCGACGAGCTGGCGTTCGGGCAGGATGAAGACATAGTTGCCACCGTTGCCGCTCATCGCCCAGACCGGTTGGTCCTTGCCGTCGAGCGGGTAATGAAAGCGCCAGATCTGATAGCCGTATTCGGCGTCGTCGCGCGCTTGCGCGCGCGGCGTCAGCATCGCCGCAATCCAGCGCTCCGCGATGATCTGTTTGCCTTGCCAGCGGCCGGCGTCGGCGAGCAGTGCGCCGATTTTTGCGATGTCGCGGCTCGCGTAACGCGTGCCGCCGCCGCCCATGGCAATCCCGTCGGGCGAAAAATTCCACTTCGACTTCGTGATGCCCAAGGGTTTTTCGAACGCTTCTGCGGCGAACGCGTCCAGAGGCTTGTGCACGGCGCGCTCGACCAGCGCGCCGGCGACGAACGATCCGGCCGTGCAGTAGGCGAATGTGCGGCCGTAGGGGCTGTCGGCCGGTTTTGTCATCCACGGCGCGAAACCTTTGATCGGCAGCTCGAGCGCGAAGCGCAGCCAGCTCTCGGTCAGGTACATGCGTTCTTCGTTGCCGGTGGAGAACGGATTGTCGTCGTCGCATTCCCACAACGAACTCATCGTCAGCAGGTCTTCGAGGGTGAACGCGTCCTTGCGCGGATCGGTGTTGCGCAGCGGCGGCAGGTCGCGGAAGTAGGGGTAGATCTTGGCCGACACGGCAGGGATCAAGCCGCGCTCAATCGCCACGCCAGCGAGCAGGGCCGTGAGGGTTTTCGTTGCCGAGCGCATGTCGTTCAGCGCATCGCGGGTGCCGCCGTTGAAGTAGCCCTCATAAACGAGCCGGCCGTGGTCGGCAATGACGACGCTGGTGATGCTTTTCAGAGTCTGAGCGGCGATGCGCTCATGGATCTCGTCGAGTTTCGCCGTGTTCCAGCCGATTTTCCCGGCATCGGCGACGCGCCAGCCGTCATCGAGGCGCTCAGGCTCGCGATATGCGGCGGCAGCCGAGGCGGACATTGCAGCGAAAAACACCAGCGATACGGCGCGAAAGAACGAGCGCATGAGAAGCTCCGTCGGAAGGGAGCAGGTATTGGGCCGCGTGTCCGAATGAAGTGCCGGAAACGCGTATGAAGAATTGTGAAGGGCCTGATCGGCCGGAGATTTTTCCGTGCTGGTAAACTTGCGGCTCTTTTATGTACAGAGATCGCAAGCATGGATTCCCAGCAAACCCGCGACAACATCTCCGGCCTGTGGGACAAGGAGATC
>DAIMZS010000231.1:0-5457 GCA_036733825.1 Rudaea sp.
GAACAGCGGCTGACGCCCGCGGCCGCGCGCGCGTGGACGCGCATGCGCGACGCCGCGGCGCGCGACGGCGTGGAGCTGCGCGCGGTGTCCACGTTCCGCAGCGTCGAGGTCCAATCGGCGATCGTGCGCGGCAAACTCGCGCGCGGGCAGTCGATCGACGCCATTCTGCGCGTCAACGCCGCACCGGGCTACAGCGAGCATCACAGCGGCCGCGCAATCGACATCACCACGCCGGGCTACGCGCCGACGGAGGAGGAGTTCGAGCGCTCGTCCGCGTTCGCGTGGCTGATGAAACATGCACGGGCTTACGGCTTCGTATTGAGCTACCCGCGCGGAAATGCGCACGCCCTCGCCTACGAGCCCTGGCACTGGTGCTGGCAGGGAGATGATGCGGACGACGCCCCGGCGACGCAGCTGGCGGCGAACATCGATCTGCCTACGAACGCGGGCAGTGCCTCAGTTTCAAAATTGCTTTCCGTTGGTGGTGAGGTATCGAACCACGGACGGCAATCTTGGCGTGACGTTCGCCCTTCGATACCTCAGGACGAACGGGACCTGATGTCAAACTGAGATGCAGTACGGCGGAAGCCGCGAGTGGCATAATTCGGCATCCGCCCCCGCCGATGCACGCATGGAACCCCGCGCCGCCGCCTTCGACTTCCAAACCCTGGCCGCGCACCGCCCCTATCTGCTCAAAATCGCGCGGCTGGAACTGCGCGACGAGCATCTGGCCGAGGACGCGGTGTCCGATGTGCTGACCCAGGCCTACGAACGCCGGGAAAGCTTCGCCGGCCGCTCGTCGCTGCGCACCTGGCTGACGGCAATTCTGAAAAACCGCATCGTCGACCTCGTACGCAAACAATGGCGCGAGGAGCCGCTGCCGGAGGTATCCGACCGCTCGGAGCAGGAGTTCGACCGCCTGTTCGACGCCAGCGGCCATTATCTGCAGCAGCCCGCCGATGCCGGCAACCCGGCCGAACTCGCTCAGCAGGACGCCTTCCTGCTGGCCGTGCAGCGCTGCGTAGACAAACTGCCCAAGCGCATCGGCCAGCTGTTCGTGCTGCGCGAAGTGTTCGGCAGCGACACCGACGAGTTGTGTAAGGATTTGCAAATCACCCCGTCCAACGTCTGGGTGCAACTGTATCGGGCGCGCATGATGCTGCGTACTTGTCTTGAAAATACGGGTTTCGGCCGTGCGCAGGCTGGCTAGACATCCCATGTTCCGCATTACCTGCCAATACGCCTCGCGCCTGCTCTCGCAGGAGATGGAACAGCCGCTGCCGTGGGCACAGCGCCTGCGCTTGCGGCTGCACCTCCTCGCCTGCGAGGCATGCACGCGGGTTTCGCGCCAGTTCGCCGCGATGCGGCTGGCGTTGCAGGAATGGCGCGAGCGCGATTGACCTTTATTTCCCGCGCCGCACAAGCGGTCTTCACGACGGCGGTTGTATTCTTGCTCCGCGGCCCTTAGATCGGGCGGACAACGAGAACACTCGGGAGGGTTTATGCTGCAGTTCAATCCAGGACAGCTTTATTTTCTCGGCCGCGAAGCGAGCGATCGACTGCAGCAAGCCGCCAAGCTCGGTCTCGAAGGCAGCGATCAGGCGTTCGACCTGACCATCCGCACGGTGCAATTCCACGTCGACGCGATGACGCGGCTGCTGACGCAAACCTCCCACGTCAAGGATATCGCCGGCCTGCGCCAGCTCTGGTCGGAGCTGTTCGACCTCATGCGCGAATCCATCACCACGAGCAATGCTTCGCAAAAGCAGACGATCGAGATGGCGCTCAAGGCGACCGAGCTGTTCTACACGAATATTTTCGAACATGAACAAAGCGCGCAGGCCGGCGCGAAACCGAAAGCCGGCGACGACGGGACCAAAGCCGCGCCCTCGCCCGCTGCCAAGGCACGCAAAACCAAGCGCTGATCTTCCGCGCAGAGAATCAGCAGTCGCAACAATTCATCGGCATCGCTTACGCCGGCGGAAACAGCGGCAACGTGCCCTGCGGCGGATAGCTGATCCGCTCGCCCTCGACACGGGCGAAGGGCGTGAGCACATGCATTCGATAGCTCGTTTCCGAAAGGATTTCGACGACGGGAATATCGCGCACGACGAGCGCGTCGGCCACCAGCGAGCGGTGACAGCGCCACGGCACCGCTTCAGCGCACATGATGGCAGTGCGCCGTTCGCGGCTCAGATGAATAAGCTCTTCAAGCGCGTTTTCGAACGGAACCGTCTGCATGTAGTCGGCATAGCCGCGGAAACCCGCGTTGCGCCAACCGCTGTTCGGCGAGTCCTTACGCGCCCGGCGCAAGCCGCCGAGCGCCTGCATCGGCGCATAACCGATGCGCTCGGTCGCCAGGCTCGCGGCGAGCGCATCGCTATTGAATTGCGGGTTGTGTCGGGAGCGCGGCACGGTGCGGATGTCCGCGAGCAGGTCGACGGCGTAGGCGTGCAGAAGAGCGACGAAGCGCTCGATCGGCAAGGTCGAATGGCCGACGGTGAACACCGTGCCGACCGGCCACTGCGCCTCCCGTGGCGGCGGAAGAGGCGCATTCATCGGCGGTGAGCTCACGCGCTCACGTGCGCGCCGCCAGCCACTCGTGGATCGCCGTCGGCACCTCGCGCTGCGCACGGCCGGAGACATAGATGCCGATGTGGCCGCCCTTGAACGCCAGCTCCGTGTAGTCGTCCGACCCGGTGCGCCCGCGCAGCGCACGCGAGGCATCGGGCGGAACGAGATGGTCCTGCTCGGCGAAGATGTTCAGCACGGGCACGTCGAGATTTTTCAGGTCGACCGGCTTGCTGCCGATCTTCAGGCCGCCGTTGACCAGCTTGTTGCCTTGATAAAAATCCTTGATGAACTGGCGGAACGCGGCGCCGGCCTGATCGGGGCTGTCGAAAATCCATTTCTCCATGCGCAGGAAGTTTTCCAGCTCGGCCTTGTCGTCGAGAATGTCGACGAGGCCGATGTACTTCTGCTGATTCAAACGTACGGGCTTGAGCATCAGATAGCAGTAATTCATCAGGTCGGCCGGCACGTTGCCGAGCGTGTCGACGAACAGATCGACGTCGAGGTGCCGCACCCAGTTCGACAGCATGTTGTCGCGCGTCTGGAAATCGACCGGCGTCACCATCGTGATCAGATTCTGGATCTTCTCCGGATAGATCGAGGCGAAGCACAGGCTGAACGCACCGCCCTGGCAGATGCCGAGCAGGTTGATCTTGTCGAGCTTGTGGCGCTTGGCGACCACGTCGACGCAGCGGCGGATATAGCCGTTGATGTAGTCGTCGAGCGTGAGGTGTTTGTCGGACGCGTCCGGATAACCCCAGTCGATCAAGTACACGTCCTCGCCGAGCGCGAGCAGATTCTTGACCAGGGAGCGATCGTCCTGCAGATCGACCATGTAGGGCCGATTGACCAGCGCGTAGCTGATCAGGATCGGCACCTTCGCCGTCGGCTGGCGCGGCCCCTTGAAGCGGTACAGCACGAGCTTGTCTTCGCGGTATACCTCTTCCTTGTCCGTCGCGCCGTAATGCACGTCGTCGAGCGTGCGCAGCACCTGCATGCCGGCGGCGATCTTCTCCTGGAATTTCTTCGCTTCCTCGTAAGCCTTTTGCGGCGCGATGCGGATGGGGTTCATAATTTAGCCTAACCTCCGAAAGAATCCGTCATTCCGGCGAAGAGCTCCACAACAGCGGAGCTGGTCAAGCCGGAATCCATCTTGATTTTCCTGTCGTCGCCCGAATCAAAATGGATCCCGGCTTTCGCCGGGATGACGAGCATAAAAATTATTTGCGCTTGTCGCCTTTCTTGTTCGCCTTGTCGCCCTTGTTCGGCTTCGACATCCGCGCCGCAGCGGCGCGCAATTTCGGCTTGCCCTTGACGCGCCGCTGCAGCGCCGCGACCGCGTCGGCGAACGAGTTCGCCTTCGCCTTGTCTGCCGCTTCGTCGGCCGGGCGTGGATGCACCACCGCCGCGGGCGCGCGCAGCTTGGACGCCGCGGCGCGGCGTTGCGCCGGCTTCCTCGCACGCCGCGATTTCGGCGCGGACGGTGCGGCGGGTTTCGCCGGCTCGATCGCGGGCTCGGGCAATTTCGCCGCCGACGCTTGGCTTTTCGCGCCCGCCTGCGCGGACGATTTCTTCAGCGCCGCGACTTCCGCTCGCAACGCCGCGATTTCGGTGTGGATCGCATCGCCGTCGCGTGCGCTGCCGCCCTCGCGCACTTCGCGGCGCAGGTCGTGCACGCGCTTGCTCAGACTGTCCACCTCGCTGCGCGTCGGCATGCCGAACTCGCGGCTGACGCGCTCGACTTCGATCTGGATCTGCTGGCGCACGCGCATCTGCGCGTTGGCCAATTCGCCGTAAGCCTTGCTGAATTCTTCCGACAGTGCGACCTCGGCGTAAGCGTCTTCCGCCGCGTCGACCCACAGATCGTACAGCGCCTTGAGCGATTCGATCGTGCGTCCCGGCTCGGAGCGATCAGCTAGACGCTGTTCGAACAATTCGTAGCCGCGCTGGCTCGCCTTGAGCATCAAACGGTTGTATTCGCGCAAGGCTTGCTGATATTCGACAAAAGCGAGCGCCGTGCGCTGATAGTGCTCCTGATGCTCGCGCGCGAGGCCGAATGCGGGCACCTGCAGCCATGACACGCCTTCCTTGCGCATCTGTTCCAGATACGGCGCGAACGCGGCGGGCAGCTCGGCAAACCCCTGCATGCCCCGGCCGGCGACGTCGCGGATCGCCTTGGCGAACGGATTCGTCGCCGGATCGAACCCGGGAATGTTCACGCCGCCCGGCGCAGCGAATCCCGTGCGTACGGCGTCGAACCATACCTGGGCCGGATTCGCCATGCTCTCGCTCATCGGCGAGGTCCCACCGAACGCCGACTGCATCATCGCGATATACGCCTTGGCGCTTTCGATCAGGCGCTCGGCCGTTTCATTTTGCTTGTCGGCACCGGCGAACATGCGCATCCATTGTTCCAGGCCCTCCTGCCACGGCGCACTCTGCGGTGCCGCGGCGGCGGCGAAGCCGGCGAACGGCGAAAATCCGGGAAAGCCCGGCAGCGGCGTCGAAGCGGCGAACGGATTGGCGCCGGGAAATCCCATCGGCGCGGCCTGCGGCGGCACCGCGAACGGCGCCTTCTGCGCGAGATCGGACCAGGCGTTGAAATACTGGCGCTGCAGCGCGTCCCAGTCCTTCAGCCAATCGTTCATGCTCTTGTTGTCGCTCATGCGCGCATCTCCTGAAGGCCTTCGATGCTAGCACGCGTCCGGGCATATCGCATTACGCGCGCAGGCGGCGCCGAGTCCATTCATGCGATGGAAGCGCACAACAAAAAACGCGCCGAAGCGCGTTTCTTGTTGATGCTTATCGACGGGCGAATCAGGCAGCCGGAGCTTCCTCGGTCACCGCCTTCATCGACAGGCGGATGCGGCCCTGCTTGTCGACTTC
>DAIMZS010000232.1:0-5433 GCA_036733825.1 Rudaea sp.
TTCGCGGTCATGCGCGTGAAGCGCGGAATCACCTCGGGCGCGCCCTCGGCGAGCGAGATCGAGGTGTTGTCGAGCTTGCGCGAGGTGCGCCAGTGATAAAGCCGACGCGACAGCTCGGGCGCGATGCGGCCGAGGTCGTTGTGGCCGTCGGTCGGATTGCCGATCAGCGCGGCGGCCGCTTCGTTCCAGCGGTGCACCGTATTGCCGCCGTCGACGACGAGCACGCCGGTCTTCATGCGCCGGATGATCAGTTCGTTGATCTGGGCGAGGTTGCGCAGGTCGCTGCCGCGGCGGCTGGCGAGCGCTTCCGAGTCGCGCATGCGCCGGCCGAGGAACAGGCACAGGGCGGTGACCGAGAAATAGGCCAGGCCGCAGATGCCGGCTTCGAGGATTTCGCGGTGATCCTCGTTGAACATGTTGCCGAGGATGTTCTGGCCGAATACGCCGAACGTGGCCAGCGCCGCGAAGAAGAACGAAACGCGCCTCGGCAGCAGCGTCGCCGCGCCGCCGAGGTTGACGAGCAGCAGCAGGGCCAGGCTGATGAACTGGTTCTTGATCGAATACATCGCCAGCGCGCAGACGAAGATGTCGACGACCAGCGACAGGTCGACCCAGGTGCGGTAGTAGCGCGCCTCGCGCGTGGAGAAAGCGACCGCGAGCAGCGAGAACACCAGATAGAAGATCGCCGTCACCCGTCCGAGCAGCGGGTGCACGACTTTCATCCATTCGATCGCGTACGGGCTGAACATCAAGGCGACGATGATGACCGCCTCGAGCACCCGGAACAGGTTGAAAAAGTAGAACTCTCGGGTGACGGCTTCGGAATCGCTGGCGTAGCGGGTGACGAGTTGGGTTTGAACGGCGGCGACAGCCACGACCGTGGACTCCTTGAGCCAGAGGGTTCCCCTCGCGCAAGTATAAGCGGTCGCGGGGCGCTAAAGAGAGTGCGGGCCGCTGTCAAGCGGTCTTTTGGGCGGCCGGCTGCCGGGGCGCATCAGACTTTTTTTTACCCCTGCGATTCATCACAATACGCGCCCCACAGGCGCTTCGCGCCGTGTTTTCACCACTCCCCCAAGGTGTCCGCATGAATTTCCACGAGTATCAGGCCAAGCAGTTGTTCGCCGATTACGGCATCCCCGTGCCGCCCGGCAAGATCGCATCGACGCCGGACCAGGCCGTCGAGGCCGCTCGCGCCCTCGGCGGCGACGAATGGGTGGTCAAGGCGCAGATCCACGCCGGCGGCCGCGGCAAGGCCGGCGGCGTCAAGCTGGTCAAGACGCTCGACGAGGTCAAAGCCGCCTCCGCCAAGATGCTCGGCACGAATATGGAGACCTACCAGTCGGGCGGCCGCGCGCTGCCGGTCAACGTGGTCCTGATCACCGAGGCGAGCGACATCGCCAAGGAACTGTACCTGTCGGTGCTGGTCGATCGCGGCACCAAGTCGGTGGCGTTCATCGCCTCGGCGCGCGGCGGCGTCGATATCGAGCAGGTCGCGCGCGAAAACCCCGAGGACATCCACACCCTCGAGGTGAACTTCGTCGAAGGCCTGCAGCCGTACAAGTGCCGTCAGCTCGGTTTTGCGATGGGCCTGAACGCCAAGCAGGCCGGCCAGCTGACCAAGATCATGCTCGGCCTGTACAAGCTGTTCAACGAGAAAGATCTGGCCCTGGTCGAGCTGAACCCGCTCGCGATCAACAAGGCCGGCGACCTCGTGGCGCTCGACGGCAAGGTCAACTCCGACGACAACGCCGAGTTCCGCCACGCCGACCTCGCCGCGATGCGCGACGAGTCGCAGGAAGACCCGGCCGAAGCCGTCGCGGTCAAGCACAACCTCAACTACGTGACGATGGACGGCAACATCGGCTGCATGGTCAACGGCGCCGGCCTCGCCATGGCGACGATGGACGTGATCAAGCTCAACGGCGCGGAGCCGGCGAACTTTCTCGACGTCGGCGGCGGCGCGACCAAGGAGCGCGTGACCGAGGCGTTCAAGCTGATTCTCTCCTCCGACAAGGTCAAGTGCATCCTGGTCAACATTTTCGGCGGCATCGTGCGTTGCGACTTGATCGCCGAAGGCATCATCGGCGCGGTCAAGGAGGTTGGCCTGACGATTCCGGTCGTCGCGCGTCTGGAAGGCACCAATGTCGAAGAGGGGCGCAAGCTGCTCGCCAACTCCGGCCTGAAGATCACCCCGGCGCTCGACTTGAACGATGCGGCGCAGAAAGCCGTTGCCGCCGTCAAAGCCGCCTAAGCCGAAGGAATCAGACACATGAGCGTTTTGGTCAACAAGAACACGAAAGTCATCACCCAGGGCTTCACCGGCCAGCAGGGCACGTTCCACTCCGAGCAGTCGCTCGACTACGGCACCAAGGTCGTCGGCGGCGTCACGCCCGGCAAAGGCGGCACGCAGCATATCGGCTTGCCCGTATTCAACACGGTGCAGGACGCGGTCGACGAGACCGGCGCCGACGCCTCGATGATCTTCGTCCCGCCGCCGTTCGCGGCGGACGCGATCCTCGAAGCGGCCGACGCGGGCATTCGCGTGATCGTCGCGATCACCGAGGGCATTCCGGTGCTTGACATGCTGCGCGTGAAGAATCGCCTCAAGGATTATCCGGACACCGTGCTGATCGGGCCG
This sequence comes from Rudaea sp., assembly GCA_036733825.1. GTDB lineage: Bacteria > Pseudomonadota > Gammaproteobacteria > Xanthomonadales > Rhodanobacteraceae > Rudaea. The sequence continues at coordinate 2,639 of DAIMZS010000232.1, forward strand.
AACTGCCCCGGCATCATCACTCCGGGCGAGTGCAAGATCGGCATCATGCCGGGCCACATCCACAAGCCGGGCAAGGTCGGCATCGTCTCGCGCTCGGGCACGCTCACGTACGAGGCCGTGTTCCAGACCACGAACGAAGGCCTCGGCCAGTCCACCTGCATCGGCATCGGCGGCGACCCGATCAACGGCCTCAACTTCATCGACTGCCTGAAGCTGTTCCAGGACGATGCGCAGACCGAAGGCATCATCATGGTCGGCGAAATCGGCGGCAGCGCCGAGGAAGAAGCGGCCGAGTTCATCGCCGAGTACGTGACCAAGCCGATCGTCGCGTTCATCGCGGGCGCCTCGGCGCCGGCGGGCAAGCGCATGGGTCATGCCGGTGCGATCATTTCCGGCGGCAAGGGCACCGCCGCCGCGAAGTTCGCCGCGCTGGAAAAGGCGGGCGTCACTACGGTCAAGTCGCCGGCGGATCTGGGCAAGGCGATTGCGGCGCGGCTCAAGAAATAAAAAGCAGCCCCCTTCAGTCGCTTCGCGACAGCTTCCCCCGCAGGCGGGGGAAGCGAGAGCTGTTCCTTCCCCCGCTTGCGGGGGAAGGTGCCCGAAGGGCGGAAGGGGGCGCTTTTCGGCATGCAGGAGGCATGCAGCGATGCGAAAAGGCGCAAAAACGGAATTTGCAAGACATCTACGCAAAACGATGACGGATGCAGAAGCCCGTTTGTGGTTCCACCTGCGGCGCCATCAACTCGGCGGCCACCGCTTCCGCAAGCAGCATCCGGTAGGTCCTTACATCGCCGACTTTGCCTGCGTAGAAAAGCACGTGATCGTTGAAATCGACGGCAGTCAGCACAATGAAGCGGTCGACGCGGACCGCGACGCTTGGTTTCAACGCAACGAATATCGCGTGCTACGCTTCTGGAACAACGACGTACTGCTCCAAACCAATCGTGTACTCGCCGAAATTCTGAGAACGCTTGGCGCATGAGAATCGCCCTCGCCCAATTCGATTTCCCCGTCGGCGCCGTGGCGCGCAATGCCGAGCGCATCGCCGCGACGATCGCCGAGGCGCGGGACGTGCATCGCGCCGACCTCGTGTTGTTTCCGGAACTGGCGATCAGCGGCTATCCGCCCGAGGATTTGCTGCTGCGGCCAAGCTTCCTGGCGGAGTGCGAAACGGCCTTGAAACGCGTGGCGGCCGCGACGCGGGACATCGTCGCCGTGGTCGGCTGGCCGCAGGCGGCGGGGGCGGTGGTGTACAACGCCGCATCGGTGCTGCGCGACGGCGCGGTCGCGGTGACCTACCGCAAGCGCGAGCTGCCGAACTACAACGTGTTCGACGAACGGCGTTACTTCGACGTCGATCCGGACGGCGGCGCCTGCGTGTTCGACGTCAAAGGCGTGTCGGTCGGCGTGATCATCTGCGAAGACCTGTGGTTCCCCGAGCCGCTCGCCGATACCGTAGCCGCCGGCGCCGAGCTCGTGCTCGTGCCGAACGCCTCGCCGTTCGAGCGCGACAAGCATGCGCAGCGCGATGCACTGCTCGCCATGCGCGTGGCCGAGACACACCGCTACGGGCCGGGCGCCGCGCTTGCCTATCTCAATGTGGTCGGCGGTCAGGACGCGCTCGTGTTCGACGGCGCTTCCGTGCTCGCGGATGCCGACGGGCACATTCATCCCGCGGCGCGGGCTTTCGAGGATCACTGGTGCCTCGCCGACTACGACGCGGCGACGCGCAAGTTCATGCCGGTCGGCTGGCCGGTCGACGGCGATGAGAGCCGCGACGCGCTCGCCTGGCGCGCGATCGTGCGCGGCACGCGCGACTACTGCGCGAAGAACGGTTTCAAGAATGCCTGGGTCGGCCTGTCGGGCGGCATCGATTCGGCGCTCGTGCTGGCGATCGCCGTCGATGCGCTCGGCGCGGAGAATGTGACCGGCGTGCGTCTGCCGTCGAAATATACTTCCACGCAGAGCAATGATCTGGCCGACGTGCAGGCCTACGCGCTCGGCGTAAAGCTGCTGACGGTTCCGATCGAAGCGCCGTTCGCGGGCTTCCTCGACGCGCTCGCTCCGGCCTTCATCGGCTGCGCGCCCGATGCGACCGAGGAAAACCTGCAGTCGCGCAGCCGCGGCGCGATTCTCATGGCGCTGTCGAACAAGTTCGGCGGTTTGGTGCTGACCACGGGCAACAAGAGCGAATACGCCGTCGGCTACGCCACGATCTACGGCGACATGTGCGGCGGCTACGCGCCGATCAAGGATCTGTACAAGACCGAAGTGTATGCGCTCGCCCACTGGCGCAATACGGTCGGCGGCACGCCGGTGATCCCGCCGGAAGTCATCACGCGCGCGCCGACCGCCGAGCTGCGCGAGAACCAGACCGATCAGGATTCGCTGCCGCCGTACGACGTGCTCGATGCGATCCTGTTTCGTTATGTCGATCAGGAGCAGTCGCGCGAGGACATCGTGCGCGCGGGTTATTCGGCCGACACCATCGATCAGGTGTTGCGCCTGGTGCGCATCAACGAGTGGAAGCGGCATCAGGCGGCGCCGGGGCCGAAGGTCTCGCGGCGGGCGTTTGGGCGCGAGAGGCGCTACCCGATTACTTCGGGGTGGCGCTAGGGCGCCCACTCGTCATTGCTCTTGGCTCGTCATTCCGGCGGAAGCCGGAATCCAGTTCTTGCTTTGCTCTTTAGCTTGTCATTCCAGCGCAAGCTGGAATCCAGTTTTTTGTTTTTTAAGAGCCAAGGCTTCCACTCGCCTACGGCGAGCGGGTCACTTCTCTTTGCTCGTGCAAAGAG
>DAIMZS010000233.1:0-5418 GCA_036733825.1 Rudaea sp.
GCCATGGATGTTCCGATCAAGGCCATCAATATCTCGGGAAAAGCACTTCGCTTCGAGGTCGCGCAGCCGCCGCTTGTCTATGAGGCGGCGCTCGATCGCGGCCGGATCAAGGGCGTGTGCAAACGCGGCGATCAAAACATTCCGCTGGATTTCGTCCGCGGCGATTTGTACACCGAACCGCCGCTGATCAACTTTCCGCCGGCGCCGCTGAGCGCGAAGCGGCTGCACGAACTGCGCCTCATGGCGCGGGCACCCGCGATGGGAGTGGGTTGGCAATTCCGGGGCGGCAAAAACCATGTGTTGGTGGACGGCAATCGCTCTGTGGACGCCAGCGTCCCGGTGACGGCGCACGACAAGTGGTTTTTGGGTTCGATCACAAAATCGATGACGGCGACACTGGCGGCACGCGTCGTCGAAACGGGTGATTTGCGTTGGCAGACACGCATCGGCGACATTCTCGGTAAGCAATGCGCAGAGATGCTGCCGGCGTACCGCGAGGTCACATTGCTGCACATACTTGGCCATCGCGGCGGCCTGCCGCGCGATGTGCCGTCGCTTCGCGCCGGCGATGGCCGTTTCCTGCAACGTCTGGAGTACGTTCGTGCCGCGCTGCGCATGCCGCCTGCCGGCAACCTCGGCGAGCGGATGCTCTACAGCAACGTCGACTATGTCGTCGCCGGATTGATGCTCGAAACCGTCACCGGCCAATCCTGGGAGACGTTGATCGCCAGCCAAGTCTTCGCGCCGCTCGGCCTCCGGAGCTTCGGGTTCGGCCCGCCGGGCTCCGCAGGCCGTCTGGATCAACCGCAAGGCCACGAACCCGGGCCGACGGGCTTACGGCCGACGCGCTCCGACGCGGAGGTTCCCGAGGCGATGGCGCCGGCGGGCCGCGTGCATATGAATCTGGACGATCTGCTCATCTATCTGCAAGCACATCGCGATCAGCCTTCGGCTTTCCTCAACCCAGCTTCGTGGCAGACGCTGCACACGCCGCCGTTTGGCGGCGACTATGCGCTGGGGTGGTCGGTTTCCTCGGACGGCGTTCTGAGCCACGGAGGCACCAACCAGAAGTGGAAAGCGGAAGTGGTCGTGGACCGGAAGGCCGGGCTCGTCTGCTGCAGTGCCGCCAACGTCCTCAACAACAACACGCAGTCCGCGCTTCTGCAATTGTTGAGTGCAGCCAAATTGAGTAGATGAGATCGACTCAGACGCGCGCCGACCTGCGGCCGGACAGAACTCGATCATCGATGCGCATCGGCATCTTGCTTGCGGAACACTTTTTCGAAATGGTCCTGCGCATCGGCCACAAAGGACTTATAACCCGCGGAGTCGATGAACACTCGCGGCCCGCCCTGCGGATAGCGTTGCAGCTTCGTGAGCATGTCGAAGTATCCGCCGTGGGCGCCAAGAAATACGTCGCACGGCAAAGCCAGCAGCGAAGCAAAAGTACGGCGGAAGTCCTGCGCAATCCCCGGGTAGCTCACGGGATGGCCGGGCGCCGCAACGAAGTGATATGCCGACCAAAAGCCGACTCCTCCGACGATGACGATATTCCGCAACGTTCCCGCCGGTTCCCCGGAAAGGTGGGAACGCATGGTCCACGTCGTACATCCACGCGTATGGCCGGCGGTTTTGTGGGCCGTGAGCATGACCCCGCCGAGGCTCACGACATCTTCATCATGAAGAACCCGGTCGACATGCACAGGGGCATAAGTCGGAGCCGGCGACAGGAAGTCCGCTCGTCCGCCCGTCTCGACCACCTCGGCGTCGCCCTCCATGACCATGTTCTTCGCGTGGGTCTCGCGAATCACCTCGGCTGCGCCGCCTACGTGATCGTCATGCGCCTGGCTGTTGAGGAAAATCTTGGTATCGCTCCATCGGAAGCCCAGTTTTTCGACACTGGCGCGTATCTGCGAGGGCGATGTCACGAGATTCGCGTTGATCAGGATATTTCCCTCGTCGGTGACGACCAGGTAGCTGGCAAGATCCTGACTGCCCACATAGTAGAGATTGTCGGCAATTTGAAACGGAGCAATCGGAGTAGTCCACGACGGATCCACCTCCGCAAAAAGGCTACGGGAGCTGAAGAGCGAGAGGAGCAGCAGGAAGGAAAAAAGGGCGCGCAGATTCATGTCTTCACACGGCACGCGTTTCGACGTGCCGCTCCGTTGCAATGGCGGGGGCGACAGCATCTCGGCTGGCTGCGGCAAAATCCGGGACAGACAAGGCATTCTTGCCGTCGATTCATGGCTTTTTTGTGCCGGTGCAGGACGCCGTCGCCGAATAATCCTTGTCATGTATCCAGCTGACTGGATACGTGTTCGATCAACTCTCTGGTGTTCTTGGAAAACTCCGCCTCCAAGTCGATGCCGCATTTGTTCGCCAGAACGATGACGGACCAGAGACAGTCCGCCAATTCGTGCCCAAGTTTTGCTTTGCAGTCATCGATCCTTCGAACACCTTCATTGGCCTGAATCAGTTTTGCCAGATCGCCCACGTCCCCGACGAAACCGAGCGCAAGTTCTTCCGTCGTCCAGATGCGTCCGTACATCTTGGTTTCCAGCTTCTCGTAAAGCTCGTTGAGCCTTAGCGCAGATTTTTCCAGATCGCTGAAGTTCATGCTGATGCACCCGGTAAGTGGCTGCGGCCACGAGAATTTGGGACGCTTGAAGGAGCCGAAAGGTGCACAGGCTCGAACAGAAGTCTTTCTTTGGCCATGTAACAATGCGCAAGCATAGAGCGCTCAGCGCAATAATGCTTGACGCTTGCTGTTGAATCCCGATACTAGCGACCTGGGGGAACCGGGCCGATCCCGGTTCTAAAAATCGGGGAGCAAGCAGTCATGTCGAGACAGGACTTGTTGCGCTTGTATCGGGGTGCGCTCGTATTGAGCGCATTGGTATGGGGAACCGCGCTGGCTGACCACTCGGGGCAGCGCTTATCCGCCTCGCAGGGAATACGCGAGAGCACGTCGTCGATCCAGGCACGCCAGGCGACCAGCACGCGCATCGAGCATCCCGACCACGAGCTCGAATATCCCGACAAATCCTCCGCGGCGCAGAATCCGGACGCGGATGCGATTACACAGTATCCGAAAAATCCGGATGCGCAGCCGGCGCCGCAGCACTCGGGCGGCCCCGGGGTGCGCCCGGCGCAGTTGGCGAACATCCATACGACCGCCGGAGCGTTCGACGGCGCCACGCTGACCGATACGGGCGCGTTTCCGCCGGATGCGATGGGCGCGATCGGACCGGTGCAGTTCGTGACCTTCGTCAACGGGCGTCTGCGTTCGTTCACCAAGGCCGGTGCCGCCGACGGCGTGCTCAACGCGGATCCCGACGTGTTCTTCAGCTCGGTGATGACGCCGGTTACCGGCTCTGTCGTGACCACTTTCACCTCCGATCCGCAGGTGCGCTACGACCGCTTCTCGGCGCGCTGGTTCCTGACCATCATCGATGTGCCATGCACGAACGCGACCTGCACGACCACGGCCCCCAACCGCGTGCTGATCGCAGTCAGCGACGCCGCGAGCAGCGGCACGCTGAGCGGTTCGACGGTGTGGACGTTCTTCCAGTTCCAGGGCGATCCGGGCACGAACTTCTGCGACTACCCTTCTCTGGGCATCGACGTCAACGCGCTCTACATCGGCTGCAACGTGTTCAGCAGCACCGGCTCTTTCGTCGGCACGAATGGCTACGTGGTGCAGAAATCGTCGATTCTCGGCGCCGGTCCGCCGGTGGTGACGATGTTCGCGAATCTCGCCGCCGGCGCGGGCGCCGGCCCGGAATCGCCGCGCGGCGTGGACAACTACGACGCGACCGCGACCGAAGGCTATTTCGTCGGCCCGGACAACGCGACGTTCAGCACGATCATGTTCCGCCGCGTCAGCAATCCGGGCTCGCTGACGCCGACGATTTCCGCGAACATTCCCGTGACCGTGCCGACGACGACGCTGTCCGGTACGCAGACGATCCGCTTGGTGCAGCATGCCGGCAATACCGGCGGCAACAACGGCCTGCTGGACAGTCTCGATGATCGCTTCTACTCGGCGATGATCCGCAATGGACGGCTCTGGTCGGCGCACAATTTCACCGTCACCTCAGCCGGTGTCGCCAGCACCGCGGCGGCTTCGCGCAACGCTGTGCGCTGGTACGAATTCCAGAATCTCACGACCACGCCGACGCTCGTGCAGTCGGGCACCGTCTTCGACAATGCCGCCACGCGCGCCGCGGCGCGCCAGTACTGGATTCCGAGCGCGCTCGTCACCGGCCAAGGACATTCGATCATCGGCATGTCGATGGCCGGCACGCCGGTCGGCGCGACGCCGGTGTACGTCGGGCGTCTTGCCGGCGATACGCTCGGCACGATGACCGGTCCGCCGACGGTGGCGGCCGTCGCCTTTGGAACCACCACGGCGAATTACAACACGCCCGCGGATCCGGGCGGATCGGCAGGGCGCCGTTGGGGCGATTACTCGTTCACCAGTCTCGATCCGCTCGATGACATGACCGTGTGGACGATCCAGGAATACAACCAGGCCTTGAACAGCTATGCGGTACGCGTCGGCCGTCTCGCCGCGCCGCCGCCGGCCACGCCGACGTGTTCGGGTTCACCGATCACGTTTGCCGGACCGACCGGCAACGTGGTGATCAATGCCACCTCCAGCGGCGGTTCGGGCTTCTACGATCCGGGCGCGAATCTGCCCGCACCGGCGCTTCCGTTCACGCATTTGAGCGCAACGGTCACGAACGCCACGGTCAACAGCGTCACCTACAACTCGCCGACCCAGGCCACCCTTAATATCACCGCGTTCGCCACCGGACCGCAGAACGTGACGCTGACCAATCCCGACGGCCAGAGCGTCACCGCGAACGGCTGCGTCAACGTGCTGGCCGCGGTGGCAGCGGATCTTGCGATCACGAAGACCGACGGCGTGACCACGGCGACGCCCGGCGGCAGCGTGACCTACACGATCACCGCGTCGAATCCGAGCGCGGTTGCGGCCACCGGCGCCACGGTGGCCGACACCTTCCCGCCCACACTGACCTGCACCTGGACCTGTGTGGGCGCGGGCGGCGGCACCTGCACCGCGTCGGGCAGCGGCAACATCAACGACACCGTGAACCTGCCCGCCGGCGCGAGCGTCACCTACACGCCGTCGTGCTCGATCTCGGCTGCCGCAACGGGCACGTTGACCAATACCGCCACGGTGACCATCGCCGGCGATCCGAATGCAGCGAACAACTCCGCGACCGATACCGATACGCTCACGCCGCAAGCTGACCTGGCAATCACCAAAACCGACGGCGTGACCACGGCGACACCGGGCAACAGCGTGACCTACACGATCACCGCGTCGAACGCCGGCCCGAGCAATGCGCCGGGTTCCACGGTAGCGGATACGTTCCCGGCCTCGCT
>DAIMZS010000234.1:0-5375 GCA_036733825.1 Rudaea sp.
TTGAACATCTCGAGCATGCGCTCGGTGACGACGTAGCCGCCGGCCGCGTTGCCCGCGCCGAGGAACACGCCGATGAAGCCGATGACCTGCTGCAGCGGCGTCGTCGCTTCGCCGAGCGCGATCATCGCGCCGACAAGCACGATGCCGTGGACGAAGTTCGAACCCGACATCAGCGGCGTATGCAGAATCACTGGCACGCGCGAAATGATCTCGTGACCGGTGAAGGCGGCGAGCATGAAGAGATACAGCGCCAGAAATCCGTCGATCATTGGTATATCCCCGCTTTGCTTTTTTTTGCTCGTCATTCCAGCGAAAGCTGGAATCCAGTTTTTCAAAAAGTCTCAAGAGCTGGATCCCAGCTTTCGCTGGGATGACTAGCTCAGGTGCCTTCCACCAGCTGCTTGGTCGCCTCGTGTTTAATCTCACCCGCATGCGTCACGCAGGTTTTGGCGATCAGCTCGTCATCCCAGTCCAGATGCAGATCGCCCTCCTTGGTGATCGACAGTTCGAGGAAGTTGTACAAGTTCTTCGCGTACAGCTCGCTCGCGTGGATTGGCGCTGTCGCCGCGAGATTGACCGGGCCGATGATCGTCACGCCGTTGTCGGTGACGATGGTCTTGCCCGCTTCGGTCAGCTCGCAGTTGCCGCCGGTCTCCGCAGCGATGTCGACGATGACCGAGCCGGCTTTCATGCCCTTGACCATGTCGGCCGTGAGGATGCGCGGCGCCTTGCGTCCCGGCACGGCGGCCGTGGTGACGATCACGTCGACGCCCTTGATGTGCTCGGCGAGCGCGGCTTGCTGCTGCGCGCGCTCCTCGGCGGTCAGCTCGCGCGCGTAGCCGCCCGCGCCCGCGGCGCTGACGCCGAGCTCGACGTACTTCGCCCCGAGCGACTGAATCTGTTCCTTGGTTTCCGGACGCACGTCGAAGCCTTCGACCTGAGCACCGAGACGGCGCGCCGTCGCAATCGCCTGCAGCCCGGCCACGCCGGCGCCGACGATCAGCGCCTTCGACGGCCGCACGGTGCCCGCTGCCGTGGTCAGCATCGGGAAAAATTTCGGGCTCGCCTCGGCCGCGATCAGCACGGCCTTGTAGCCGGCGATGTTCGCCTGCGAGGACAGCACGTCCATCGCCTGCGCACGTGTCGTGCGCGGCAGCAGCTCCATCGCGAAACTGGTGATCTTCGCATCGCGCAGCGCTTTGATGCGCTCGGGCGCGAGATGCGGCTGCAGATAGCCGATCGTGACGGTTCCCGGTTTCAGCGCGGCGATTTCTTCGAGCGTCGGCGGTTGTACGCTCAGCAGAACGTCGGCTCTGGCGAGCGCACTGCGCGCGTCGGCGGCGACTTCGACGTCTTTGTACGCGGCGTCGGAAAAACTCGCCTTGGCGCCGGCATCGTGCTCGATGACGAGATTGACCTGCTTTGCCTTGAGTTTCTTCGCCACATCCGGCGTCAACGCCACGCGGCGTTCGCCCGGCGCGGTTTCACGTACCGCGCTGATCGTGATGCTCATGCGCCCATTCCCGACGAGTACCGAGCCCGCATCCTAGCTGAGCTCGGCGGCTTATGCCATACGCCTTTTGCGGCAGTGTTATCCTGCGCTCCGCCCCCATATCGTCGGCAACTCCGGCCCCTTTTTCACCATGCCCGCACTCGATTTCTTGAACCGCCGCTTATCCGTTCCTTCGCGCCAGCTCGGCGAGCCGGCGCCGTCCGCCGCGCAACTCGAACAGCTGCTCGCCGCGGCGATCCGCGCGCCTGACCACGGCAAGCTGATGCCGACGCGCCTGTTGCTGATCCGCGGCGAAACACGGACGAAGCTCGGCGAAGCGCTCGCGGAGATCCACCGCAGGAGCGATCCCGACGCTCCGGAGTCGGTATTCGACAAAGACCGCACGCGCTACAACTTCGCGCCGCTGGTCGTCTGCGTGATCGCGCGCGTCGACGAGCAGCATGCGAAAGTTCCGGCGCAGGAGCAGATTCTTTCCGCCGGCTGCGTCGCCTACAACCTGCTGCTCGGCGCCCAGGCGCTCGGCTACGGTGCGCAGTGGCTGACCGGCTGGGCAGCGTACGATCGCGACGCCGCTGCGCTGCTCGGCCTCGCTACGAACGAGCGCGTGATCGGCTTCGTCCATATCGGCACGGTGCAGAAGCCGGCCGTCGACGGCCCGCGACCGGTTCTGGCGGACATCGCCAGCGAGTTGGCGTTGTGACGGCGATGCAAACGCTTCATCTGATCGATTCAAGCCTCTACGTCTTCCGCGCCTGGCACTCGCTGCCGAACGAGTTCCATGACATCGACGGCGCCCCGGTCAATGCGGTGCAGGGCTTCACCCGATTCCTCTGCGATTTCCTTGAACGCACGCGGCCGACGCACGTGCTCACGGCGTTCGACGAATCGCTCGTCTCCTCGTTCCGCAACGCAATCTATCCGGAATACAAGGCCAACCGCGAACTGCCGCCGCCCGAGCTGAAGGTGCAGTTCAACTACTGCAAGCAGGTCTCCGCGGCGCTCGGAATCACCGTGCTGTCCCACGAGCAGTTCGAGGCCGACGATTTGATCGGCAGCGCGGTCGAAATGTCACGCAAGGTGAATTTTCGCAACGTGATCGTCTCGGCCGACAAGGACTTCGGCCAACTCGTCGGGCTGCACGACGAGCAGTGGGATTTTTCCAAGAACGAGCGCTGGGACGCGCAAGGGGTCAAGCAGCGCCTCGGCGTGCGCCCCGATCAGGTCGTCGACTATCTCGCCTTGACCGGCGATGCAGTGGACAACATTCCCGGCGTTCCTGGCATCGGCCCGAAGACTGCCGCGACGCTGCTCGCGCATTTCGGTTCGCTCGACGTTCTGCTCGCGCGCATCGAGGAAGTGCCGTTTCTGCGCCTGCGCGGCGCCGGCCAGGTTTATGTGCGGCTGAAAGCGCACCGCGAGCAGGCGCTGCTCTCGCAACGGCTTGCCGCGATCGTGCTCGATGCGCCCGTCGCCGCGGATGTCGAATCACTGCGCTGGCGCCAGCCCGACCATGGCGCACTGGAGGCGCTGTTCGACCGCCTGCGCTTCGGACCGCTGACGCGCTCGCGCTGCCGGGCGCTGCTGCCGGCGGCCTGAAACGCACGCGCGGCGCTTCCGCCGCGCGCGATCTTCAGGACTTGTTCGGTGCGGGCGCGGGCGCCGGCACCAACGGCGAGACGTCGTTCTTCGGCGGCGTCCCCGGCAGCGGCGAGAAGCCCTTCGGCGGGGTCTTGCGCATCTTCTCGAGCTCTTCCGGCGTGATCTTCGGCGGTGCCGGCATCGCCGGCGCCTTCTGGTTCCACGCGAACAGCAGGTTGGTGCGGAAGATATGCACCGGCTCGAGCTTGCTCGCGTCGGTCAGCACGCCGAGGTCGCTGTACAAACCCTTCTGGCTGTTCGCGATGAAATAGAGATCATCGCCCGAGACGGTGCCGACCGTCGGCAGCTCAAAGGCCGGCTGCGCTGCGTCGAGTGGCTGGGCCTGGGTGATGCTGCGGCCGTCGCCGCCGAGGCGCAAACGCATCACGCGCTTGGGCGACATGTCGTTCTGGATCGCCACGAGCGTGCCGTTGAACCAATACAGGCCCGAGATGCCGCCGAGCGTCAGCGACCCCGGATTGTATTCGACCGCAAACGGCTTGCCCTGCGCGAGATCGAGGCCGAACAGACCCAACGCCGTATCGGCGAAGTACAGCGTGCGTCCGTCGCCCGACACGGCGAGACCGCGAATGCCGGTCAGCACCGGGTTGCCGGCGATGAGCTTCAACTCGCCGCCGTCGAGTTTGTAGATCTGCTGCACGACGCCGTCGGCGACATACACCTTGCCCTGCGGGTCGACCGTGATGCTCGACAGAATGTGGCGGCCGTCATCGACCGGCAGCATCGCCTTGCGCACGAACTTGCCGCTCGACAATACGAATTCGTAGACGCCCGCCTTGCCAGCCATCGACGCGTCGAAGTGATTGAAATGCGGCACGCCGTTGCTGATCGCATAGAGCCGGTCGTGCGCCGCGTCGACGGCGAGGCCGAACACGCCCATCAACCCGTTGGCCGCGTCGGCCTTGATGAATTCCTTCACCCCGCCCTTGCCGTCGGCGATGTAGATGCCGCCGTCGCGTACGCTGCCGACGAGGAACTGCTTGCGCTTGGAATCCCAGGCGATCGATTCGAACAGGCTGTCGGTCTTCGGCAGATCGAACGCGACCTTGCCTTCGCCGAACGGCTTGTTGTTGTTCTCGAAGGTGGTGACGATGTAGTCCCACACCTTCGTGCCGTGCGCGCCTTCGAAGCGCGGATCCTTGCCGATGTCGTAGTAATAACCCTGGTTGATCAGGCGCAGCAGCGTGTCGTAGGTTTCGGTTTTCTTGTCGTCGCCGGCATAGGTCATGGCGAGCTGCAGGCGCAGGTTGCCCGAGTTGGGGAACAGCTGGCTCAGGCGCTCGAGCGTCCAGGTGAAACGTTCGACCTCGCCCGCGTCGGCGAAGATCTGGCCGAGCTTGCTCAACGAATTCGGATCGCGCGACTGCATGATCTCGTCCTTCGAAAGCGCCATCGCTTTTTTCAGGATCTCCGCCTTCGCCGCCTCTTCCGGCGTCTGCGGCTTGGCCGCGGACGTGGGCTCCTGCGCCGCCGGCGCCGGGGCGGCGGGCGCGGGCTGCGCCGGCTTGGCCGAGTCGGAACCGGAGTGGTTCGAACAGGCGCCGAGAGCAAACGCAACGATCAGCGGATAGAATTTTGTTTTCATGGGCATCGAATCGAGACGGACGGCGGCCATGCCGCCGGAACAGGAATCGCGCTAAGACCGCGCGACGTGGATGAAGTTCGCCGACCCGCCTGCGGGCGGCATATTTGGAAAATTGTACACGATGGAAAACACCGAAGTGCTTTACCAAGGCCGCTGGCTGCGCCTGCTCAAGCGCGGACGCTGGGAATACGCCGAGCGCACCAACCCCGGCGGCGCGGTCATCATCGTCGCTGTGACGGCCGAAGACCGCATCCTTTTCGTCGAACAATGGCGCGAGGCGATCCGCAGCAAAACGATCGAAATGCCCGCCGGCTTGATCGGCGACATTGCCGCCAACCACGACGAATCCGCGGTCAAGGCCGCGCACCGCGAACTCCTCGAAGAAACCGGCTACCGCGCCGGACGCATCGGGTATTTCATGGAAGGACCGTCCTCGTCAGGCATGAGCAACGAGATCATCGCCTTCGTCCGCGCCTACGATCTCGTGCGCGAACATGCCGGCGGCGGCGATCACACCGAAAATATCATTGTGCATGAAGTGCCCCGCGCCGAGGCGCCGCGCTGGCTGGTGCAGAAGATGCGCGAGGGTTATTCGATCGATCCGAAGCTGTTTGCCGG
>DAIMZS010000235.1:0-3931 GCA_036733825.1 Rudaea sp.
AAGAAGAACAGCCTGTCCTCGATGATCGGGCCGCTCACATAGGCATCGTAGATCGTTTCGCTTTGCGTGTTGTTCTTGCGGAAGACCGCCAGGTCGCCGGCCTTGTAGCCGGGACTCGTCACCAGCGGATTGGCATAGTAATAGTTGATCGGATCATCGCGCAGGCTGCCCGGCTGCCACAGCGCGCGCGCGCCGAAATGCCATTCGTTCGAGCCGCTCTTGCCGATCTGGCTGACCACGCCGCCGATCGAGCGGCCGTAACGCGCGTCGTAGCCGCTGATGGAGGTCTGTTGCTGCTCGATGGCTCCGTACGGCAAGGAAACGCCGCCCATGTTGTTGAGCAGTTCCGTGGTGTTCATGCCGTCGACGTAGTAGGCGTTCTCCGCCGCGGAGGCGCCGCCGAACACCAGCGTCGGCGTGCCCAGCGGACCTGTGCCCAATTCGGCCGATGCCATGTTGACGCCCGGTGCGAGCATCGCGATGTCCTCGGCCGTGCGCGCGATCGGCAACTGCTGCAATTGCTTCGAGGTGATCGTCGTCACCTGGTTGGTGGTCGACACGTCGATGGTCGCCGCCTGTCCCATGACTTTGATCGTGCCCAACGTCTCGGACGCGGCGGTACCCTTCGTCACGAAATCCACCGCCACCGCACCGGCCGCCACCGGACTCACCCCGCTGCGCGAGTCCACGACCTTGCCGCCCTGCAGCAGCGAAACGGTATAGGTGCCGACCGGCAACGTGACCGAGTACTTGCCGTTGGCGTCCACCTCGATGGTGCGGTTGAAACCGGCGCCGCCGGTAATCTGGATCGTTTCGCCGGGTGCCGCCGGAACGGTGCCGTAGATGGTGCCGGTGGTCGCCTGCGCTCCCGCCGTGTTGGCGAAGCCGAAGGTGACCGATCCTATGGCGAGTGCCAGCGCCTTGCGCCGGAAGAGATTTCTGCGATGCAACGAGCGCTGGGACGTGCCCTTCATGTTTCGTACTCCCCAATCGTGGAAACCCAAATGTGGTCGTCTTGATGCAGCGATCGTCTTCGGCTGCCTCTTGTTGTCAGCATTCCACGCGGCTCCCCGGCCGCGACTTCCGCGGCGAGCCGCTATTGCGGTACGCGTTCGAGCATACTCATCCACAAGCGGCGACCACCAATGAAAAGACCAGCACCCGGCATAGCTGTGGGTTATGGTTTTTGCGAGCCGCCGTTGCGCTTCGCTTCCTCACGAACCGCGCTCTGACGGCAAATCAGCGTGCTTGCAAGCGCGTATGCCGAAGCCGCTTGCCGACCGTGAGCCGTCTCTACGCGCGCGCAGTGTCCATGTAGGATGCGCGGCGGCGACGGACGGATCCGATGGACAACTCGGCGATTCGGAGGGCGGAATGAAACGACTGACGCGATGGCTTGGCGCTGCGGCCTTGGCTGTGTCCATCTCCGGCATCGCCGGCGCCGATGTCCCAGCCGATGCGATCACGTTGACGGTGCGGCTGCCCGATCCCGGACAAAAACTTCTCTACGTGCACGAAGTGATTCCCGCCGAACCGGGACCGCTGACGCTCTACTATCCGAAATGGATTCCCGGCGATCACTCTCCGGACGGCAGCGTGGACGAGGTCATGGGCCTGGAATTCTCCGCCGACGGCCGACCGCTCGCGTGGCAGCGCGATGAACTCGACCGCTTCGCGTTTCACCTGACGGTTCCGCCGGGAACGCATCGGATCGAGAGCCGTTTTCAATTTCCCGGCGGCAATCGGGTGACGCCGAATCTGATCGATCTGACCTGGGACCAGGTCGCACTGTATCGCACCGGTTCTCCGACCAAGGCGCAGATGATTCAAGCGGCGCTCGTCATTCCCGCCGATTGGCAATATGCCAGCGCGCTGGAGACGGCTGCACGCGACGGCGAACACATCGCGTTCAAACCCGTGCCGTTCAACACGCTGATCGATTCGCCGGTGATCGCCGGCAAGCATTTCCGCAAGGTCGACCTGACTCCCGCGGGATCAACGGTGCATCGTTATCTCGACCTGGTCGGCGATGACGAGGCGGCAATTGCTATTTCCGACAGCCAGATCGCGGGCTACCGCCGTCTGGTCGAACAGGCGCAGGCGCTGTTCCGCTCGCATCACTACGACAGCTACCGCTTCCTGCTTACCTTGAGCGACCACACCTCCGTCGGCGGCCTCGAGCATCATCAATCGAGCGACGACCGCGCGCGCAGCGGTTCGAAGATGCTCGCTGACGCCGGTCACTTCATGCTCGACGGCTCGTTACTGCCGCACGAATACACGCACTCGTGGAACGGCAAGTTCATGCGCCCCGCGGGCCTGTGGCAGCCGGATTTCGAGCAGCCCGAACGCACCCCACTGCTGTGGGTCTACGAAGGGCTGACGGTATACCTCGGCGACGTTCTCACTGCGCGCAGCGGCCTGTGGTCGGCGGACACCTGGCGCGACGTGCTCGCCTACCGCGCGGCGTCCATGGCGCACCGCCCCGGCCGCGCGTGGCGGCCGCTGAGCGACACCGCCACCGCCGTGAACTATGGCGCGCCCAACGCCTGGGTCAATCGGCGCCGCGAAAACGATTTCTATCCCGAAGGCGAGCTGCTCTGGCTGGCGGTCGATGCGAAGATCCGCGACCTGAGCCATGAGCAGCGCTCGATCGACGATTTCGCAAAAAACTTTTTCGGCGTCGACGACGGCAGCTTCGTCACTCACACCTACACTTTCGATGACGTCGTGACCGCGCTCGACAAGGTGCAACACTACGATTGGACGACCTTTCTGAACACCTGGGTGAACGGCACCGACGAACAGGTGCCGCTGCTGTCCGGCATCGAGGCCAGCGGCTGGCAGCTGGTTTATACCGACAAACCTTCCGGCTACGAAAGCGCGCTGGAAAATGTCGGCATGGGAGAACTCGAGGGAAAGGGCTTCAACGAAATGTTCTCGCTCGGCCTGTTCCTGCACGATGACGGCAAGATCGTGGACGTGCTGTGGGAAAGCCCGGCTTTCAAGGCCGGCCTCGCCCCGGGCATGAAACTCGTCGCCGTGAATGATCGCCCCTTCAATCCGACCGTGTTGCGCGAGGAGGTCACCCGAGCGCAGCAGAGCAAGCAGCCGTTGCAATTGCGCGTGAAGAACGACGGCGCGGATGAACTGCATTCGGTCCACTACGACGGCGGTCTGAAATATCCTCATTTGGTCCGCGTGCCGGGCAAGGCCGATTACCTGCAACCCATCCTCGCGCCCAAACCCGTCGTCAAAGGTTCGTGAAACTTCGAGATCTGCGCATGAATCGAAAACTCACCGACGCCAATGGCGGCTACCGCTTGCATGCAGCGATGCTGGCCGCGTTTCTGGCCATGGGATTTCCAGCGGCAGTGCATGCGGACAACAATGAGCTGAATGCGGTCGTCGACCTGGTAACCGCCGGGCAATTTCAGGCCGCTGAACTGCGCATCGATGCCGAACTGAAACGCCCCGAGCTTTCCGCGGAAACGCGCCGCGCGTTCGAGTTCCAGCGCGAGCGCATGGCGCGTATACGTTACGACTTCACCCTCAGTGCCGAACAAGTCGAATCGAAGCTGCGCGAACAAATCCCCGACTTCGCCGACAGCGATTTCACGCGCTGGGACGGTGAGGGCCTGTTCGAACATATGCTCATCGATGGCGAGCGCCGCTACTTCAAGCGTTCGCCGTCCAATCTGTTTCGTCTGAGCGCGGAAGCGCGCGCACGTGCGAAGGGAACCGCGTCGCTCGTCGACAGCGGACTGCCGAAAGAGGTCAACGATCATTACGTCGACGACGATCGGAAGACGATCCGGCAATCGCTCACGACCGGCCGTTCCAGCGTGCTGCCGCAGCGTGTCCGGGTGACGCAGAAACTGACCGTGGATGCCGACGCCGTGCCTGCCGGCCACACCCTCCGCGCCTGGAT
>DAIMZS010000235.1:4031-5374 GCA_036733825.1 Rudaea sp.
CGCCGTACGTCGCGGAGCGCGCGCCGCATGTCTTGTTCACCGAACCGCTGCGCGTGTTCTCGCGGCAGATCGTCGGCGATACCGTCAACCCGTACCGCATCGCGCAGAAAATTTTTGCGGCCGTGGACGAAATTCCCTGGGCCGGTGCGCGCGAGTATTCGACGATCGCCAACCTCAGCGATTACACCCTGCGCGCCGGTCACGGCGACTGCGGCGAGCAGACCCTGCTGCTGATCGCGCTGATGCGCCTGAACGGCATCCCGGCGCGTTGGCAATCGGGCTGGACCTTCACCGACCATGACTACGAAAACATCCACGATTGGGCGGAAATCTATCTGGCCCCGTACGGCTGGATTCCCGTGGACGTCACTTACGGCCGCCTCGACTCCGACGATCCCGCGCTGAAATGGTTCTATCTCGGCGGTATCGATAATTTCCGCATCGCCTTCAACGACGATTTCTCGCGCGATTTCGTTCCACCCAAGCGCTTCTTCCGCTCCGACACCGTCGATTCGCAGCGCGGCGAAATCGAATCGGACGCGGGCAACCTGTACTACGACCGATGGAACTACGACTTCCGCTGGAAAATTCTGCAGCCGAGAGCCGATTGAAAAGACCGCGCCTTCCACTTCGTCCATTCCCGCAGGTTCACATGCCTCACGCGCGCCATCGCCATTTCTCTCTTTGCTGGCTGCTTCTCGCCGTTGCGCTGTGTCTCTCCGGCTGCGCCTCGCGATCGACGCGCAGCGAACCGCCAGGACAGTCTTGGCGGGACTCGCGTCAACTCGTGCTGGTGATCATTCCGGACTGGAACGCGGACCACGGCAGCCTGCGCACCTACGCGCGCGTCGCCGGCCGCTGGCAGGCCGCGGAGGCCGCGCAGCCGGTGACGATCGGACACGCCGGTGCCGCCTGGGGCCTGGGATTGAATGATTCCCGCACCGACGGCCCGATCAAACACGAAGGCGACGGCCGCAGCGCCGCCGGCGTATTCCGCATCGGCGATGCGTTCGGCTACGCCGATCGTACCGACACTGGGCTGGCGTACCGCGCGTTGCAGGCGTCCGACTATTGCATCGACGTCGACGGTTCGCCGTACTACAACCGCATCGTGGACGCCAATGCGGTCGATGCGACAGGTTCCACCGAACCGATGCGGCGCGACCTGCACCGCGCCGGCGACCAGCGCTACCGTCTCGGCTTCGTCATCGAGCACAACGCAGCCGGCAAGCGCGGCGCGGGCAGCTGCATCTTCGCGCACCTGTGGCAATCGCCGACGGATGCGACGACGGGCTGCACGGCGATGAGCGATGCCACGATGGCGCATTTGTTGGCGTGGCTGA
>DAIMZS010000236.1:0-3329 GCA_036733825.1 Rudaea sp.
CTGATCGGCATCGTCAAGAAGAACGCGATCATGATGATCGACTTCGCCCTCGACGCCGAGCGCCATCAGGGCCTGTCCGCGCGCGACGCGGTGTTCCAGGCGTGCAAGCTGCGCTTCCGCCCGATCATGATGACGACGATGGCCGCGCTGCTCGGCGCGCTGCCACTCGCGATCGGCTACGGCGAGGGCAGCGAGATGCGCAAGCCGCTCGGCATTTCGATCGTCGGCGGCCTGATTGTCAGTCAGCTGCTGACGCTGTACACCACGCCGGTGGTGTACCTGTATCTCGACCGCTTCCGTTTGTGGTGCAAGAGGGTCTGGGCGCGCATCTACCGCGCGCCGCCCGGTTCGACGCCGGAGCCTGCCGTATGAACATCCAGAGAAAATCCAAGAGCGCCATGTCCGCAGATTCGCTGAAACACGCCGCGCGCCGGCGTGCGCTTTCCGTACTTTGCGCCGCCGCGGTGGCTACCGCGCTGAGCGGCTGCGCCGTCGGCCCGGACTACAAGAAGCCCGACGTTCCCGGCACGCAGGCCTCCCAGGACAATGCCTGGAAGGAGCAGGCGGGCTGGAAGCCGGCGCAGCCCTCCGACGCGATCGAACGCGGCGCGTGG
Organism: Rudaea sp.; assembly: GCA_036733825.1. Lineage (GTDB taxonomy): Bacteria > Pseudomonadota > Gammaproteobacteria > Xanthomonadales > Rhodanobacteraceae > Rudaea. The sequence continues at coordinate 615 of DAIMZS010000236.1, forward strand.
TGGGAAATCTTCGGCGATCCGGTGCTCGATGATCTGGTCAAGCAGGTCGACGTGTCGAACCAGAGCCTCAAGCAGGCCGAAGCGCAGTACCGGCAGGCCTCGGCGCTCGTCTCCGGCGCGCGCGCGAGCTACTTTCCCACGGTCTCCGCCAGCTTGTCGGCGACGCGCACGGGCCGCTACAGCACGAACGGCGGCGGCACGGTGACGGGCGGCACGGTCGCCGCCGGCAAAGGCATCAGCAATTCGTATCAGGCTCCGCTCAGCGCGAGCTGGGAGCCTGATCTCTGGGGCAGCGTGCGGCGCACGGTCGAAGGCGACGTGGCCAGCGCGCAAGCGAGCGCGGCGACTTTGGCGAACACGCGCCTGTCGCTGCAGGCGACGCTGGTGCAGACCTATTTCCAATTGCGCATCGCCGACGAACAGAAGCGTCTGCTCGACGATACCGTCGTCGCCTATCAGAAAGCGCTGGACCTGACTCAGAACCAATACAACGTCGGCGTCGCCGCGCGCTCGGATGTGGTGCAGGCGCAGACCCAGCTGAAGAGCGCGCAGGCGCAGGCGATCGATCTCGGCGTCGCGCGTGCGCAATACGAGCATGCGATCGCCGTGCTCGTCGGCAAGACGCCGGCGCAGTTTTCCCTCGCGCCGCAGCCGCTCAAGATCCAGCCGCCGGCGATTCCGCTCGAGCTGCCCTCGGCCCTGCTCGAGCGCCGCCCTGACGTCGCCGTCGCCGAGCGCCAGGCCGCGCAGGCCAATGCCCAGATCGGCGTGGCGGTGGCCGCCTGGTTCCCGTCGCTGACGCTGTCGGCGACCGGCGGCTATTCCAACTCGGTCTGGTCACAGCTGTTCGAGGCGCCGAGCCGCTACTGGTCGATCGGGCCGAAGATCGCCGAGACGCTGTTCGACGGCGGCGCGCGCCGTGCGCAGACGGCACAGGCGCGCGCCGGCTACGACGCGGCCGTGGCGAATTATCGCCAGGTCTCCCTCGCCGCGTTCCAGAACGTCGAGGACAACATCGCCGCGCTGCGCATTCTCGAACAGGAAGCGCAGGCGCAGGGCGAAGCCGTGAAACTCGCCGAGCAGGCGCTCGCGATCGCGCTCAACCAGTATCGCGCCGGCATCGTCAGCTATCTCAACGTGATCACTGCGCAGAACACCGCCTACAGCAACGAGCGCACCGCGATCACGCTGCTCGGCACTCGTCTCAACGACAGTGTCGGCTTAATTAAGGCGCTCGGTGGCGGCTGGCAGGCGAAGGATCTGCCGGCGGCGGGGGATATCAGCCTGCGCTCGCAGCCGCCGGCCGACGCGAAACACGAGTAAGGCACATTCGCTCGTCATTCCGGCGAAAGCCGGAATCCATCTTGATCTTATTCCCGTAGCGAAAATGGATTCCGGCTTTCGCCGGAATGACGGCAGTAATGCAGCCGCTGGTTTGGCGCGGTTCTATACGCCGATGTCTTCGTTCCACAACTCCGGCCACGCGGCAATGAACTTGCGCATCAATTCGACGCAACGCGCATCGTTGACCACCTCGAGCTGCACGCCCTTGCCGCGCAGCCAGTCTTCTTCGCCGAGGAAGGTGACGTTCTCGCCGACCACCACGCGCGGGATGCCGTAGAGCGCGATCGCGCCCGAGCACATCGAGCACGGCGACAACGTCGTATAGATCGTCGAGTTCTGGTAGACCTTGGCCGGATGGCGGCCCGCGTTTTCCAGCGCATCCATCTCGCCGTGCAGCGTCGGGCTGCCCTTCTGCACGCGCCGATTGTGCCCGCGGCCGAGGATGCGGCCTTCATACACCAGCACGCTGCCGATCGGAATGCCGCCTTCGGCGAGGCCGAGTTCGGCTTCTTCTATCGCAGCGTCGAGAAACGGGTCGGACATGACATCTCCAGTATCGGGTGAACGACAAGAAACCGGAGATCGAGTTTACATGCGGAATTCTTTGCCCAGATACACCTCGCGCACCTGCTTGTTCGCGAGCACGTCTTCGGGTGAGCCTTTGGCGAGCACGGCGCCGTCGCTCATGATGTAGGCGCGGTCGCAGATGCCGAGCGTTTCGCGCACGTTGTGATCGGTGATGAGGATGCCGATGCCGCGCTCCTTGAGCTGGCGCACGATGCGCTGGATTTCGACGACCGAGATCGGATCGATGCCGGCGAACGGTTCGTCGAGCAGCATGAAGCGCGGTTTCGCCGCGAGCGCGCGCGTGATCTCGACGCGGCGGCGTTCGCCGCCCGACAGCGACTGGCCCTTGGACTTGGCGATGTGCGAAATCTGCAGCTCTTCGAGCAGCGATTCGAGTTCGCGGCGGCGGCCCGTCGCATCGAGGTCCTCGCGCAGTTCGAGGATGGCGAGCACGTTTTCCTCGACGGTGAGGCGGCGGAACACCGACGGTTCCTGCGGCAGATAGCCGACACCCAGGCGCGCGCGCGCATGCATCGGCATCGCGGTGATGTCGTGTTCGTCGAGCGTGATGCGGCCGGCGTCGGCGCCGATCAGGCCGACGACCATGTAGAACGTCGTCGTTTTGCCGGCGCCGTTCGGGCCGAGCAGGCCGACGATTTCGCCCTGATCGAGGGTGAACTCGAAGTCGCGCACGACGGTGCGACCCTTGAAGCTTTTTTGCAGACCGACCGCGTTGAGCATCAGCGTGCGCCGTCCTTCTTGCCGGCGGCGGGTTTGCCGGAATCTTTCTTGTCGGCCGGCTTC
>DAIMZS010000236.1:3429-5370 GCA_036733825.1 Rudaea sp.
CGGGAAACCGCAGTTGTTCGTGCTCGCCGGCGGCGGCGCGGTTTTCGGTTCCATGACCAGGTGCACGCGCGCGGCGGGGTTGGAGGTGTCGCCCGATTCCATATCGCCGGTATCGGTGTTGTAGATCATGTGCTCGCTGCGCGAATCGCTGCGGCCTTGCTGGGTGACCACGACGCCGCCGGTCAGTTCGGCGATGTTGGTCAGCGGGTTGTAGTCGATCTTGTCGGCGTTGGCTGTCATCAGCGAGCAGTCGCCGTCGTGCACCTGCTGCATGTGCGCCTGCTTGCCGGTGAGGATGACGCGGGATATCTGGCCGGCGTTCGGATCGTTCGAACTCGACGGGACGCGAAAGACCTTCGCATGGTTCGAGGTCATCTTGATCGAGCCGCGGGTGATGAGGACGTTGCCGTCGAGATCGTACACGTCGGGATCGTTGGCCGCGCCGGTCTTGCTCTGCACCGACTTCGAGTAGTTCGCGTCGATATTGGCCGGCTGGTCCTTGTCGGTTTTCAGCGCAAAGGCCTGGCTGGCGAGCAGCAGCGCCGCAGCAGCGCACGCGGTAATGACGTTCCCCTTCATCGGCGGTTCCCCGGTAGTGAAATCATGTGCACGTCGGACAAAAATTCTATCGTGTTCAAATCCAGATCGGCTTTCATGCCGACGCTGTGCGTGGTGTTGTTGGTTTCGGTGATCACCGTCGGCGCGGCCGTTTCCATGCGCTTGTCGCGATGCGGCGCATTGGGAACGGGATGACCCTGCGCGTCCTTGAGCTTCGGATCGGTGGTGATCGTCATGTCGCGCGAATCGAGATCGACGCGATCCACTTTCTCGTTCGGCACGCGATGCATCAGCACCTTGCCTTCGAGCTTCATCACATTGCCGTCCTTGTCGACCCAGGCGGATTCAGCCGTGCCTTTCCAGGTGTTGCTGCTGTTGTCGATGATTTCGTAGTCGGGCAGGTCGACGTAGATCGAGCCGTCGTCGCCGCGCCGTGCCATGCGCGGACCGGTCACGCTGAACGAGTAGGCGCCTTCGCTGTCGAGCGCGTCGAGGGTGAAATTTTTCATCGTGTAGTCCGAACGCGGCGGGCCGACGAATTCGTCGCTCGTATTGCGCGCGCGCATCAGCCACACCTCCATCCACGCGGCGAACGCGATGAGCGCGAGGACGACGATGACCAGCCAGGTGCGACGATCGATCATGGCGCGGTGGCGATATCCAGTTTGCCCTGTGCGGCGAGCAGCAGATCGCAGACCTCGCGCGCCGCGCCGTTGCCGCCCGCCGCGCGCGTGCGCCACAGCGCGCGCTCGCGCACGAGCGGATGCGCGTTCGCGGGCGCGATCGACAATCCGGCGATATGCATCGGCGCCAGGTCGACCACGTCGTCACCCGTGTAGCAGGCCTCCTCGGGCGTCAGCTGCAGCGCGCTGAGCAGATGTTCGAAGCAGGCGAGCTTGTCGGAGCGGCCCTGGTATTCGTGGACGATGCCGAGTTCGGCCATGCGCACCGAAACGACGTGGCTGGTGCGCGCGGTGATTACCGCGATCTCAACCCCGCCAGCGAGCAGCCGTTTCATGCCGGCGCCGTCGTGGGCGTGGAACGCCTTCAGCTCGCTGCCGTCCGCGGCATACCAAAGCTTGCCGTCGGTGAGCACGCCATCGACGTCGAACACGGCGAGTTTGATGCGCGCGGCGCGCTGAAGGATGTCGGCAGGAAGATCGGTCGGCAGCATGGAGGTTCGGGTCGTTGCGCAGGCGGCAATTCTACAGCCTGTGCTCGTTAACGCGGGCTGAGGACGAGTTGGCGGTGTTTTTCACCCCGTTTCGGCACGCTTTTAGCTCGTCATTCCGGCGCAAGCCGGAATCCAGTTTTTGCTTTGCTCTTTAGCTCGTCATTCCCGCATGCTCTTAGCGGGAATCCAGTGCCTTTTTCTTTTAACAG
>DAIMZS010000237.1:0-3379 GCA_036733825.1 Rudaea sp.
TGATGCATTCGACCGGACACACGTCCACGCACTGCGGCGTGTCGTAGTGGCCGACACATTCGGTGCAGCGCGAAGGGGCGATTTCATAGATGACCGGGCCCAGGGAAATCGCCTGATTCGGGCAGACCGGTTCGCAGACGTCGCAGTTGACGCAGGTGTCGAGAATTTTCAGTGACATGTACTTTTGCGCTCGTCCCTGATCGCGAAGATCACGAAGCGGACGTCCTTGTCCGCACTTTTCGATGAAAAAGACTTACTTCTGTTCGACGAAGTAATACGTGGCACCGGTCTTCTCGACCACGGGCTTGACGCGCTCGGAGTCGGCCGGCGTGCCGATGAACAGGATGAACACACCCTTGAACGAGCCGTCTTTCGCATCTTTGAACGCGTCGATCGTGGTGTCGGCCGTGTAGGTCGAGTTCGGTCCGCCGAAGGCCATGAACGCACCCGGCAGCACGCCGCGCTGCACGGTGGTCTGGATGTTGTCGAGCGCGTTCGCGCGGTCGGCCTTGGCCGCGTCGTCGTCACCCGCGGGGATGTAGTACACGTACGGATGGTTGGTCTTCACCGTCGCCGCGTTCTCGCGCAGGAACTTGGTGACCACCGCCTTGAAATACGGCGCCCAGGCGGCCTTGTCGGTCGTGTCCTTCGGAATAACGAGCGCGGCGGTTTCTTTGGCCAGGGCCTCGGCCTTGGCGGCGGCCTCGGCGGCCTTGGCTTTTTCTTCCTCGCTCGGCCCGCACGCAGCGAGCAGCAGCACGGCGGCGAGCACCGCGATCATGCGAAAAGTATACTTTTTCATTTTATCTCCCGTTACTGACTGCAAAAAATTTTACAAACCCGCTTTCAGGCGTGGCCCCAGCGCTTGCGCAGCGCCTGCCGCACGGCCGGATGGACGAAGCCGGACACGTCGCCGCCGAGCCGCGCAATCTCGCGCACGAGCGAAGACGAAATGAAACTGTACTGCTCCGCGGGCGTCAGGAACAAGGTTTCCGCGCGCGGGATCAGGTGGCGGTTCATGCTGGCGAGCTGGAATTCATACTCGAAATCCGACACCGCGCGCAGGCCGCGCAGGATGACGCCGGCACCGGCCTCCTCGACGAAATGCGCGAGCAGCGAGGAAAACCCGCGCACTTCCACGTTCGGAATGTCGGCCAGCGCCTCGCGCGCGAGTGTGATGCGCTCGTCGAGGCTGAATCCGGGGCCTTTGTGCGGACTTTCGGCGACGGCGACGATGATGCGCTCGAACAGCGGCGAGGCGCGCATGGTCAGATCGACATGCCCGTTCGTGATCGGATCGAACGTGCCCGGGTAGATCGCGATGCGCGCGCGCTCGGCGGGAATGGTCGGGGTGGGCATGGATCGCGTCCAGCGTGGCAGGCCGTCAACGGGCCGCTAGCTTAGCCGATCGCCGATACAGCGCATAGCGCACGGCCCCGGCGCGGCCTTCGCGGTGCGGCTGCCATGTCGCCGGCAGGTTCAGCGCCTGCTCGGCCGGGGATTCGACATAGATCAGGGCATGCGGCGCCAGCCAGGCGTTCGATTCGAGCCGCCGCGCCGATTCGTCCCACAGATCGAGCGCGAACGGCGGATCGACGAAGGCGATGTCGTAGGGCTGCGCGGCAGTTTCGCCGAGCGCGGCTAGCGCATCGGCATGGCGGACGCGCGCGGTTTCCTGTTTGAGCCGCGTGAGATTTTCGCGCAGTGTCTGCGCGAGCCTGGCGTCGCGCTCGAAGAAATCCACCTGCCCCGCGCCGCGCGACAGCGCCTCGATGCCGAGCGCGCCGGTGCCAGCGTAAAGGTCAAGACAGCGCGCCCCGTCGATGAACGGCATCAGCCAGTTGAACAGCGTCTCACGCACACGGTCGGACGTGGGACGCAGGCCGTCGATGTCGGCCACCGCGAGTTTCGATCCGCGCAGACGGCCGCCGACGATGCGCAGCTTGCCGGCCGGGAGTGCAGGTCTGGGTGGTACCATTCGCCTATTGTCGCGGAATTTCGTCAACGCATGTTCAAGTTTTGGAAGAAAAATCGGGACCCGGAACCGGGAACTGTGGACCCGGGAAAAGCGCTAGAGCAGACTCCTCAAGGCGAACCGGATAGCACAGCGCTCGATTCCGAATCGGCCTTGATGCCGGATGAAAGTCCTCAGCCTGCGGTTGCGGCTCCGGTCAAACGCACCTGGCGCGAACGCCTCGCCGGCAGCGTCTTCAACCGCAGCATCGGCAGCCTGTTCGCGCGCAAACCCAAACTCGACGATGCCCTGCTCGACGACTTGGAGACCGCGCTGCTCGGCGCCGATGTCGGCGTTGCGGCGACGACCGCGCTCGTCGAGGACCTGCGCCGCCGCATGAACAAGCGCGAATTCGCCGACGCCGACGCGCTGCTCGCCGCGCTGCGCGGCGATCTCATTGCGTTGTTGCAGCCCGTCGCGCAGCCGCTGCGCATCGATACGTCGAAGAAGCCGCTCGTGATCCTCATGGTCGGCGTCAACGGCGTCGGCAAGACGACGACGATCGGCAAACTCGCGCGCCGTTTCCAGACGCAAGGCCACGGCGTCGTGCTCGCCGCGGGCGACACCTTCCGCGCCGCCGCGGTCGAGCAGTTGAAAACCTGGGGCGAGCGCAACGACGTCGCCGTGATCGCGCAAGGCTCGGGCGCCGATTCGGCCAGCGTGATTTTCGACGCGCTGCAGTCGGCGCGCTCGAAACAGCTGGACATCCTCATCGCCGACACCGCCGGTCGCCTGCACACACAAGCGGGACTGATGGACGAGCTCGCGAAAATTCGCCGCGTGCTCGCCAAACTTGACGCCGAGGCGCCGCACGAAGTGCTGCTCGTGATCGACGGCACCACGGGTCAGAACGCGGTGAACCAGACGCGCCAGTTCCGCGCGGCGATCGGCGTGACCGGCCTCGTCGTCACCAAACTCGACGGCAGCGCCAAGGGCGGCGTGGTCTTCGCGCTCGCCAAGGAGTTCGGCCTGCCGATCCGCTTCGTCGGCCTCGGCGAAACCGCCGAAGACCTGCGCGAATTCGAACCCGCCGCGTTCGTCGATGCCCTGCTGCCCGCGAGCCTCGGCAACGGCGACGCACCGGCCGCGTGAACGACGATTTCGCCCCTCGCCTGCTGCACTGGTTCGACGCACACGGGCGCCACGACCTGCCTTGGCAGCATCCGCGCACGCCGTATCGCGTCTGGCTGTCGGAGATCATGCTGCAGCAGACCCAGGTCGCCACGGTCGTTCCGTACTTTTTGCGCTTTGTGGAAAAGTTGCAAAGTATAAAATCGCTCGCCGACGCGTCGGAGGACGAGGTCTTTGCGCTCTGGTCCGGCCTCGGCTACTACAGCCGCGCGCGCAACCTGCATCGCGCGGCGC
>DAIMZS010000237.1:3479-5349 GCA_036733825.1 Rudaea sp.
CACCGTCGCCGACGACGCCGACCGCCGCTGGCTGCATCCGCACGAAGCCGCCGCGCTCGGCCTGCCTGCGCCGGTGCGCAAATTGATCGAATCCCTCTCCTGAACCTCAGATACCCCACCATGTCCCGCACCGTCTACTGCGTCAAACTGCAACGCGAAGCCGAAGGCCTCGCCTACGCGCCTTATCCCGGCGAGCTCGGCAAGCGCATTTTCGAGAACGTGTCGAAAGAGGCGTGGACGCAGTGGCTCGCCCACCAGACCATGCTGATCAACGAGAACCGCCTCTCGCCGCTCGATCCGAAGGCGCGCAAATTTCTCGAAGGCGAGATGGAGAAGTATTTCTTCGGTGAAGGATCCGTCGCACCGCAGGGCTACGTCCCGCCGGATCATTCTTCGTAAAGCCGTTACGAGCGCGCCGCTTCCTCGACGACATCGCGAACCGCAGGACGCAAACGGCCGAACCATCCGTATTTCACGCCTGCGAGCACCTTGAGCATTTCGCCGCGCAGAATCGGCGCCCGCCCCAGCGGGCCGAAAAGCGCATCGCGCAGACGCGCGACGTTGTCGCGGTCGGACTGAAACAGCGGCGTCAGCCATCGGCTGATGAACTGATAGATCGGCACATGCGCGCGTCGTTCGCGCGTGTAACCCGCCAACGCATCCTCGATCGTCGCGGCACGCAGCAGGGCTGCGGCAAGCGCCTGCGCGTCGAGCAACGCCATATTCGCCCCCTGACCGAGCTGCGGACTCATCGCATGCGCCGCATCGCCGAGGAACACCACGCGTCCAGAATGCGGCCGTCGCATCACCACGTCGCGATAGGACGCGCGCGCGAATTGCACATCGCTCGATTTGTCGTCGAGCAGTTCCGCCGCTTCCGGCCAGTACCTGCGCACATCCTCTTTCCAAACCTCGAATCGCTGCTCGGGCCAACGCGCCAGCGCATCACCGCGCAAGCTCCAGAAAAAACTGACGCGATGCGCTTCCTCGCCTTCGCCGGGCAACCGGCCCACCGGCAGCACGCCGCACATGCGCCGCGCGAGCTCATAGCGCTGACTCAACTGGCCATCAAAACGGCGCGCCGGATCGGCGCAGAGGCACCACACGGCGCCCCAGGGATAGAGCCGGTCGCGCGCGTGCGGCATCAGCGCCTTGCGCAATACCGATGCGGCGCCGTCGGCGGCGACGATCAGATCGAACGGCCCGTAAACGCCGCCGTGTGCATCGCGCAGGGAACGCCCGTCGCCCGACACGCCGACCATTTCCGCGCCCGTGACGATGTCGTCCTGCTGCGCGAATCCGCTTTTCAACAACTCGAACAAGGCGCCGCGCTGCATGCCGAGGCCGAACCCGTCCGGATCGAGATCGCGATAGCGCATATCCATCACACTGCGCCCGGCGAGATTCGTGCCGACGAGCTGATGCACCGGCGCACCGCAGGCGAGCGCGCGATCGAACAAACGAAGATCAGCGAGCACCGACATGCCCGTCGGCTGCAACAGAATGCCCGCGCCGACCGGCCCCAGCTTCTCGCAGCGCTCGTACACGCGCACGCGATGCCCCTGTCGCGCGAGATAGATCGCCGCCGCCTGCCCCGCCGTGCCATAGCCGACGATCGCGATGTCGAGTGTCCCCGTGCCCATCCGCGAAGCATGACACAGGCTTCGCGCGCGGCCTGCGGACAACGAATCTCCCGCGTTTCGCGATTTTCCCTTGACTCGCCCGCCTCAAGTCGCTGTAATACGCGACCTTCCGCGGCCGCGCCTTCTGCGCCCCGCACCCAAAGCCTCATCGGCCAGGTAGCTCAGTTGGTAGAGCAGGGGACTGAAAATCCCCGTGTCGGCGGTTCGATTCCGTCCCTGGCCACCAT
>DAIMZS010000238.1:0-5340 GCA_036733825.1 Rudaea sp.
AAAAAAAGAGTCGTCCCCGAGTGAGCGGGAACGACTCGGGTGTTCGTCGCAACGAAGCTATCGGCCCGGCAATTTGAACTCGATGCGCGTACGCACCTGCTGCTCGACGGGCTGGCCGTTCTCGAGCCGAGGCTGGAATCGCCAGTCGGCGATACCTTTCAGCGCGGCCGAGTTGAAGACTCGCGCCGGATTGGCATTGACCACGGCGCCGTCTTTTACGCTGCCGTCGGCGGCGACGGTGAACGACACTTCCACCCAGCCTTCCTGACGTGAACGGAACGCCTCGGCCGGATAGCGCGGCGCCGGCTGGCTGACCGGAACCGCTGCGCGCGTCTCGCCCGAAGGCGCCGGCGCCGCCGGCTTGGCCGCGGCGGGCGCCGCGGCGGCAGGCTTGGACGCATCGGCCACCGCGGATTTCGCATCCGCCGCGGGTGCCGCGGCAGGCGGAGCATTCGTCGCCGGCGTCGGTGTGGGAGCTCCCGGCGCCGCCGGGGTCTTGCCGGCATTCGCCGCGAGCGCTTTCTCCTGATCGCGCTTCTCCTGCTCGCGATCCATCTGCTTCTTTTTCAGATCGAGTTTGTTGCGCAGGATCGTCAGCGTGTAGTTGTTCGCGTCGAACTTGCCGAGCAGGTCGATCACGCGCTTGCCTTCGTCGAGCTGGCCGGCGTTGATCTTCTGTTCGATCTCGCCCGCGGCGAGCGAAAACATTTCGCGCAGGCCCTCTTGAGCCGCGGCGTTATTCGGATCGCGGCTCAATACGAGCAGGTAATAGTCGACCGCGCTGTTGCCGGGCGGATCGATCAGCCGCTTCTCGGCGACGGCGTTGCCGGCGTTGCGCAGCAAGTCGCCGATCGTCAGATCGGTACGCTGGGCGGCCTCGCCGCCCGGAGCGGCGGCAGGTGCCGTCGTCGCCGGTGCGGTACCGGGCGCAGCCGGCTTGGCCGCCTCCGAGGTGGGCGCTGACGGTGTGCCCGCGTCACGCCAAAGAAAGAAATATGCTGAAACTGCGGCAATCGCCGCAATTGCCAGCACGACGATCCACAATCCGGAACCCTTGCGTCCGCTCGCCATACGACCTTCGCCCCCCTGTTACGCGAAGTGAGATGGATGCCGCAGTATAAGTCAAATATTTCACGGCTGACATCCTATTTTTAATCCAGCATGAAACCGTTTTGCAATACGGTCGACACAAACCGATCGCCCACGGCGATGCGTCGCGCGCTTGAGGACAGGCGGCAGGTTTGGCGGAAGCCGGGAAGGAGATCGGAGCGGAACGCTCCTGGGGAACCTGGTTTAAGTCCTCTCTCCGCGCTGGGCAAGTCGCGGAGAGAGGTAAACGGGGTGTACTGCTTTTTTGTTTTTCAAAACACGGATGCCAACTCCGCATCCGTAAACACATCGAACCCGTGGGTTCGCGATCAATACAGCATATATAAGGTTTAGCTGGATGAAGCTTACTTCTTCTTGGCGGCCTTCTTGGCAACCTTCTTGGCGGCCTTCTTCACAACTTTGGCCTTCGCCACTTTCTTCGCAGCCTTCTTAGCGGGTTTCTTTGCAGCTTTCTTCGTAGCCATATCGCGTCTTAGCTCCTCGTCAGTTGGTAGTTGTTGCCCAGTAAAAGCATGCAGAAACGCTTCGACCAACAAATCGCTGTTCGTTGCGTGCCTGAGATTATTCACCTGCCGGCGTGTGCGCTCATCGGAGAGAAGTCTGAGTACGTGAAGCGGTATGGATACCGTCACTTTCTTCACGGCGTCGGACTTGCTGCCGTGTTCGATGTAGGGCTTTACGTACCTCGCCGCCGTCATGGATTCCATGTGCAGATGTAACGACGGCGCAAAAATTATTCCCGAAGTGTTTTGCTGTCAACAGATTTGTGTTATCGCGCGCGCCCCGGAATCGCGCGGACGAAGCAGCCGCGCCGCGCCGGCCGCCGCCGGCGCACGCGCGCGGCAAAGATCCGCATAAGTGTTTGGACGTCCGTTTTCGCGCGACGGAATTTCGAAAGACGCCGCCGAATCGGCAAGCCATCCGCGGCGCATGGCGAAAAAAGCTAGATTTGATGCGGGTTGCAGAGATGCACGAGCACGCCGTTGATTTATACTTTTTCGCCATTTCCACTTTTTCAAAAAATGGATTGCGCGCAACCCTTGGCGCAACCGCACCGCGTCGACGAGCCTCGCTCGCTCGGCAACGGCATCTGAACGGCGGGGAAGACCGCCGAAAAAATTTTTTTTTCGGCGGCCGCGAAAAGAGCGGTTTTCGATCCGATTTGCGCGAATTTGCGCGAAGTATACTTTTCTTCCGCGCCGCGAACGAGGAAAAAAGAACGGCTCGAAGTCGGCGAGCGGAGGTATCGGATGCGTTCGCGCGACGAAAGCCCGCGCCGGAATTTTCTTCGCGCGCGAGGCGCGAAGAAAAGCATCAAGCCAAGACGCGCTTCAGCGCCGCGGCGAAACGATCGAGATCGGCGGGCGTCTTTGTTTCGGTCGCGCAGACGAGCAGCGCGTTCTCCAGCGGCGGATACTCTTCGCCGAGCGCGAAGCCGGCGACGATGTCGTCCTCCTTCGCCAGCCGCTCGACGACTTCGCCCGCCGGACGCGGCAGCTCGATCGCGACTTCGTGGAAGAACGGCCGCGCGTAAAGCTGGCGGACGCCGGGAATCGCCGTGAGCCTGTCGCGCAGCGCGCGCGTGTTCTGCATGCTCGCGTTGGCGACGCGCAATGCGCCTTCGGGACCGAGCATCGCCATCGTGATCGTCGCCGCGGTGACGAGCAGGCCCTGGTTGGTGCAGATGTTCGAGGTTGCCTTGGCGCGGCGGATGTGCTGCTCGCGCGCTTGCAGGGTGAGAGCGAAACCTTCCTTGCCGTCGAGGTCGGTCGTGCGGCCGACGATGCGGCCGGGCATCTGGCGCACGAACTCCTGCTTGCAGGCGAGGATGCCGAAGTACGGCCCGCCCGACGACAGCGGCACGCCGAACGGCTGGCCGTCGCCGCAGACGATGTCGGCGCCGGTCGCGCCCCACTCGCGCGGCGGCTTCAGCGCCGCGAGCGACAGCGGGTTGACGACGCCGATCACGAGCGCGCCCTTGGAGTGCGCCCAGTCGGTCAGCGCGTCGACGTCTTCGAGCGCGCCGAAAAAGTTCGGCTGCGGCACGACGAGCGCGGTGAACGCGCCGACGTCCTGCCGGGCAAGCGCCGCCGCATCGATGCCGCCGTCGGCGCCGACGTCGAGTTCGACAATATCGATATTCTGCAGCGGCAGGATCGTAAGCAGCGTCTTGCGGTAGGCCGGATGCACCGACTTCGGCACGAGCACTTTGCGCGGCCCTTTCTTCGCGCAGCGCTCGGCCATCAGCACAGCCTCGGCGAGCGAGGTGGCGCCGTCGTACATCGACGCGTTCGACACGTCCATGCCGGTCAGCCGCGTCATCATCGTCTGGTATTCGTAGATCAGCTGCAGCGTGCCCTGGCTCGCCTCGGCCTGGTACGGCGTGTAGGCCGAATAAAATTCGCCGCGCGACACGATCGCCCAGACCGCCGCCGGAATGTGATGCTCGTACGCGCCGGCGCCGCAGAAGTTCAGCGGCGTGCCGTCCTGCGCGGCGCGCTGCTTCATCAGGCGCGTGATCTCCATTTCGTTCAGGCCGGGGGGCACGGCCTTGAGCTCGTCGATCTTGAGCGCGGCGGGAATTTCGTCGAACAGATCTTCGATCTTGCTCGCGCCGATCGCTTTGAGCATCGCGGCGACGTCGGCTTCTGAGTGGGGAATGAAAGGCATGGCGTGGGACTCGCTATAAATCAAAGGGCGCGTCGAAAGACGCGCCCTGCATTGGGAAACGGGTTACCGCGGCAAATCAATGCTCGTCGTCTTCGATCGCTTCGGCGTAGGCGTCCGGGTCGAGCAGTTCCTCGCTCTCCTCGCCGAGGTTGGACGGCTTGACGACGAAGATCCAGCCTTCGCCGTAAGCGTCCTCGTTGATCGTTTCGGGCTTGTCGCCGAGCGCGGCGTTGACCGCAACGACCTCGCCGGACACCGGCGCGTACACGTCCGAGGCGGCCTTGACCGACTCGACCACGGCACAGGCGTTGCCGGCCTTGACCTCGTCGCCGACGCTCGGCAGCTCGACATAGACCAGATCGCCGAGCAAGCCTTGGGCGTGGTCGGAAATGCCGACGGTCACGTTGCCGTTGTCCTCGACGCGCGCCCACTCGTGGGACTTCATGAATTTCAGATCGCCGGGAATTTCGTTCATGGCTTCAATCCTGAGTGGTACCTGATTCGTGGGGGAAAACGGGAAGCGAATTTTACACGGTGCGGGCGTACACGCACATCTAATGTCTGCGCCGGCCGGCGGCCTACGCGGTCAAATGCCTTCGCAAGCCTTGCCGTCGCGGACGAACGGGTATTTGACCAGGCGCACCGGCACGAGCTTGCCGCGGATATCGACCTCGACGCCGCTGACCGCCCCCGCCGGTACGCGCGCGAACGCGATCGCCTTGCCGAGCGTCGGCGAGAAGGTGCCGGAGAGGATTTCGCCGTCGCCCTGCGCCGTCGCCACGCGCTGGCCGTGGCGCAGCACGCCCTTTTCGTCCATGACCAGGCCGACGAGGGAACGCTTCACGCCGTCCGCCTTCTGCTTTTCGAGCGCCGCGCGGCCGATGAAATTGCGGCCGGGTTCGAGCGAGATGGTCCAGGCGAGTCCGGCCTCCCACGGCGACACCGCCTCGTCCATGTCCTGGCCGTACAGATTCATGCCGGCTTCCAGGCGCAGCGTGTCGCGCGCGCCGAGGCCGGCCGGCGCGACGCCGGCGTTCTTCAGCTTGTTCCACAGCGCGACCGCTTCGCTTTCGGCAACGATGATCTCGTAGCCGTCCTCGCCGGTGTAGCCGGTGCGCGCGATGAACAGCCCGTCGCCTTCGACCACGGCGAACTTGCCCACCTTCGCCGCGGCCTCGCGCGTCGCCGGTGTCAGCAGCGACTGCACCTTGGCACGCGCGTTCGGCCCCTGCACGGCGATCATCGCCAGATCGGCGCGCTCGGTCACCTTCACCTCGAATGCCTTGGCCTGCTTTTCGATCCAGGCCAGGTCCTTGTCGCGGGTCGCCGCGTTGACGACGACGCGGAAGAAGTCTTCGGTGAGGAAATACACGATGAGATCGTCGATCACCCCGCCTGCCTCGTTCAGCATGCACGAGTACAACGCCTTGCCCGACACCTTGAGTTTGTCGACGCTGTTCGCGAGGAGGTGGCGCAGAAATTCGCGCGTGCGCGCGCCATGCAGGTCGACCACGGTCATGTGCGAGACGTCGAACATGCCGGCGTCGCGGCGCACGGCGT
>DAIMZS010000239.1:0-5338 GCA_036733825.1 Rudaea sp.
GGTTTCTGGCACAAACCTTGCCACGGTCCGGGCAGGTGCGCCGACGCGCGTGCCCCTGTTCCCTGAAGCGAGGACTTTGTCATGCGTGCTTATCGATGCGTTGCGATGGTTGCAATTGCCCTGTCGGTGGTCTTTGTCGAAGGTTGCGGTCCGGATCCGGCCAAGGTCGCCGCCGACGTCGCGAAAGCCGAAGCGGATGCGCAGAAAAAGATCGCCGATGCGCGTGCCGACTTCGAGAAGACGTCCGCGGAAATCCGCAAGAACATCAATGTGGCGCAAGCGGATGCGGACCAGGCGGCGGCGAAAGCGAATCCGCCCGGCACGGACGTCAGCGACGCCGAAACGGACGGCCGGCGCAAGCTCGCCAAGGCGCAGTACCAGTTCGACATGGCCACCTACGATGCGAATCTGACGGTGGCGAAGGCGAAATGCGGCAACCAGAGCGGCGATGCGAAGAAATCCTGCGAAGACGCCGCGCAGGCAAAACACGACGCCGATGTCGCCGCGGCGAAAACACGAGCCGACGCGATTCCTTGAGTTCGCGCTCGTCCGGTTCACGATTGCGAACACAGGGATAGTGTTCGCGGTCGTACCGATTAATTTCACACCACGGTGAAAATACGTCCCAGAAGCTGGAGATCGTCATGGCATCCACAACCGCGAAGTTCACCCCCGTCGAAACGATACGCGCCCGCGCCCGGCAAAGCCTGCAGGAAGGCGCCGTCACCGAGGGCTACCACGCGGACCGCACCAAGGTGATCGAGTTGCTCAACGCGGCGCTGGCCACCGAAATCGTCTGCGTGCTTCGCTACAAGCGCCACTACTTCTGCGCGGAAGGCATCCACGCCACGAGCGTGCAGGCCGAATTCCTCGAACACGCGCAGGAAGAACAGCAGCACGCCGACCGCATCGCCAAGCGCATCGTCGAGCTCGGCGGCAAGCCGGATCTGAATCCGCAGAACCTCACTTCGCGGTCGCATTCCGAATACGTTCCCGGCGATGATCTCGTGCAGATGCTCGAAGAGGATCTCGTCGCCGAACGCATCGCGATCGACACCTATCGCGAAATGATCAGCTATCTCGGCATGGACGATCCGACGACGCGGCGCTTGCTCGAAGAAGTCCTCGCCAACGAAGAGGAGCATGCCGAAGAACTCAGCACGCTGCTGGCCGAGCTGGGCAAGAAAGGCGAGCCGGCGCCTCGGCACACCGGCGCACGGGCTGTGCGTTCGGGCTGATTTTCTTCACTGCGCGTTGCCCTTTCGCGCAGCGCCGCAAGAAATTTTTCGCCGCGATCTGAAAATTTTTCGTGAAGGCGGCGCACGCCGGGCGTGCCGTCGCCGCTTTGTACGATGGCTTGGTTTTTGCTCAGGAGTGCTCGTCACGGAAACGGATTCTGTCTGCGATGCCGCCTCTCGCACTATTGCTGATTCTCCTGCTCTGCACGGTGAGTGAAGGACTTCTCGCCGCCGATCCGGCGCAGGCCGCCCTCGCCGCCGCGCCGGCTTCGGCCGCGCCCGCCGACGACGGCAACTGGACGATGCCCGCAAAAAACTACGCGAGCACGCGCTTCAGCAGCCTGGACGAAATCAACGGCGGCAATGTCGCGAAGCTCAAAGTCGCCTTCACGTTTTCCATGGGCGTGAACCGGGGACAGGAAGCCGCTCCTCTCGTCGCGAACAACACGATGTATCTCGTCGCGCCGTACCCGAACACGCTCTACGCGCTTGATCTGAGCAAGCCCGGCGCGCCGCTCAAATGGAAGTACGAACCCAAGCCCGCGCAGGCGTCGCAGGGCGTGGCGTGCTGCGATGTCGTCAACCGCGGCGCGATGCTGTGGGAAAACAAGGTGATCTACAACACTTTGGACGGCTACACCGTGGCCGTCGACGCGCAGTCGGGCAAGGAAGTGTGGAAAACCAAACTCGCCGATATCGATCGCGGCGAAACGATCACGATGGCGCCGCTCGTGGTGCACGGCAAAGTGCTCGTGGGCAACGCCGGCGGCGAATTCGGCGTGCGCGGCTGGCTCGCGGCGGTCGACGCGGGCGACGGGCATGTCGTCTGGCGGGCGTATCACACCGGGCCGGACCCGGATGTGCTGATCGGCCCCGAATTCAAGCCGTTCTACGACAGCGATAAAGGCAAGGATCTCGGAGTCAGCACGTGGCCGCCGGACCATTGGCGGATCGGCGGCGGATCGGCCTGGGGTTGGATTTCCTACGATCCCGATCTCAACTTGATTTACTACGGCACCGCCAATCCGAGCCCGTGGAACGCGGAGCTGCGGCCGGGCGACAACAAGTGGACCGCCGGCATCTTCGCGCGCGATCCGGACACCGGACAGGCGCGCTGGTTCTACCAGTTTTCGCCGCACGATCTGTACGACTACGACGCGATCAACGAGAACATCCTGCTCGACCTGCCCGTGAACGGCACGCTGCGCAAAGTGATCGCGCGCCCCGAGCGCAACGGCTATCTGTATCTGATCGACCGCGCGACGGGCGAAGTGCTCGCGGCCGACGCGTATTTTCCGGTGAACTCGACCTACGGCGTCGACCTGAAAACCGGCCGGCTCAAATACAACCTCGACAAACAGCCGCAGACCGGCAAAGCGGTGCGCGGCATCTGCCCGACCGCGTCGGGCGCGAAGGACTGGAATCCGTCCGCGTTCTCGCCGCAGACCGGCCTGATCTATCTGCCGCGGCAGAACCTGTGCATGGACTGGGGCAGCACGCCCGTCAATTACATCCGCGGGACGCCGTACGTCGGCGCGGACGTGCACATGTTCGCCGCTCCCGGCGGTTTTCGCGGCGCGCTCACCGCGTGGGATCCGATCGCGCGCAAGAAAGTGTGGGAGGACGTGGAGGATCTGCCGATCTGGAGCGGCGTGCTCGCGACCGCGGGCGGGCTCGTCTTCTACGGCACGATGGACGGCTGGCTCAAGGCGATCGACGCGAAGGACGGCTCGCTCAAATGGCAGTTCCGCACCGGCTCGGGAATCATCGGCCAGCCGGTGAGCTACCGCGGGCCCGATGGACATCAGTACATCGCCGTGCTGTCCGGCGTCGGCGGCTGGGCCGGAGCCATCGTCGTCGGCAAGCTCGATGCGCGCGACAAGAGCGCGGCGATGGGCATGGTCAACGCCACGTCCGACCTGAAGGACAAAACGGTCGCGGGAGGGATGCTGTATGCATTCGAGCTCCCGCACGACTGATCTGCGCGCCGGCTTCGCACTCTTGCCGAGATATGCGCTCGTCGCCGCGTGCCTGTTCGCGAGCCTCGCCGCCTGCGAGCGCGAGGACCGCGATTATCGCGGCGAGCGCACGCCGAAAACGGCCGCCGACACCGCCACGGTCAGCACGCTGCAGCCGGGAGAGCAGGCGCCTGCCCCCGCCGATCCGCGTCTGCGCGAATACGAAGGCAATGCCTATCACATCAACCAGGGCGAACGGCTTTACCGCTGGTTCAACTGCAACGGCTGCCACGGCGCCGGCGGCGGCAATATCGGCCCGGCGCTGATGGACGACGAGTGGCGCTACGGCGGCAACATCGATCAGATCGTCGCCACCATTCTGCAGGGCCGTCCGAACGGCATGCCCTCGTTCCGCGGCAAGATTCCCGAAGCGCAGGTGTGGGAGATCGCCGCGTACGTGCGCGCCTTGTCGGGGAACGTGCCGAAGGATGCGGCGCCGAGCCGCAGCGATTCGCTGTCGAACACGCCGCCGCTCACGCAGTTGCCGAAGCAGCCGCCGAAGACCGAGCCGGAGCCGCCATGAATACGAGCGTGGCGATCGTGTCCGCGGGCCTTCACTCCGTGCTCGATCCCGCCGCCGATCAGGCCGGCGCCATCGACGTGGTGTGGCAGTGGATGCTCTGGATCTGCGTGCCGATGTATGCGCTGGTGCTGATCGGCATCGTCGCCGCGGTCTGGCGGCTGCGCGCCGTGCGCCGCGAACATCCCCAACCCACTCCAGGCGATCTTGCTTTGACCCGCGGGCTTGCGCTCTGGACCGCGCTGATCGCGCTCGGCCTGATCGCATTGACCGCGGCAAGCTTTCTGGTCGACCGACGTTTGATTCCGAGCGGCGACGCTGCGCTCGACGTCCGCATCACCGGCCATCAATGGTGGTGGCAGATCGAATACCTGAATCCGGACGTGTCGCAGCAGTTCACCACGGCGAACGAACTGCATCTGCCGCTCGGCAAGAAAGTCCACATCGAATTGCGCTCCAACGACGTGATCCACAGCTTCTGGGTGCCCAATCTCTCGGGCAAGCGCGATCTGATTCCGGGCCGCGTCAACGACATCGAACTCACGCCGCGCCGCGTCGGCCTGTTCCGCGGCGTCTGCGCGGAGTTCTGCGGGTTGCAGCACGCGCAGATGGCCTTGCTCGTTTCGGTCGACGACGACGCGGCGTTCGAAACCTGGCGCACCCGGCAAGTCGGCGCGGCGCGCAGCCCCGCGGAAGGAATCGCGCGCGCCGGAGAAGCGATTTTCGTCTCGGGCGCCTGCGCCATGTGCCATTCCGTGCGCGGCACGAGCGCAGCGTCGAACGCCGGGCCCGATCTCACCCATCTCGCCAGCCGGCGCACGCTCGCGGCCGGCGCGCTGCCGCTCGACCGCGGCTCGCTCGCCGCGTGGCTGTCCGCTCCGCAGCAGATCAAACCCGGAACGAACATGCCGAAGGTGGATCTCGCCCCCGACCAGCTCAATGCACTGGTCGCGTATCTGGCGACGCTGGAGTAACGGCGACATGAGTTCAGCCGACACGCCACGCAGCTTCGCCGACGGCTCGGCCGAGCTTCTGCGCACCTGGTCCGATCCGCCCGGTCTGTGGGGCTGGCTGACGACGATCGACCACAAGCGCATCGGCAAGCGCTACATCGTGACCGCGATGATCTTCTTCGTTCTCGGCGGCATTCTCGCGCTCGCGATGCGTACGCAGCTGATCAAGTCGGAAAACAGCCTGATGGGGCCGGACCGCTACAACCAGTTGTTCTCGATGCACGGTTCTTCGATGATGTTCCTGTTCGCGGTGCCGGTCATGGAGGCGGTCGCGGTCTACATCGTTCCGCTGATGGCCGGCACGCGCAACATCGCGTTCCCGCGCCTGAACGCTTTCAGCTATTGGGTCTATCTCGCCGGCGGCATCATGATCTGGACCGCGTTCGCGCTGAACGTCGGCCCGGAAGCCGGCTGGTTCTCCTACGTGCCGCTCGCGAACTCCGACTTTTCTCCGGGCAAGCGCACCGATTTCTGGGCGCAGATGATCACGTTCACCGAAGTCGCCGCGCTCGCGGTCGCGGTGGAGCTCGTCGCGACGATCCTCAAGAC
>DAIMZS010000240.1:0-5323 GCA_036733825.1 Rudaea sp.
CCGCGTCGTTGTAGAGAATCTTGTAGGTGATGTTGACCTTCGCCGCGATCGCCTGACGCACCGCGAGCGAGCCCGAATGAAAGTACGTGCCGTCGCCGAGATTCTGGAACACGTGCTGCGTTTCGGTGAACGGCGCCTGGCCGCACCAGGTCGCGCCTTCGCCGCCCATCTGGGTGAACGTGTCGGTGCGGCGGTCCATCCAGGTGACCATATAGTGGCAGCCGATACCGCCGAGCGCGCGCGAGCCTTCGGGCACGGCGGTCGAGGTGTTGTGCGGGCAGCCCGAGCAATAATGCGCGGCGCGCGGGAAGTTCGCGCGCGGCAGGGTGAGTTCCTTTTCCTTCGCCTCGATCCAGGCGACGCGCGATTTGATCGTATCGTTGGAGAAAAATCGCGACAGGCGCTTGGCGATCACCAGCGCGATCATCGCCGGGGTCAGTTCGGACGTCGACGGCAGGATCCAGTTGCCTTCCTCGTCGTACTTGCCGACCACGCTCGGCCGCGTCGGCCAGTTGTACATGTATTCCTTCATCTGCGATTCGATGAAGGAGCGCTTTTCCTCGGCGACGATGATGTCTTCGAGACCGTTGGCGAATTCGCGGATGCCGACCGGCTCGAGCGGCCAGGTCATGCCGACCTTGTACACGCGGATGCCGATGTCGGCGGCCATCTTCTCGTCGATGCCGAGGTATTCGAGCGCCTGCAGCACGTCGAGATAACTCTTGCCCGTGGTGACGATGCCGAGGCGCGCGCGCGGCGAGTCGATGACGACGCGGTCGATGCGGTTCGCGCGCGCGAACGCCTGCGAGGCCTGCACGGCGTATTGATGCAGGCGCATTTCCTGATTGAGCGGCGGATCGGGCCAGCGGATGTTGAGGCCGCCGGCCGGCATGACGAAATCGGTCGGCACGACGATGTCGAGCTGATGCGGATTGACGTTGACGCTCGCGCTCGACTCCACCGTCTCGGCAATCGTCTTGAAGCCGACCCAGCGCCCGGTGAAGCGGCTCATCGCCCAGCCGAGCATGCCCATATCGAGGATGTCCTGCACGCCGGCCGGGTTCAGGATCGGCATCATCGCGCTGACGAATTCGAGTTCCGAACCGTGCGGCAGCGTGGAGGAGCGGCAGGCGTGGTCGTCGGCGGCGAGCGCGAGCACGCCGCCGTTTTTCGACGTGCCGGCCGCGTTGCCGTGCTTGAACACGTCGCCCGAGCGGTCCACGCCCGGACCCTTGCCGTACCACATCGCGAACACGCCGTCGTACTTCGCGCCGGGGAACAGGTTGGTCTGCTGCGTGCCCCAGACCATCGTCGCGCCGAGGTCTTCGTTGAGGCCGGGCTGGAACTCGATGGCCGAAGCCTTGAGGTGCTTTTTTGCCTTCCACAATTCCAGATCGAAGCCGCCGAGCGGCGAGCCGCGATAGCCGGAAATGAAACCGGCCGTGTTCAGGCCGGCGGCGCGGTCGCGCATCTGCTGCATCAGCGGCAGGCGCACGAGCGCCTGCACGCCGGAAAGATAGATGCGGCCTTGCGTGCGCGTGTACTTGTCTTCGAGCGTGTAACTAAGATCCAACTGCGTTGCTGGAACGGACATTGCGGCGATGCTCGCTGCTAAAGTGAATGTCCAATTTTAGCATTGACCGCCGCCGCGGCCGCGTGGCCGCCGATTCGTACGCGATTGGCTATTGCGTTTGCGTGACCAATCCGGCAAGCGAATACATGGCGGCGCGCTCACCCTGGATTTGCGCGGGATAGTCCGCGCCCGCGTCGAAACGCACGCCCGCGGCGAGCGTGCGCAGCTCGTCGGTGCACGTTTTTGCCGCTTTCGCATCCGCGCCGACGATGCTCAGTTCGAGCACGCCCTTGCGCGCCAGGCGCAGCGCGTGGCAGTCGAAGACGCTCGTGCTGGAGCCTTCGAGCTGGCGTTCCTCGCTCCAGACGACCGTAGAACCCTGGCGCTCCGGCGCAACGTCATAGCCGAGCAGGGTGCCGCCGCTGCCCGACAGGCGCGGCACGCGCGTCTGCGCTTGCGCGGCGGCGAGCAGCGCCGCGGGGTCGAGCGGTGCGGAGTCCGCGCCGACGAGGCCGTCATGGCGCCAGCGCAGGCGCACGATATGCAGGTTCGCATCGTTCACGTTCTTGTCCGCCGGAATCATCCAGCCGATCAGATGGGTATCGTTTTCGCCGCTCAGCGCGGTGTCGGCGCGGCGCGCGTCGGCGCCGGCGAGCAGATGCTGGCCGCGCGGGATGTCGAAACTCATGCCGACCGCCTCGCGCACCAGCCGGCCGCGCTGGAAGGAAAAGATTTCGGCGAGGCGCTTCAGCTCGGCGGGCGTCGCGCGGCGCGGCGCCTCCTCGGCCGGCTGCGACACGCCTAGCATCGTGGAATTGGCCGCCGTCTTGGCCGGGGCGGCCGTCGGCGCAGAACCGCCGGCGTGGCTGCTCGCAGTGCCGGCATCCGCCTCGTCATCGTCTGCGCCTTGTTCCTGCGCCACGGCGGGGGAGTTCGGATCGAGCTTCGTCGGCGCCGCGTGCATGATGACCCAGAACAGCATGCCGCTCACCATAACCTGGGCGAGCAGCGGCCAGCGGATGTCGTGGTCCTTGTCGCCCCAGTACTTGTACAGCGAGTAGAAGACGTAGAACGGAATGAACAGGGTCAGCACGCCGTCGAGCGCGCTCGCGCGCCAGACGCGCACGACGATGACGATCCCCAGGACGAAGGAGACCACGTAAAGAATCAGCAACCCCTGCAGCATCGCGCAGCTTCCCCAGCAACGAAGTCTCGGCAAGTGTAGACGACTGCGCTTTACAAAACCGGGCAGCCGGCCGCGGTTTTCGCGGCGCGGGGAATGTTTACGGCGAATCGGCCTTGATCATCGCCTTGAACGGAAACAGCTGCTGGTTGACGAAACCGTCGGGCATGTAGTCGCCGACCACGCCGTAGCGCTCGGGGAATTTGCGCTCCGACTTCACCGCGGTGCCGAACAGGTAATCGAGGAACGAGTAGTGCGCGGCGTAGTTCTTGTCGATCGCCTCGTCGTCCTGCGAGTGATGCCAGTGGTGGAAATCCGGGGTCACGATCAAATAGCGCAGCGGACCCCACGGCAGATGCACGTTGGCGTGATTGAACACCGCCTGAAAGCCGACGATGATGATGTAGGCATTGATCACGCCTTCGGAAAAGCCGATCACGAACAGCGGCGCGAGCACGAGCACGCGCGTGGCGACGATTTCGAGCATGTGCTGGCGCGAACCGGCGAGCCAATCCATGGTCTTCGTCGAATGATGCACCGAGTGGAATTTCCACAGGAACGGCACCTCGTGATACGCGCGGTGAGTGAAGTACTGGGCAAGATCGGCGACGAGGATGCACAGCAGCAGCTGCGGCACGAACCAGAGGCGCTGCACGGCGAGCTGGAAATCGTGGTTGACCAGCCAGCCGAACACGTTGTGGATGAGGAAATTCACCGTCAGCAGGATGAGTCCGACGAGAAAATGGTTGACCGCGAAATGCTTGAGATCGGTCTGCCATTCGCGGCGGAAGATCGGCTGGCCCTTGTACAGCGGGAAGAGTTTTTCGAGCACGACGAAGATCAGGGTCGAGCCGAGCAGGTCGAGGATGAACCAGTCCAGGCCGATGTAAGGCGTATTGTCCGGAAAGTCTCCGACCGGCACGCGCGAACCGCCGAGAGCGACCGCGACGATGACGCAGACGAACGCGACGAGATTCAGATTGCGCCGGCGGTTGAAGATCAAATTGGTCAGCGACAGCGCGCCGGCGACGAGCAGGCCGCCGAACAGCAGTTGGCGCAGCACGTCGACCGAATATTTGTGGCGCAGCTCCGGCATCGTCAGGTACTGCGGGAAATGGAATGCGAGCACGGCGAGCAGGCTCAGAATGCCGAGCAGCAGCGCGATCACCGTGGTGATCAGCGCTTTGCCTTCGCGCAGGTCGCCGCTGCGATGGAGCAGGTCGTCGGTATCGCCGACGACTTCGCCGACGCGGCGCGCGGTGGCCGCGAACGGGGCGACGAGGATGCGGCGCGAAATGGATTTGACGGACTCGGGCATGGCGGAACGGCAGCGGGGTGACTGCCGTCCAATATAGCGCGGAATCGCTCGCCTCCGTGTCTTGCGCCCGCTAGGTCTGGGCGCGCCTATGCAAATTCGGCAGAAACGCGGTCAACAGGCCGATCGCCGGCAGATAAGCGCAGAGCTGATAGACGTACTCGATGCCCTTGTGATCGGCGATCTCGCCGAGCACCGCGGCGGCGATGCCGCCCATGCCGAAGGCGAAGCCGAAGAACATGCCGGCGATCATGCCGACATTGCCGGGTACGAGTTCGGTCGCGTAGACGAGGATCGCCGAGAACGCGCTCGACAGGATCAGGCCGATCACGACCGTAAGCACGGCGGTCCAGAACAGATTCACGTGCGGCAGCAGCAGCGAGAACGGCAGCACGCCGAGGATCGACACCCAGATCACCCACTTGCGCCCGACACGGTCGCCGATCGGCCCGCCGACGAGGGTGCCGAGGGCGACTGCGCCGAGGAAATAGAACAGGTGAATCTGCGCACTCTGCGTGGAAACGTGGAATTTCTCGATCAGATAGAACGTGTAGTAGTTCGACAGGCTGATCAGATAGAAATATTTCGAGAAGATCAGCGCGAGCAGCACGCCGATGGCGACGACGACTTGCCGCTTCGGCAACGTCGATGCCGCGGCGACGATTTTCGCCGCCTTCGGTTTCGCGCGCTGCGCGTACCACATGCCGACGCGGGTCAGCAGCACGATGCCCGCGACAGCGAGAAGTCCCACCCAGGCCAGGGCGCCCTGGCCATGCGGCAGAATCAGAAACGCCGCGAGCAGCGGACCGAGCGCCGAGCCGGCGTTGCCGCCGACCTGGAAGAACGACTGGGCGAAGCCGTGACGACCGCCCGAGGCCAGGCGCGCGATGCGGGATGACTCGGGATGGAAGATCGACGAGCCCGTGCCGATCAGCGCCGCCGCAAGCAGCAGGAACGGAAACGACGCCGCTTGCGAAAGCAGCAGCAATCCGACCAGGGTGAATCCCATGCCGAACGGCAGCGAATACGGCAGCGGTTTGCGGTCGGTGTAGGCGCCGACCACCGGCTGCAGCAGCGAGGCCGTGATCTGGTAGGTGAACGTCAGCAGGCCTATCTGGCCGAAATCGAGCGCATAGTTGTTCTTCAGGATCGGATAGATCGACGGCAGCAGCGACTGGATCAGATCGTTGAGAAAATGCGAGGAACTGACCGCGGCGAGCACACCCAGCGCGGTACCGGAGGCGGGTGCGGC
>DAIMZS010000241.1:0-5257 GCA_036733825.1 Rudaea sp.
GAATATTGTAGTGGCGTGAACCGGCGCTTGAGATATGCTTCGTGGCTTGCCGTTTCAAGCGATAGCCATGAAGCAAATCGTCTTATTGTTGGTTGGAGTGCTGGTCGGCGCCGTCGGCGCCGTGATCGTCACCAATGCGCTGCGCGCGCGCGACGCGTACCCGCGCGGCGTGATGGACGTGATGCAGCATCACTACGGGTCGCTACGTGAGAGCCTGCGTGCGCAGCGCTGCGATGCGCACAAATCACAGCTCGCATTGACCCAGATGCGTGCGCTGAGCAATGAGATTGAACCGGCGATGTATCCGGATTCGACACCCGAATCGGCGTTCCGCGAATTCGACGCGCGGCTGCGCGATGCGCTTGATGCGGGTATCGCCGCCGCGCCGGCAGACTGCGCGGCGCTGGTGCCGATCGCCGAAAAAGTCGGCAAAGTATGCGAGGAATGCCACCAGCAGTATCGCTGAATCCCCTTCACTGTTTGTCGTCATTCCCGCGTAAGCGGGAATGACGACAGGGAGTATTACTTTATGGGTAGCGGGATAAATTCCGTCTCGCCCGGCACCCGCCCGAAACGCTGCGCCGCCCAATCCTGCTTCGCCTGCTCGATACGCTCGCGCGAAGACGCGACGAAATTCCAATAAAGATGGCGTTCGCCGTCGAGCGGCGCGCCGCCGAAGAAAACGGCATGGCCGCCGTTCGGCGAAACGATTTCGACTTCGGCGCCCGCCGCCAGCGTGGCCATGCGCTGCGCCGCCAACGGTTCGCCGTCCACGATCAAATCGGCATCGACGGCATACACCGCACGCTCGGTGTATTCGGGCGGAAGAACGAACTTGCCTCCCACGGAAAACTCAGCGGCGAGGTAAAACATTGGCGCGAAAATGCGCACCGGCGAACGCAGGCCGAGCGCATCGCCGACGACCAGGCGCAAACGCACGCCGTCGCGCTCGATCGCCGGCAGCGTCTGCACCGCATGATGATGGAATTCCGGCTCGACCTCCTCCGCGGACTTCGGCAGCGCAACCCAGATCTGGATACCGTGCAGCTTCTGCCCGGCGGCGCGCTCGGCGTCCGGCGTGCGCTCGGAGTGGACGATGCCGCGGCCCGCGGTCATCCAGTTCACGTCGCCGGGGCGGATGTCCTGCACCGAACCCAGGCTGTCGCGGTGCCGGATCGCGCCGTCGAACAAGTAGGTGACCGTGGCCAGACCGATGTGCGGATGCGGGCGCACGTCCATGCCCTGCCCCGGCTTCATCTGCACCGGTCCCATGTGGTCGAAGAAGACGAACGGGCCGATGTGGCGCGCGTCGATGTGCGGCAGCAGCCGGCGCACGTTGAAGCCGTCGCCCAGGTCATGGACGCGGCCGTCGATAAGATGGGAAATGTTCTGGGGCATGGGAACGGGCAGATGTGAGGAAGGCGCCTAGTGTAGTCGCCGCGGCGTTCCAAGCGCGGAACGATGCGTCCGCACGGAACCGGCTGGTTTCCCGCGCGCACGGGCCTATATTTGCGCCATCGCAAACTTTCCCGGAGAGCAACATGGCCAGCACCCATCCCGTTTCCATCCCCGCGACCGCTCTGCGTCAGGTCGTGCGCATCGTGCGCGGTTTGCCGACCAGCGACGGCGCCGGCGTCAAGCTGACGCGCGTCATCGGCCAGCCGGCGCTCGACATGCTCGATCCGTTCCTGATGCTCGATGAATTCCGCTCGGATGCGGGCAGCGACTACATCGCCGGTTTCCCCGAGCATCCGCACCGCGGCTTCGAAACCGTGACCTACATGCTCGCCGGGCGCATGCGCCACGGCGATAACCAAGGCAATTCGGGCCTGCTCACCGCCGGCAGCGTGCAGTGGATGACGGCCGGCCGCGGCATCCTGCATTCGGAAATGCCCGAGCAGGAGGAAGGCTTGATGCAGGGCTTCCAGCTTTGGGTGAACCTGCCGGCGAAGGACAAGATGACCGCGCCGCGTTACCAGGACGTGGCGCCGGAGCGCATCCCCGAGGTGCAGCTCGCCCCCGGAGCCACCGCGCGCGTGATCGTCGGCGAGCAGGCCGGCGTGCGCGGGCCGGTCGAGAACGTCGCGACCGAGCCGCTGTATCTCGACCTGCATCTGGATGCGGGTGCGTCGGCCGAGGTCGAGATTCCGGCCGGACACAACGGCTTTGTCTATGTCTATGAAGGCCAAGCCAAAGTCGGCGATGGCGCGTCGAGCGGGCTGCTGCGCGGCGATCTCGGCGTGCTGAGCCGCGACGGCGGCAAGGTGCGCATCGACGCCCCGGTCGCGGCGCGGGCAATTCTCGTCGCCGGCCGGCCGCTGAACGAACCGGTCGCCAAGTACGGCCCGTTCGTGATGAACACGCAGCAGCAGATCATCCAGGCCGTCGAGGACTTCCGCGCCGGCCGCTTCTGAGGCGCACACGCGGTGTAAACGAACCCTCGGGGCGCTCACGGCGCCCCGTTTTTTTGTGTCAGGGCCAAGCGGCTTACCGATCAAACGGTGTAACCGTTTTCATCCCCAAACAAAAGCGCCCCGGCAATCTTGCGACCACCGGGGCGTGAAGTAGTTGGTTTGGATTATCTCAGTAGATCAGGCGGGAGTGACTTCGTCCGCCTGCAGGCCCTTCTGGCCCTGAACGACTTTGAAGCTGACCTTTTGGCCTTCCTGCAAGGTGCGGAAGCCGGTGCCCTGGATCGCGCGGAAATGCACGAACACGTCAGGGCCGTTCTCACGGCTGATGAATCCGAAACCCTTGCTGTCGTTGAACCACTTGACAGTACCTACCTCACGATCCGACATAAAAACTCCACAGGACATCCTAGACAAGTCCGCAATTACAACCACTTGCGGACGACTTACTGGCATGCATGGAAATGGGTTGACGATGTAGCGATCGAAGGACCAGCGAACGCGGGCTCATAGACTCGCCGGTCACAACTCACAACAACCGTGCAGACACAGTGTTTTGAGCATAACTCAAAATTTACAGAAAGACATAGTGCGCTGCCACGAAATCGAAAAAATCGAAGTTACCGATAACATCGCATTATTAGACGCTTTTATTGGCCGGTTGCCGCCGCCATTAATCATATAAATAAGATCCCCCGACGGGGTGAATTAGTCCTGGTCCGTCCATTACGCCGCCCGTGTGCTCCGGCAAAAATGCCCGCCCCGGCGCAGGTGGTTTCAGCGGCGGGGACGATCCGCCCCAGTTCCAAGAACGCCGTCGCTTTATGCGAAAATGCCGGGCTCAGCCTTGCCCGGCCTCTGCCGCCCCTGCACTTTCCGATGGATTCCAGCGACCGCCCGGCGTCACCGTATTTGAATCTGCTCGAACCGACCGGCCTGATCGCCCAGTTCCTCCGCCACCCGCCCCGGGACTTTTCCGCCGGCGCCTCGGCCGACGGCGCACCCTACTTCATCGCCCGTTTCGACCTGCTCACGACGATGGAACCCGCGGCGAAGAAGCGCATCACCGCACTGCCCGGATACCGCTGGTGGGGCGAATGGCTGAAGCCGACGACCTGCTTCGTCGGCACCACCGTGACTGAATACGCGCCGCTGCCCGCCTCCGCCGACGCATCCGCATTGGCCGCGAAGCTCAAGGCCGAGCACGCGCGGCGTTACGCCTTTCTCATCGTCAAGGACACGCCGCAGGATTCGCCGCTGCTCGATGCGCAAAGCAACGCCGCCTCGACGCGCTTCGTCGACGCCTGCCGCGACGCCGGCTTTGTCCTGCTCGAAGGCCAGGCTTTGGCTTATGTGCCGATCGATTTCGTCTCGACCGACGATTACCTGTCGCGACTGTCCTCCGGCCGGCGAAAGGACATCCGCCGCAAGCTGCGCAGCGCTGCCGAGCTCGAAATCGAAACCGTGCCGCTTGGCGACGCGCGTTTCGAAGACGCCGCCGTTCGCGCGGAGTTCTATGCGTTATTCCTCAACGTTTACAACCAGAGCGAGCTGCACTTCGACCTGCTCACCGCCGACTACTTCGACGCGATCCTGCGCGACGCTGCAAGCAACGGTGTCGTTTTCGTCTACCGCCACCAGGGCCGCATGATCGGCTTCAATCTCTGCTACGTCTGCGGCGGCAATCTCGTCGACAAGTACGTCGGTTTCCTCTATCCGCAGGCGCGCGAGCTCAATCTCTACTTCGTCAGCTGGATCCATAACCTCGACTACGCGCTCAAGCACGGCCTCAAGCACTACGTCGCCGGCTGGACCGACCCCGAGATCAAAGCCTATCTCGGCGCGAAATTCACCTTCACGCGCCATGCGGTGTATGTGCGCAATCCGCTGTTGCGCGCGATCTTGCGCCGCTTCTCGGGCGCGTTTGAAAGCGACCGCAGCGTGATGGAGGGCAAATCCGCATGACTCGGCGCCCCGTCGTTCTCGACTTCGACCGCTCGGTCGGCGCTCTGCCCGACGCGCTGACGATCGGCCTGGCCGATTGGCAGGAAGCGATCCGCTTCGGCTGCTCGATGCACCGCATGGACGCGCTTTCGCGCAAGCTCGACGCCGAGTTGCCGCCCGATTACGGCACCGTGTTCCTGGGCAGCGGCGATTTCCATCATCTGAGCTGGCCGCTGATTCGTCGCTTGCGCAACAAAGGCAGCTTCCAAGTCGTCGTGTTCGACAACCATCCGGACAACATGCGCTTTCCGTTCGGCATCCACTGCGGCTCGTGGGTCCGGCGCGTGGCGGCGCTGCCCTTCGTCAGCCACGTGCACGTGGTCGGCATCACCTCGAACGACGTCGGCGCCGCGCATGCGTGGGAGAACTACCTGACGCCGCTCTACGCCGGCAAATTGACCAACTGGTGCATGGACGTCGACACGCGCTGGGCGGCGCGCATCGGCCTCGGCGAGGCGTTCAAGGTATTCGCCACGCCCGACGAATTGATCGAACGCTTCATCGCCGCGCTCGGCCCGTCGCCGCCGCCGACCTATCTGACGATCGACAAGGATGCGCTGAGTCCCGAAGCCGCACGCACCAACTGGGATCAGGGCCGCCTGCTCGAAACGCACATCAACGCCGTCATCGATGCGCTGGCCGGCCGCTTCGTCGGCAGCGACATCAACGGCGAAGTCTCGGCCTACGAATACACCACACGCTGGAAACGCTGGCTCAGCCATGCCGACGGACAGGTTCCCGTACCGGAAAGCGAACTCCTAGCCTGGCAGGAACAGCAGCGCGCGCTCAATCGGCGCCTGCTGGCGCGAATTCGTTATTGACCGCGCTTAGCTCGTCATTCC
>DAIMZS010000242.1:0-5244 GCA_036733825.1 Rudaea sp.
CTTCTCCCGAATCCGCTTTGCAACGGTTTCGTATCAATAGTCTCGGATCAGAGCAATCTATTTTTTGCCTTTTTCCACTTTGCCGACCTTCCCCGGCTTCTTCGGCTCGTCGAATTGCGGCACCAGCTTGGCCTTGTGCACATTGCCGTGCGGGATGTTCACCGCCACGCCGTCCTGCTCCACGGTGATCGTCTCGCCTTCCACGCCGAGGATCGGCCCCTGGAAACGGCGCCGGCCGTTGAGCGGCAGGTTCAGCTCGATCTTCGCCGACTCGCCGACGAAACGCGCGAACTGCTGCGGCGTGTACAGCGGCCGGTCGAGGCCCGGCGACGACACCTCGAGGGTATAGCGCCCGACGATCGGATCGTTCACGTCGAACAGCGCCGACACCTGGCGGCTGACCAGCTCGCAATCGTCCACGGTGACCGCGCGATCGGCCGCGTCGATGTACACGCGCACCAGCGAATTGCCGTGCGAGGGGCTGTACTCGACGCCGAGGCATTCCAGCCCCATATCCGCGATCGCGGGCGACACCAGATTGGTCAGTTCCTCGTTGCGCATGGGTAAATTGAGAATTCCAGAAACAAAAAATGGGCCAAAGGCCCATTCCTTAGTCCGCCGTTTTTTGTCCAGAAACCGGCGATCCGCATCCTGCGAAGAGAGTGCCCGGCGTACCGGGCGCTCGAAAA
Source organism: Rudaea sp. (assembly GCA_036733825.1). Classification (GTDB taxonomy): domain Bacteria; phylum Pseudomonadota; class Gammaproteobacteria; order Xanthomonadales; family Rhodanobacteraceae; genus Rudaea. Next base: position 690 of record DAIMZS010000242.1, read on the forward strand.
AATGGTAGCGGGGGCAGGATTTGAACCTACGACCTTCGGGTTATGAGCCCGACGAGCTGCCAGACTGCTCCACCCCGCACCAGAGGAAAGCGATTCTAGTCCTAAATGGCGTCCTTTGGCAAGAATTCAATCGGCCGATTTCTCAGCCGACGCCCATCGCGCGGTAGCACCACGACAGCAGCGGGCCGAAGAACAGGCCGAGGAACAGCAGCGCCGCGCCGTTGATCGACAGAATCCAGCGCAGCGGGAGATCCGCCGGCAACACCAACGCGCCCTTCTCCACCGGCGCGTCGAAATACATGACCTTGATCACGCGCAGATAGTAGAACGCGCCGACGATGGCGAAGACGATCGCGACGATCGCCAGCCACATCATGCCGGCGTCGAGCGCGGCCTTGAGCACGAGCAGCTTGGCGAAGAAGCCGAACAGCGGCGGAATGCCGGCGAGCGAAGCCATCACCAGCAGCACGACGAACGCATACCACGGATTGCGCTGGTTGAGGCCTTTGAAATCGTCGATTTCCTCGGCTTCGAAGCCGGCGCGCGCGAGCAGCTGGATCGAGCCGAACGCCGCCGCCGACATGATCGCGTAGGCGATCGCGTAGAACATCGCCGCGGCGAAACCCGCCGGCGTGCCGTTGGAGAGGCCGAGCAGCAGGAAGCCGACGTGCGAGATCGTCGAGTAGGCGAGCAGGCGCTTCAAATTCGTCTGCGCGATGGCGACGACATTGCCGATCGCGAGCGAGAGCACCGCGAGCACGGCGAGCATCTCGCCCCAATGCGCATGCAGGCCGCCGAGCGCGCCGTCGAGCAGGCGCCAGGCCATGCCGAACGCGGCGATCTTCGGCGCGGAGCCGATGAACGTGGTCACCGCGGTCGGCGAACCCTGATAGACGTCCGGCAGCCACATGTGGAACGGCGCCGCGCCGAACTTGAAGCCGATGCCGGCAACGAGGAACACGAGCCCGAAGGTCAGCAGCGTCGTGTTGTTGCCGACGCCGGACGCAACCACGCCGTGAATGCTGCGGATGTCGAGCGTGCCGGTCGCGCCATAGATCATCGACATGCCGTACAACAGAATGCCCGAGGCGAGCGCGCCGAGGACGAAATATTTCATCGCCGCCTCGGACGACAGGGGCGAATCGCGGTTCAGCGCGACCAGCGCGTACGAAGACAGCGTCAACAGTTCGAGGCCGACGTAGACCATCACCAGGCTGCCAGCCGAAACGAGCAGCATCATGCCGAGCGTGGCGAACAAACAGAGAATGTGGAATTCGCCGATGTAGAGCTTGCGGTCTTTCAAATACGTGCGCGCGTAGACGAACACCACGGCCACGACGAGCAGGATGAACACCTTGAGCAGGCGCGACACGGCGTCGTGCACGAACATGCCGGAAAAGCCGCGATCCGGCGCCGCGGGATAGCCGACCACCAGCACGAGCGTGGCGACGAGCACGGCGATCGACAGCCAATGCGTGATGTCGCGCTGCGCGGGTTTGATCAGCAGATCGACCGCGATCACGGCGCAGGTCGCGAACAGCAGGAAGGTTTCCGGCAGCAGCAGTTGGAGATCGTGAAGACTGAAAGGCATGAGGTTGATTTCCGCTTATCCTGCTTTGACGATCATCAGTTGATCGACGATGTGCTTGACCGAGGCATCCATGAGGTGCGTCAGCGGCTGCGGCCAAATACCGAACAGCAGCGTCGCCGCGGCGAACAGGCCGAGCACGAGCGCTTCGCGCGCATCGATGTCCTTGAGCTTGGCGACGTGGTCGTTGGTCACCTCGCCCCAAATCACGCGCTTGACCAGCCACAGCGTGTACGCGGCGCCGATGATCAACGTGAATGCGGCCAGCGCGGCGATCCAGAAGTTCGACTGGAAGCTGGCCAGGATGACCATGAATTCGCCGACGAAGCCGCTCGTGCCCGGCAGACCGCAGTTCGCCATCGCGAACAGCACGACGAAAGCGGCGTACCACGGCATCGTGTTCACGACACCGCCGTAGTCGCGGATCATGCGCGTGTGCATGCGGTCGTAGATGACGCCGACGCAGGAGAACATGGCGCCTGAAACGAAACCGTGCGAGATCATCTGCACCATCGCGCCGGACACGCCGAGCTGGGCCGCGTCCTTGTTGCCGCTCACGCGCACGAGCGCGAGCGAGATGAACACGCCGAGCGTGACGAAGCCCATGTGCGAGACGGACGAGTAAGCGATCAGCTTCTTCATGTCCTCCTGCACGAGGGCGACGAAGCCGACGTAGATCACCGCGACGAGCGACAGCGCGATCAGCAGCCAGGCGAAGTGCTGGCTCGCGTCCGGCGTGATCGGCAGCGAGAAACGCAGAAAACCGTAGCCGCCGATCTTCAGCATGATCGCCGCCAGGATCACCGAGCCGCCCGTCGGCGCCTCGACGTGCGCGTCCGGCAACCAGGTGTGCACCGGCCACATCGGCACCTTGACCGCGAACGCGATCAGGAAGGCGAAGAACAGCCAAGATTGCTGCTGCAGGCTGAGCTTGAACGCGGCGAGCTGCGACAGTTCCCAGCTGTTCGACTGCGTGTACAGGTAGATCAGCCCGACCAGCATGAAGATCGAGCCGAAGAACGTGTACAGGAAGAACTTCAGCGTCGCGTAGACGCGACGCGGGCCGCCCCAGATGCCGATGATGATGAACATCGGGATCAGCATGCCTTCGAAGAACACGTAGAACAGCAGCGCGTCGAGCGCGCAGAACACGCCGATCATCAGGCCTTCGAGCACGAGAAACGCGGCGAGATATTGGTTGACCTTGTCGTGCACGGAATCCCAGGCGCCGAGGATGACGAGCACGGTGACGAAGGTGGTCAGCACGATCAGCGCGACCGAAATGCCGTCGACGCCGAGGTGGTAGTTCGCGTTGATCGCGGAGATCCAACGATGCTGCTCGATGAACTGCATCGTCCCCGCCGCCGCGTCGTAGTTCGTCAGCAGCGGAATGCTGATGATGAACGTGGCGATGGCGACGGCGAGCGCCAGCCAGCGCGCCTGGTTCGCGCGGTGCATGCCGAGCGCGAGCGCGGCGAAACCGCCGGCGATCGGCAGCCAGATCAGGATGCTTAACAGCGATTGCATCATTTACTCAGTCCCATTGTTCTTCTAGCCGTCATCCCAGCGAAAGCTGGGATCCAGCCTTTCTGCGTTTTGAAGCAAGAGCTGGATCCCAGCTTTCACTGGGATGACGAGCAAAAAAAGCCTATTTCCCCACCACCCACCACAACCCGCCGAGCAGGAACACCAGCCCGAGGATCATCGCGAACGCATAGGTGTACAGATAACCCGATTGCACCCAACGTACGACGCCGGCAATGCGCGCGACCGCGCTCGCCGAGCCGTCGATCAGCACGTTGTCGATCACGCCGACGTCGCCGCCCTTCCACAAGCCGCGGCCGAGCGCGACGCTGCCGCGCGCGAACACGGCCTGGTAGATCGGGTCGAACCAGTATTTCTTGTCGAGCATGTTCCAGATCGGATGCAGCGCGCTCTTCGCCTTGTCTGCGATGGCAGGATTGAAGAGATAGATGTAAGTCGCAAGTAGGAAACCGCCCAAAGCCAGCCAGAATGGTGGCTGCCACAGTCCGTGCCATGCCGTTGCGAGCCAACCGGCAAATTCCTCGTGCGCGCCCTCGCCCGCCTCGTGCGCGACATGGATCGCGCTGCCGAAATAGTCGCCGTGCAGCATCGCGCCGACCGTCAGCGCGCCGATGATGATCGAAGGCACGGCAAGCGCCATTAGCGGCCAGGTGACCACCGCCGGCGATTCGTGCGGTTCGTGCGCGAGGTGACCGGGCTCGTGATGTCCATGATCATCGTGATCGCCATGCCCGTGGCCATGACCATGGTCGACGACGAAGCGCTCTTTGCCGTGGAACGTCAGATAAAGCAGACGGAAACTGTAGAACGCGGTGACGAAGACGCCGAGCAGCACGCACCAATAGGCATAAGTGGCGCCCCAACGATGCGATTCGCCGACTGCCTCGATAATCGCGTCCTTCGAATAGAACCCGGCAAAGCCCGGCATGCCGGTCAGCGCCAGCGTGCCGATCCACGCGGTGATAAAGGTGATCGGCATGTACTTGCGCAGGCCGCCCATGTAGCGCATGTCCTGCTCGTGATGCATCGCGATGATCACCGAGCCCGCGCCGAGGAACAGCAGCGCCTTGAAGAACGCGTGCGTCATCAGATGGAACACCGCGGCCGAGTACGCCGACACGCCGAGCGCGGCGGTCATGTAGCCGAGCTGCGACAGCGTCGAGTACGCGACGACACGCTTGATGTCATTTTGGACTATGCCAATGAGCCCGGTGAAGAACGCCGTCGTCGCGCCGATCACGAGCACGAACGACAGCGCCGTTTCCGACAGCTCGAACAGCGGCGACATGCGCGCGACCATGAAGATGCCGGCGGTGACCATCGTCGCCGCGTGGATCAGCGCGGAGATCGGCGTCGGGCCTTCCATCGAATCGGGCAGCCACACGTGCAGCGGCACCTGCGCCGACTTGCCCATCGCGCCGA
>DAIMZS010000243.1:0-5210 GCA_036733825.1 Rudaea sp.
TTGCTTTGCCCTTTGCCCGACGAGCTCATCACCGGCTTGACGATGCAGGGATAGCCGATGCCGGCGTCGATGGCCGCTTGCAGCTCATCGAGCGAATCGCAGAATTTATACGGGCTCGTCGGCAGGCCGAGCGTTTCCGCGGCGAGGCGTCGGATGCCTTCGCGATCCATCGTCAGGCGCGCGGCGCGCGCAGTCGGAATGACACGCACCACGCCGGCCACTTCGAGTTCCTCGAGCACCGCGGTGGCGATCGCTTCGATTTCCGGCACGACGATGTGCGGACGCTCGGCTTCGATCAGCGCGCGCAGTTGCGCGGGGTCGTCCATCGCGATCGTGCGCGCGTGGTGCGCGACCTGCTGGCCGGGCGCGTTCGCGTAGCGGTCGACCGCGATCGTCTCCACGCCGAGGCGCTGCAGCGCGATCAGCACTTCCTTGCCGAGTTCGCCGGAGCCGAGCAGCATCACGCGCACGGCGGCGGACAGCGGGGTGCCGAGAACGGCGGAATCGGACGGCGGCATTGCGTTTTTCCTCTGCATGCGAAACGGACGGCATTATCCCGCATCGTGGTCATCGCGCGTGAGCGGATTTCACGCGAGCGTAACGGGACGGTCACCGGTTCGCCTTTTTTACTCTGCGCTACCTGCCGAAAGTCATGGCTCGCATGACTTCCGACATAGCTGCGACCTTTTTCCACTTTTGTGCATCGTATACAAAGATGACTTCCTGCAGATGCGCACGCCGCGCGTACGCGGAATCATCGCTTCGCGCCGCACGCAATGTTTCGCGGCGGTGCTCGTTGGGCCAGACCATTCGCATTTCCACATCTCGGAGGAGCCATGTCCACCCGCAATCTTCAACGACCCGCTCTGTTTGCCGCTGCGCTGGCGATCACCTCGTTCGCCTGCATCGCACAGGCCGAAACGTCCGAACCCCGCGGCCAGTGGATCGGCCGTACGCAAGTGGAGGGACAGCGCGACGCGGACAAGACCACGCTGTCGCTGCGCGCCGCCGGCGAGGACGGCGCGACGCTCGTGGTCGATACCGGCCGAGCCTGCACGCTGCGCGACGGCGCCTACTCCGCGCAGGGCGAGGAGGCCTGGACGCTGCACTTCAAGCCGACCGACGGCAGCGGCTTCTGCGATCGCCTCTCGCAGGGCGAGTTCACGCTGCGTGCGGCCGGGCCGCGCAAGCTCGCGTTCGAGGCGCGCTATCCCGACGGCCGCGGCGGACAAAATCTGCGCAATGGCGTGCTCGCGCGGTATCCGTAACCGCTGCGCAACGCCGGTCCGGTCGGGCCTTGCGGTGGCGATGCGCGACGGAGTAACGTTCGCGCATTCGCCACAGCGGACAAGGAGACCTTTATGGACTGGCAGAAGGGGCGTCAGAGCGACAATGTCGTCGAAGACGACGGCAGCGGCGGTGGCGGCTACGGCGGAGGCGGCGGCCTCGGCTTCGGCGGTTTCCATATCGGCATCGGCGGCATCATCCTGATCGTCGTCGTCAGTCTGCTGTTCGGCAAGAATCCGCTCGATATCCTCGCCCTGCTCAGCGGCGGGTCGATGCAGGACACGAGCAGCCAGCAGGTCGCGCCGTCGCAGCGGCCGGTGGCGAGCAGCAACGATCCGCAAAAAGCGTTCGTCCGCTCCGTGCTCGGCAGCACCGAAGATGTCTGGGGCGCGTACTTCCAGGCCAGCGGCCAGCGTTATCCGCAGCCCAAGCTCGTGCTGTTCAACAATCGTGTCAGCACCGCTTGCGGCCTCGGCCAGGAGGCGATGGGGCCGTTCTACTGCCCCGGCGATCAGCAGGTCTACCTCGATCTGGATTTCTTTCACGAGATGGATACGCGCTTCCACGCGCAGGGCGATTTCGCGCGCGCGTACGTGATCGCGCACGAGGTCGGCCATCACGTGCAGAACCTGATCGGGGTGATGAATAAAGTCGAGCAGGCGCGCCGCCAGGGCACGCCGATGGACGGCGCGACCGGCCTATCGGTTCGCCAGGAACTGCAGGCGGACTGTTTCGCCGGCGTCTGGGCGAACCGCTCGCAGGCGCAGCTCAGCTGGCTGCAGGCCGGCGACATCGACGCGGCGCTCAATGCCGCCTCCGCGGTCGGCGACGATACGCTGCAGAAGCAATCGCGTGGCTACGCGGTGCCCGATTCGTTCACGCACGGCACCTCGGCGCAGCGCCAGCGCTGGTTCAAAGCCGGTTTCGCCTCGGGCGATATCAACAGCTGCAACACGTTCAACGCGCAGTCGCTGTAAGCCGACGGCCTCGCTCTGAAGCCTCCCCCTTCAAGGGGGAGGTTTGGAGGGGGATGGTGTTTGTAATTGGCCGTGGTTGAGCAAAACCATCCCCACCCAACCCTCCCCTTGAAGGGGAGGGCTTGTTTCGCATTCATTCGACAAGGAATCCGCCGATGAGTCTCGATCCCACCCAGTTGCAATCCCTCGTCTCCGCCTACGTCGTTCCGCTCGCCTGGAAGATCCTCGGCGCGATCGTGGTCTGGATTGTCGGCCGCTGGGTCATCGCCCTGATCGGCGCGGCGCTCGCGCGTGTGCTCGACAAGCGTCGGCTCGATCCCACCCTGACCCGCTATACCGTTTCCGTCTCCAGCGGCCTGCTCACCGTGCTGCTCGCGATCGCCGTACTCTCGGTGCTCGGCGTGGAAACGGCCTCGTTCGCCGCGTTGCTCGCCGCGGCCGGCGTCGCGATCGGCATGGCCTGGTCGGGGTTGCTCGCCAATTTCGCCGCGGGCGTGTTCCTGATTACGCTGCGCCCGTTCAAGGTGGGCGACGCCATCACCGCCGGCGGCGTCACCGGCACGGTGCGCGAGATCGGCCTGTTCGGCACGACGATCGACATGGGCGACAACGTCAAGGCCGTCGTCGGCAACAACAAGATTTTCGCCGACACCATCATCAACTACTCCGCCAACGCCTACCGGCGCGTCGACCTCACCGCCCTGCTCGCCTCCGGCGTCGACGTCGACGATGCGAAGTCGCGCCTGCGCGCCGCGGTCACGCAGGTGAAGAACGTGCTCGCCACGCCCGCGCCGGACATCGAAATCCTCGAACACACGCCGCTCGGCACGGTGCTGACCGTGCGTCCGTACTGCCACAACGACAATTATTGGCAGGTGTATTTCGATACCAACAAGGCGATCAGCGACGCCGCCAAGGCCGCCGGCTGGCCGGCGCCGGAAACGCGTCAGGCCGTTCGGTCCCTCGCGTAAGCGGAAGCGGTGGCCGCTTTCGCGGCCGGCGTGAACAAAAACTTTCATTGCTGTCACGCGCAAGTGGGAATTGTGCGATTTCATCGTCATGTGGCTGGGTTAACATTCACCGGCACAACAACGAAAATCGCCCCGTTCCCATGAAAAACATTTTTCGCGCGACCCTCGCGCTGCTGGTTCTTTTTCTCGCCGCCTGCGCCAGCCAGACTCCTAAGCCGCAAACCCATTCCCCGGTCATCCTGATTTCGATCGACGGGTTCCGCACCGACTATTTCGAGCGCGGCCTGACGCCGAATCTTGCCGCGCTCGCCGCCGACGGGGTGCGCGCGCAGGCGATGCGGCCGGCGTTTCCGAGCCTGACGTTCCCGAATCACTACTCCCTCGTCACCGGGCTGTATCCGGACCATCACGGCATCGTCAACAACACGATGGCCGATCCGCAACTCGGCAAATTCACGATCAAGACCAGCGCAACCGCCAGCGGACAATGGTGGGACGGCGCCGAGCCGATCTGGGTGACCGCGGACAAGCAAGGTCTGCGCACCGGCACCATGTTCTGGCCCGGCAGCGACATGGAAATCCGCGGCCATCGTCCCGATCATTACCTGACGTTCGACGGCAAGATCAGCGCCGATCATCGCGTCGACCAGGTGCTTGCCTGGCTCGATCTGCCTGCCGATCAACGCCCGCGTTTTCTGACGCTGTATTTCGACCAGGTCGATCATCAAGGCCACGACTACGGCCCGGATTCCGCCGAGGTGAACGAGGCGCTGCGCGCGACCGACGCGGCGCTCGGCAGACTCGTCGAACAATTGAAAAAGCGCAATTTATATCGGTCCGTCAACCTCGTGATCGTCTCCGATCACGGCATGGCCGAAGTCGATGCCGCGCGTACCGTCCTCCTCGACAATCTGGTCAACCTCGAACACATCGACCTGGTCACTTCGGGCATCGTCGTCGGCATCCGTCCGAAATCGGGATTCGAAGCGGAGGTCGACAAGGCCCTGCTCGGCAAGCACGAGCACGTGGAATGCTGGCGCAAGAGCGAACTGCCGCCGCGCCTGCATTACGGCACGCATGTGCGCATCCCGGCTATCGTCTGCCTGCCCGACAGCGGCTGGCTGGTGGAAACGCGCGAATTCCATAGCCGGCCCAACCACAAGGTGCACGGCGGCGAACACGGCTACGACAACGACGCTCCGGAAATGCGCGCGCTGTTCGTCGCCCACGGGCCGGCGTTCAAATCAGGCGTGACGGTACCGGAGTTCGACAACGTCGATGTTTATCCGCTGCTGACCGACCTGCTCGGCATCCAGCCGCAGCCGAACGACGGCAACCCGGCGACGGCTCGCGAGATGCTGCGATAGCCGAAACCGGCGGCTCCTGTTGCACTGCGCCATTATTCCGTGCATGATTAGCCGTCCAAATGACCGCGTGCCCATGAACCAGCTCTTCGCCACCGTGGAAATCCTGTCCAGCGCCGATATGGCCGCGGGCATGACTTCGCGCGCGCGTCGACCGACCACGACCAACACGGCCGGGTAAGCTGTCGCACGTTTTTCATGTGTTTCGACGATAAAAACCCGGCCCCGTGCCGGGTTTTTTGTTTTCAACCGAGGGTAGTGAATGACCATCCGACATTTCTTGAGTACGCAGGACTGGAGCCGTCCCGAGCTCGACGCGCTGCTCGCGCGCGCGACGCTGTTCAAGCGGAGCAAGCTCGGCGACGATCTCAAAGGCAAATCGATCGCCCTGCTGTTCTTCAATCCCTCGATGCGCACGCGCACGAGTTTCGAGCTCGGCGCGTTCCAGCTCGGCGGCCACGCCATCGTGCTGCAGCCGGGCAAGGACGCCTGGCCGATCGAGTTCGAACTCGGCACGGTGATGGACGGCGAGACCGAGGAGCACATCGCCGAAGTCGCGCGCGTGCTGTCGCGCTACGTCGACCTGATCGCCGTGCGCGCGTTCCCGAAGT
>DAIMZS010000244.1:0-3880 GCA_036733825.1 Rudaea sp.
TCGCCTCGAAAAACGTCATGCTGATGCCTTCGACCTTGGCCAGCACCTCGATCGCATCGCGCAGGCCGCTCTTCACGTGGCGCGGCAGATCGATTTGAGTCAGGTCGCCGGTGACGACGGCGACCGAGCCGAAACCGATGCGCGTCAGAAACATCTTCATCTGCTCGACCGTCGTGTTCTGCGCCTCGTCGAGAATGACGAACGAATCGTTGAGCGTGCGTCCGCGCATGTAGGCGAGCGGCGCGATCTCGATCACGTTGCGTTCGATCAGTTTGCTTACGCGATCGACGCCGAGCATTTCGTAGAGCGCGTCGTAGAGCGGACGCAGATACGGATCGACCTTCTGCGTCAGATCGCCCGGCAGGAAGCCGAGCTTCTCGCCGGCTTCGACCGCGGGGCGCACGAGCACGAGGCGCTGCACGCGCGAATCGTTGAGCGCATCCACCGCCATCGCCACGCCGAGATAAGTCTTGCCGGTGCCGGCCGGACCGATGCCGAAATTGATGTCGTGGCGTGCGATCGCGTGCAGATATTTCTGCTGATTCGCGCCGCGCCCGCGCACGGTGCCGCGTTTGACCTTGACCGCGACTTCCTGCGCTTCGAAACCCTTGTCGGCCAGCGATTCGATGCCCGACTCGGACAGGCGCAGACTGACCTGCGCGCCGTCGAGCGACTCGCTCGCGGTCGCTTCGTACAGGTCGCGCAGCACGCGTTCGGCGAGCTTGACCTTCGGCCCCTCGCCGCTGATGCGGAACACGTTGCCGCGATTGGCGATCTCGACGCCGATGCGCATTTCGATCTGGCGCAGATGCTGATCGAACGGGCCGGCAAGATTCGCCAGGCGCTCTCCGTCGTCCGGCTCGAGGGTGAGGTTGTGGTGGACTTTGCTGGCCATCGGAATTCTACGCGGCGGCTTTCGCCGCAATGCGCCCGCGCAGCGAATTGCTCATCGCTTCGGTGATCTGCACGTCGATGAACTGGCCGATCAGATTCGCCGGCGCGGGGAAATTCACGTAGCGCATGTTTTCCGTGCGGCCGGTCATTTCCTTCGGGTTCTTCTTGCTCGGGCCTTCGATGAGCACGTTCTGCACGGTGCCGATCATCGCCTGCGAAATCGCTTTCGCATTCGCGTTGATCGTCGCCTGCAGGCGCTCGAGACGAGCGTGCTTGAGTGCGTCGCTCGTGTCGTCCGGCAGGTTCGCCGCCGGCGTGCCGGGGCGTTTGGAGAAGATGAAGGAAAAGCTTTGATCGAAGCCGATGTCGTCGATCAACTTCATCGTCTGCTCGAATTCGGCGTCGGTCTCGCCGGGGAAGCCGACGATGAAGTCGCTCGACACAGAAATGTCCGGACGCGCTTTGCGCAAGCGACGGATCTTTTGCTTGAACTCGAGCGCGGTATAGCCGCGCTTCATTGCGCTGAGCACGCGGTCGGAGCCGGACTGCACGGGTAGATGCAGGTAATTGGCGAGCTTGGGCACGTTCGCGTACGCCTCGATCAGCGAGTCGGAGAACTCGAGCGGATGCGAAGTGGTGAAGCGGATGCGGCCGATGCCGTCGAGCTCGGCGATCGCATGGATCAGCAGCGCGAGATCGGCCGCACCGCCGTCGTGCATCGCGCCGCGATAGGCGTTGACGTTCTGGCCGAGCAGGTTGACCTCGCGCACGCCTTGTTCGGCGAGCTGCGCGACTTCGGCGATGACATCGTCGAACGGCCGGCTGATTTCCTCGCCGCGCGTGTACGGCACGACGCAGTAGGAACAGTATTTCGAGCAGCCTTCCATGATTGACACGAACGCAGTCACGCCTTCCTTGCGCGGCGCGGGCAGGTGATCGAATTTCTCGATCTCGGGGAAGGAGATGTCGACCTGCGCATTCTTCGTCTCCTTACGCGCCTCGATCATCTGCGGCAGGCGATGCAGGGTCTGCGGGCCGAAGACGAGATCGACGAACGGCGCGCGTTTGACGATCGCCGCGCCTTCCTGGCTGGCGACGCAGCCGCCGACGCCGATGACGAGGTTCGGATTGTTCGCCTTGAGTTCGCGCCAGCGGCCGAGCTGGGAGAAGACTTTCTCCTGCGCCTTTTCGCGGATCGAGCAGGTGTTGATCAGGATGACGTCGGCCTCGGCCTCGTTCTGCGTCAGTTCGAGCCCGTGCGAGGCCGCCAGCACGTCGACCATTTTGGCCGAGTCGTACTCGTTCATCTGGCAGCCGTGAGTTTTAATGAAAAGTTTGCCGGGCATGATTCGCGGGAAAACGTCGGAGCGGGGAATTTTTCGGTAACTGCGTATTCTAAGGCTGGAACGGGCCGTCTGCCATGTGCCGGCGCCCGCAGCGGCCGGTTTCGTGCGCGGTTTCGCTTGGCAAAACCCCAATCCTGTCAGAAACTTGGCGCCGGTAACCGAAGGCTTCCATGAAATCATCCTTGCGCCATTGGTGCGGCCTGTCCTGTCTGGCGATCGCGTTTGCGGCGTTGGCGCCGCCGGCGCATGCCGGTGCGGTGTACCGCTGCAAGGGGCCGCAGGGCGAAATGGCGATCACCAACAAGCCGGACGGCTACGCGTCCTGCACCAAGCTGCCGGGCAGCGACTACACCGAGTCGGCGGCGAAGCCGCACAAGCCGGTGGCGAAGGCGGAGCCGGCCAAGACGGCGCTCGAACCGGTCAAGCCGGAAACGGCCAAGTCGGATGCCGCCAAGCCGGACGCGGCTGCGCCGGATGCGGCGAAGCCGGAGGTGGCGAAGTCCCTTCCCGCCGAAGCCGACGGCCCCAAGGTCGCCGAGGCGAAGCCGCGCCTCGAATACAAGTCGGGGCCGGCCTCGCCGTTCGCCGATGTCACCAGCGAGCTGCGGTTGAACGGTGAAGCGCCGGCCAAAGTGGCGCCGAATGCGACCGAGCGGCCGGACAAGATGACCCAGGTGCGCCGCGGCGCGGTGTACAAAATCGCGCGCGCGAACGGCATCGTCGAATACACCAATGTGCGTCCGGCCGGCGGGCCGTATCAGATGTTGTTCACTTATATCGCGACCTGCTACGCGTGCGATGTGAAATCGGCGATCAATTTCGCCACGCTGGCGCTCAATCTCGATGCATACAAGGACGAAGTGGCTTCGGCGGCGACCGAGTTCGGCGTCGATCAGGCTTACCTGCGCGCGGTGATCCACGCCGAATCCGCCTTCAATCCCAACGCGATTTCGGTGAAGGGCGCGCAAGGCTTGATGCAGCTGATGCCGGCGACCGCCAACGACATGGGCGTGGCCAGCCCGTTCGATCCGGCGCAGAACATCCGCGGCGGCGCGCGCTATCTGGCGATGCTGCTGAAACTGTTCAACGGCGACGAGCGCCTGGCGGCCGCGGCCTACAACTCCGGTCCGCAGAACGTGCAGAAATACAGCGGCGTGCCGCCGTTCGACGAGACGCGCGTCTACGTCGAGCGCGTTGCGACGCTGCGCAAGCGCTACGGCGAAGCACGCTGAGGAGCCGCGCTCCGCGCGGAATCAATTCTGATCGAGCTGCCGCCCGCTGGCGGAGAATTCGGTCTGGCCGCTCGGGCGTTCCACGAGCTCTACGTCGAATTGCTGCACTTCGCCGTTGCGCTTCGCGGCGACCGTAATCTTGCTGCCCGGCGCCAGACGCGATTCGCTGCTGCGCAGCGTCGCCTGATTCTTCACCCATTTGCCGTCGAAGCGCACGATCTCGTCGCCGACTTTCAGCCCGGCCTTTTCCGCCGGGCTGCCCGGCGCGACCGAGGTGACCTGCGCGCCGCCGGTGACGACGGGCATCGGATCGTTCGGCTGCGGCGGCACATCGCGGTAGGTCGCGCCCATCCAGGCGCGGATCACGCGGCCGTTGCGGATGATCTGATCGAGCACCATCTTCGCCGT
>DAIMZS010000244.1:3980-5201 GCA_036733825.1 Rudaea sp.
CGGCGGCGAATTGTCGGCCGCCTGTCCGCGCAAGCGCGCCGTCCATTGCGGTGCGAACAAAGAGATCACGAAAGCGAGGGCAAGACCCAAGGTGACGAACTGCGCGACGAACTGGATCAGCCGATAGAAATTTTTCATGGAGGCTTGAGACAAGATGCAGACCGTGTGTTTTTCGTTGTCTGCGGCAGGGGGCTTTGGGTAAACTAGCACGATTTTTGGGGGAGCTCGTACGGGCTGCTCAGCGGATTTTCAGCAATTCTTCGGAGTGCCGGATGGCAAATGAGGGTGTGAATCAGGGCCGCCGCAGGTTTCTGACCGGGACGACCGTAGTCGTCGGCGGGATCGGAGCTGCGTTCGCGGCGGTGCCCTTCGTCAAGTCGTGGGAACCGAGCGAACGCGCCAGGAATGCGGGTGCGCCGGTCCTGCAGGACATCAGCAAGATCGAGCCGGGTCAGAAGATTTCCGTGCTTTGGCGCGGATCGCCGGTGTGGATCGTCAACCGCACCAAGGCGATGCTCGACACGCTGCCGGGCCTCGACGGCCGCCTGCGCGATCCGAAATCGCAGGTCGAGCAGCAGCCGAAATACGCGCAGAACGAGACGCGCTCGATCAAGCCCGAGTGGCTGGTCATGATCGGCATCTGCACGCATCTGGGTTGCTCGCCCGAATACATTCCCGAGATCAAGCCCGAGCCGTTCGATCCGGAGTGGAAGGGCGGTTTCTTCTGCCCCTGCCACAAATCGCGCTATGACATCGCCGGCCGCGTGTTCCAGGGCGTGCCCGCCCCGGCGAACATGGTCGTGCCGCCGTACAAGTTCATCGACGACACGCACATTCTGATCGGCGTGAATCCGGAGGACAAAGCCTAATGGCTAACGTATTCACGAACATCGGCAACTGGGTCAACGAGCGCGCGCCGGGCTTGATGCCGGTGTACCGCAAGCACATGACCGAGTACTACGCGCCGAAGAACTTCAACTTCTGGTACTACTTCGGCGTGCTCGCCCTGGTCGTGCTGGTCAACCAGATCCTCACCGGCATCTTCCTGACGATGTTCTACAAGCCGGGCGCGGCGACCGCGTTCGACTCCGTCGAATACATCATGCGCGACGTCGATTGGGGCTGGCTGATCCGCTACATGCATTCGACCGGCGCGTCGATGTTCTTCATCGTCATCTACCTGCACATGTTCCGCGGCCTGATGTACGGCTCGTACAAGAA
>DAIMZS010000245.1:0-1922 GCA_036733825.1 Rudaea sp.
CTGCTGCCGTCCGATGAGGAAAGCCAAGGCGTGACGCCGGGCCGCACCGACACCTATTTCGCCGAAACCTACGGCATCTCGGGCGAAGTGTTCGAACTGACCGTGACCGCCGAGAGCCCGCTCGTCGGCATGAGCGTGCTCGAAGCCGAGGCGCTGCGCGGCGCACCGCTGATCCTCGCGATCAAGAATGGCGACGAAGTGCGCCTGGCGCCGCCGGCCGACACGATGATCTGGGTCGGCACCGTGCTCGGCACGCTCGGCAAGCGCGCGGACATCGATCATTTCGCCAATCTCAACCTGCTGCTCGCGCAGACGCGGCTGCGCTGGTTCCGCGACATGTTCAACCCGACCCGCGCCGGCATCGCCGAAGCGGTGATTCCGCCGAATTCGGATTTCGTCAAGCAGACGGTCGGCTCGCTGCATCTGCGCAAGCGCTACGGCGTCAGCGTGCTCGCGGTCAATCGCGGCGAGGAAATTCACCGCGAAGACGTGCGCGGCATTGCCCTGCGCGCGGGCGACACGCTCGTATTGCACGGGCTCTGGCGCGACCTCGCCGTCGCCGCCGAGGATCACGACTTCGTCGTCGTCACCGACTATCCGAAGGAAGAAGGCCGGCCGAGCAAGATCTGGCACGCCGTCGGATTCTTCGCGCTGGCGATGGGCCTGGGCCTGTTCACCGACATCAAGCTGTCGATCGCAATGCTGACCGGCGCCGTCGGCATGCTGCTCGCCGGCGTGCTGAAGATGGAAGAGGCTTACAGCGCGATCAACTGGAAGACGATCTTCACCCTCGCCTGCCTGATCCCGCTCGGCTGGGCGATGGACGCGACCGGCGCCGCCGCGTGGCTCGCCCAGGAAGTCCTGCGCTATCTCGGCGCCTGGCCGCAATGGGCGCTGCAGGCGGTGGTCGCCGTGCTCACGCTGTTCTTCGCCCAGATCGTCTCCAACGTCGGCGCCACGGTGATGATGGTGCCGATGGCGATCAACGTCGCCCTCACCTCGAACGGCAATCCGGCGATCTACGCGCTGATCGTGGCGATTTCGACCTCGAACAGTTTCCTGATCCCGAGCGCCAACCCGGTGCTCACCCTCATCGCCGGCCCCGGCAGCTATCGCGGGCGCGACTTCCTGCGTGTGGGCTTGCCGCTGACGCTGCTGATGTTGGTGGTGATGCTCGTTTCGGTGAATCTCGTTTTTCGCTGAGCGCACCACGTGCGACAAATTAGAAATACCGACAAAAAACTAGCCTTGCGCTACTCACCAAGAAGCACGATCTCGTCGCCGCGCACTTCGACCGGCACCAATGCCAAACCGGTGCCCAGACACGGCCCCGACACGCACTCTCCTGTCGCCAGCCGGAACATCGCGCCGTGCGCGGTGCAGATCACATAGCCGTCTTCGATCAGGAACTGGTTCGGCGCCCAGTCGAGCCGGCGCCCGGCATGGGGGCAGATATTGCGATAGGCGCGTACTTCGGAACCGTGGCGCGTCAGCATCAGCGAATCGCGAATTGCATCACGCTCGTCAACGACCCCTACCTCGATCGCGCCGCCTTCGGGGACGTCGCCGATTCGGCATAACGCTTTTGTAACGCTCATCGGTATTTAATGGCCCGGTTACGCGGTATCAGAGGGGGAGATACCAACTCAGTTCATTTTGCCATGGAGTGTCGCCGACATGTTTTACTGGCGCTGGTTCAACCGCCCTCGTCACCCCATCACGCGCGTGCTGATCGGCGCTCTCGGCCTCGTTCTCCTTGCCGGTGTGCTCGCATTGGGATTTTTTGCCCTCCTCGCTTTCGCCGTGATCGGTGCGATCATCGCCGTCGCGCGCGCGTTCGCCCGTGCGGGCGCTCCGCGCACCGCCCCACGTCAGCCGAACGTGATCGACGGCGAATTCGTGGTCCTGCCCAATCGCACCGC
>DAIMZS010000245.1:2022-5194 GCA_036733825.1 Rudaea sp.
GCGCTCGCCGCGATCCGCTTCATCGTCGCCGGTACGTTGCTGTACGCCCTGCTGCGCTGGCGCGGCAATGCGGCGCCGACGCGGCGCCAATGGTTCAACTGCCTGGTCACCGGCACGCTGCTGCTCGGCATCGGCAACGGCGGCGTCTGCTACGCCGAACAAACGGTCGCCTCGGGCATCGCCGCCGTCGCGGTCGCGAGCGCGGCGCTGTTCATGGCGATCTTCGCCGGTCTCTACGGGCAATGGCCGAACCGCATGGAGTGGATCGGCCTCGTCATCGGCTTCGTCGGCATCGTCGTGCTCAACCTCGGCGGCGAGCTGCGCGGCTCGCCGGCCGGCGCCATCGCCCTCGTCCTTTCGCCGATCGCCTGGGCGTTCGGCTCGGTCTGGAGCAAGCACCAGGACATGCCCGAGCCGATGATGAGCGCCGCGGCGCAGATGATCGCCGGCAGCGTGCCGCTCGCCGTCGTCTCGCTCGCGAGCGGCGAGCATTTCGCCTGCGTGCCGAACGCGACGGCCATGGGCGCGATGGCCTACCTGATCGTGTTCGGCTCGCTGCTCGGCTTCAGCGCGTACATCTACCTGTTGCACAACACGCGTCCGGCGCTGGCTTCGAGCTACGCCTATGTGAACCCTCCGGTCGCCGTGCTGGTCGGCGTGCTGCTCGGCGGCGAAGCGGTGTCGCGCCTCGACATTCTCGGCACTGTCATCATTGTCGCCGGGGTGGCGGCGATCACACTCGCGAAAACGAAAAAATAAAAATTGGCAAAATTTGCCAATTCCTGCCAAGCCGAGTAGTCTCGCAACATGAGCACGATGAATATTTCACTACCCGAGACACTGCGAGCGTTCGTCGACGAGCAGGTTGCCGAGCACGGCTACGGGACGAGTAGCGAATACGTGCGCAGCCTCCTCCGCCGGGAGCAGGACCGCATGCATTTGCGCAACCTGCTGCTCGAAGGCGCCAAATCTAGGTCGCTCGGCGCTGTCGATGCCAACTATTTTGATCGCTTGCGTGCAAAGGTGCGCAAGCGGTCAAAAGCATGAAGCGGCCGATCGCGCCGCGCCGCCAGGCGCAGAACGATATCGACGACGCGCTGCGTCACTACTCGGACGAAGGCGGCGCCGAACTCGCGCTACGTTTCATCGACGCGCTCGAAGCCGCTTTTACTCATCTCAGCAGTCATCCATCTAGCGGATCGCCGCGATACGCCTCCCTGCTCGATCTGCCCGGATTGCGCACGTGGTCGCTCCAGCGTTTTCCGTATCTTCTCTTCTACGTTGAAATAGATGGCTGCATCGATGTTTGGCGCGTGTTGCATGACAAGCGCGACATTCCCTCGTCTCTGCAAAACGACTAAGCGTTCTACCGTTACGCCACGACGACGGGAATCTTACCGATCTTCGCCTGCCACTCGCGCGGGCCGGTCTGGTGCACGCTCGTGCCGCTGGAATCGACCGCGACGGTGACCGGCATGTCTTTCACGTCGAATTCGTAGATCGCTTCCATGCCGAGATCGGCGAAGCCGACGACGCGCGACGCGCGGATCGCCTTCGACACGAGATAGGCCGCGCCGCCGACCGCCATCAGGTACACCGACTGGTGCTTTTTGATCGCCTCGATCGCCGTGGGACCGCGCTCTGCCTTGCCGACCATGCCGAGCAGGCCGGTGGAGGCGAGCACCTGTTCGGTGAACTTGTCCATGCGCGTCGCCGTGGTCGGGCCGGCGGGGCCGACGACTTCGTCGCGCACGGGATCGACCGGGCCGACGTAGTAGATGAAGCGCCCTTTGAAATCGACCGGCAGTTTCTCGCCCTTGTTGAGCATGTCGACGATGCGCTTGTGCGCGGCGTCGCGGCCGGTCAGCAGCTTGCCGTTGAGCAGCAGCACCTCGCCCGGCTTGAACGTGGCGACGATCTCCGGCGTGATCGTGTCGAGATCGACACGGCGCGCGCCGGTCGGACTGTAGGTGAGCTTCGGCCAGTCTTCGAGCGAGGGCGGATCGAGCGCGACCGGACCCGAGCCGTCGAGCACGAAATGCGCGTGGCGTGTCGCCGCGCAGTTCGGGATCATCGCAATCGGTAGATTCGCGGCGTGCGTCGGGTAGTCGCGCACCTTGATGTCGAGCACCGTGGTCAGGCCGCCGAGACCCTGCGCGCCGATGCCGAGGGCGTTGACCTTCTCGTACAGCTCCAGGCGCAATTCCTCGGCACGGTTTGACGGCCCGCGCGCCTGCAATTCGGTGATATCGATCGGATCCATCAGCGCTTCCTTCGCCATCAGCATCGCCTTCTCCGCGGTGCCGCCGATGCCGATGCCGAGCATGCCCGGCGGGCACCAGCCGGCGCCCATCGTCGGCACCGTTTTCAGCACCCAGTCGACGATCGAGTCGGAGGGATTCAACATCGCAAACTTCGATTTGGCCTCCGAACCGCCGCCCTTCGCCGCGACGATCACATCGACCTTGTCGCCCGGCACGATCTGCACGTTGATCACGGCCGGCGTGTTGTCTTTCGTATTCGTGCGCTTGCCCGCCGGATCGGCGAGGATCGAGGCGCGCAGCTTGTTGTCCGGATCGTTGTAAGCGCGGCGCACGCCCTCGTTGACCATGTCCTCGAGCGACATCGTCGCATCCCAGCGCACGTTCATGCCGACCTTGAGAAACACGGTGACGATGCCCGTGTCCTGGCAGATCGGCCGATGGCCCTCGGCGCATAGGCGCGAGTTGATCAGGATCTGCGCGATCGCGTCCTTGGCCGCCGGCGATTCCTCGCGCTCGTAGGCGGCGGCGAGATTCTTGATGTAGTCGACCGGGTGGTAGTAGCTGATGTACTGCAGCGCGTCGGCGATGGACTGGATGAAGTCTGCTTGCTGGATGGCGGGCATGGAATCGGGATCGGGACGTGGGGGTCCGCTATTTTCGCACCCCTCGCGCTGCAGTGCATCATGCCCTTTGGCTCGTCATTCCCGCGTGCTTCTGGCGGGAATCCAGCGACTTTGCTGACATCCGGAAAGAGAAAGACACTGGATTCCCGCCAAGAGCATGCGGGAATGACGAGCAGAACAACTCGAATCCGCTGCGCTATGCTTGCGCGATGTTGAGCGCCGCCCTCGTTATCGCTTCCGGCATCGTCTGGCTCGGCGTGCTGTTCGCCGTGGCGGTTTACGGCG
>DAIMZS010000246.1:0-2848 GCA_036733825.1 Rudaea sp.
GTAGCGCGGGCCGACGCCTTCGATCTTGCCGGTGTACAGCGGCGAGCGGTCGAGCCCGGCGCGGATGATCTCGTGGGTGCGCTCGCTCGTGTGGGTGATCCAGCACGGCACCTGGCGCGGGTGGTCGGCGGCCTCGCCCCAGAACGAGAACACCGGCATAGGCGTGTCGCCCGGCTGCTCGGCCAGCGCGGCAAAATCGATGCTGCGGCCATCCAGGCGCGGCGGGGTGCCGGTTTTCAAACGGTCGACCACGAGCGGCAGTTCGCGCATGCGCGCGGCCAGGCGCTGCGCCGGCGGATCGCCCGCGCGGCCGCCCGCGTAGTTCTCGAAACCGATATGGATTTTGCCGGCGAGAAAGGTGCCGGCGGTCAGCACGACGTGACGCGCGCGGAAGGTCAGACCCATCTGGGTGACCACGCCCGTCACTTTCTGCCCTTCCAGCGTCAGGTCGTCGACGGCCTGCTGGAACAGGGTGAGGTTCGGCTGCGTCTCCAGCCGCTCGCGGACAGTCGCCTTATAAAGCGCCCGATCGGCTTGACAGCGCGTCGCGCGCACGGCCGGGCCCTTGGATGCGTTGAGCGTGCGCCATTGGATGCCCGCGCGGTCCGCCGCCTGCGCCATAACGCCGCCGAGCGCGTCGATTTCCTTGACCAGATGGCCTTTGCCGATGCCGCCGATCGCGGGATTGCAGCTCATCTGGCCGAGCGTTTCGATGTTGTGCGTAAGCAGCAGCGTGCTCGCGCCCAGACGCGCGGAGGCAAGCGCGGCCTCGGTGCCCGCGTGGCCGCCGCCGACGACGATGACATCGAATGTCTGATCGAAATTCATGGCAAATCCGCAACGCGCTAGACGCCGGAGACCCAGTCAAAAGGAAGAGAAAGTATACCAGCCTGGGCTTGGCACGCTTCCTGCTGCTACTTCCTCGCACTTCGAAACACGCACAGCTGCCGCTTCAAGCGCGCTGATGATTGGGCTCAGGGGCCGATTCGCGCTCGGTTCGAAGGACGCAGAAAGGAGATAAGAGAAGGGATTTCAGGACGAAAGGCTGGCGCCCGGCGGTCGTAGGAACAGGGGGAATCCAAGAGGACCGTATGCCGGGCGCCAGTAACCCTACATTCTTTGCGGGCAATCCGCGCTAAAGTCTACGGCGAGCCAACATCCGTTTTTCAGCACCGCACCCGGCTAGAGTACATCCGGACATGCTAGAAAAACGTGAAGCCACCCACACCGCCGCAACTCCGTTGCATCCATCCCATCCGTAACGCGTCAAGTTTGGACGCGTTGCGTCAGTCGCCGTATCCGGGCGTCAGCGCGCTGCCTGCGGCGCCATTGTACTTACCTCGGCGCGCAAGGGAAGAACTTTTTGTGGCGAAAATCACTGTTTTTGGCCCGAGTTCATTCAGGGTTTAAGGATTCGGCCGCTGGCACGCAGTTTGCTGAATGAAATTCAAGCCCGGTGGAGCGGGCGGGAAAACGAACACGGGGGTCTTAGCCATGTTGCATGAAAATCAAACCAGCATTAGCAGCGTCCAATATCTGCGCCACGATCTGATGATCGAACTGGGTCGCCTGGAAATGGCGATGGAAAACGTCAACCATGATGCGGTGGATGCGGAACAGCAGACCGCGATCGAAACTCTGCAGAACAAGCACGCGCGCGTCAGCGCCGCTCTGAGCAAGCTGCCGCTCGACCGCTGACCGCTTCGCACCCGCGCGCGAGCGCGGGTGTGCTGCTCCCGGCGCACGCCGCGGCCGCGCCGCACGATCGGGTTATGATCGTGCCATGTTCGAATCTACCCAAGCCCCCGGCCTGCCGGATTTCGCCGACGTCGAACGCGCCGCTCAGCGCATCGCGCCGCACGCCACGCGCACACCGGTGCTGCGCGCACGCAGTATCGACGAGCTCGCCGGCGCGGCGCTCGCGTTCAAGTGCGAAAACTTCCAGCGCATCGGCGCATTCAAGTTTCGCGGCGCCTGCAATGCGGTCTGGTCGCTATCCGACGACGTCGCCGCGCAAGGTGTGGTGACGCATTCCTCCGGCAACCACGGCGCCGCGCTCGCGCTCGCGGCGCGTTCGCGCGGCATTCCGGCGCATGTCGTCGTGCCGGAAGGCGCGGTGAAATCCAAGCTCGCCGCGATCGAAGCCTACGGCGCGGCCCTGCATTTCTGCGCACCGACAATCGCCGCGCGCGAGGCCGCCGCAGCGAAACTGCAAGCGGAGACCGGCGCGGAACTCGTGCATCCGTTCACCGATCCGCGCGTGATCGCCGGCCAGGGCACCGCCGCGCTCGAACTGCTGCGCGAAGTCGGCGAACTCGACGCGCTGATCACGCCGGTCGGTGGCGGCGGCCTGATCGGCGGCAGCGCGATTGCGGCGAAGGCGCTGCAGCCGAACCTCGAAATCTACGGCGCCGAGCCCGCCGGAGCCGCCGACGCGTATGAATCTCTGCGCCGCGGCGTGCGCGTCACCGACATCGCGCCGAACACGATCTGCGACGGCCTGCGCGGCACGATCGGCGAGATCAATCTGGCCCTGCTGCGCCGCTACGAGGTGCACGTGCTGCCGGTCGAGGACGCACAGACAATCGCCGCGATGCGCCTGGTGTTCGAACGCATGAAGATCGTGGTCGAGCCGTCGTCCGCGATCGCGCTCGCCGCCGTCCTCGCTCACCCCGAGATTTTCCGCGGGCGCCGCGTCGGCGTGATTTTCTCCGGCGGCAACGTAGATACTTTTGCGCTCTTCCCTGATCGCTAAGATCAAAAAGCGCCATCCTGGCGCACTTCTCAATAAAAATCGGGAATCCGTTGATGAGCAATCCTGTAACCGACCTCGTCCATCGCTACTACG
>DAIMZS010000246.1:2948-5150 GCA_036733825.1 Rudaea sp.
GATCGCGCGCGTGACCAACTACTACAATCTGCCGGACTGGACCGCGCAGGTGACGAGCGGTTGACAGACCGCTCGTCATCCCCGCGAAGGCGGGATCCAGTGCCTCTGCTTTTACGAACAAAGTCGCTGGATTCCCGCCAGAAGCACGCGGGAATGACGAGCAAAAGTGAAGACACGCATGACTGCAAAATCTCTTACCCGCTGCCGCTGGACCGACGGCGGCAACGATCTCTACCTCGCCTATCACGACGAAGAATGGGGCGTGCCGCTCCACGACGATAACAAGCTGTTTGAATTCCTCGTCCTCGAAGGCGCGCAGGCCGGCTTATCGTGGTCGACGGTGCTGAACAAGCGCGAAGCCTATCGCCGCGCTTTCCACGATTTCGACATCGCGAAAGTAGCGCGTATGACCGACGCGGCGCTGGAAAAACGCCTGCTCGATCCGGGCATCATCCGCAACCGGCAGAAAATCTGGTCGGCGCGCAACAACGCGCGCGCCGCGCTGAAGGTCATCGACGAAGTCGGCAGCCTCGACGCCTACTTCTGGTCGTTCGTCGGCGGCAAGCCGATCCGCAACCGCCGGCGCGGCAACGGCGATGTGCCGGCACGCACCGACATCTCGGACAAACTCAGCAAGGACATGCAGAAGCGCGGCTTCAACTTCGTCGGTTCGACGATCATGTACGCGCACATGCAGGCGACGGGGATGGTCAACGACCACCTCGTCAGCTGCTTTCGATATTCCGAACTGTAGTCAGCGCTCGATCAAACGCCCGGTCGCGTATTTGTGCAGAACGCTGGCGATCAGCGTCTGGTACGGCACGCCTTCTTCCAACGCGCGAGTCTGCAGATCGGAAAGGTCGCCGGACGATAGACGAATATTGATCCGACGATCCTTGAGGGCGGTCGCCCGCGCCGCGGCGCGATAACGTGCCAGCTCGCGCTTCGTCGCAATCGACTTGAGCTTTCCCGCCTCGAACGCTTCGATGATTTCGCGTTCGTCGTGATCAATTTTCGACATCGGCTTCATCTTCGTTCAAATAGTCGCGTTTCGCTTTGCGGTTTGGGATGACGGTTTTGAGAAACAGATAATTCTCTTCTTCGACGAACGGCACGAGATAGACATAGCCGTCGCACCCCACCACGAGAATTCGCTGATGCGGATATTTTGCCGAATTCGGATGCGCCAGCACGTCGAGAAGTCCGTCACTTTCGATCGCCACGACTACGCGCTCGAACGAAATACCGCGCTCGCGCTGCAACCAAACATTTTTCTCCGCATTCCAGCGAAACGATTTCATGAAAGCACACTAGCACCTTGTGTGCCTTTTGTCATCCACGCCGCGAGCCGCGCAGGCGTTCGATCGGGAAGCTCGCGATCTCGCCGCCGCCACCGCGTCCGCGCCGCGGCTGGCCGGGGTCGGGCGACCAGGCGTGCGCGTAGATGACTTCGTAGGTCGCCGGCAGCAGGCCGTCATGGCGAAACGCCTCGTAGGCTTCGACGGCGCGGCGAAAGTGCGCGCGGCCGGTCAAACCGCGCAGGCGCCGTGGATCGGCATTGGTCGCACCGATCGCTTTCAGTTCGCGCATCAGCGCCGGTGCGTCGTTATAAGTCAGGGTGAAATGCTCGGCGTCGAGGACCGGGTCGCGGAAGCCGGCCTGCATCAGCGCGTCGCCGACACGCGCGATGTCGCTGAACTGGCTCACGTGCGGCGCGCGATCGGCTTGCGCCCACGCCGTGCGCAGCTCATGCAGCGTGTCGGGGCCGAAGGTCGACAGCGCGAGATAACCGCGCGGACGCAGCACGCGGCGGAATTCGTCGAACAGCGCGGGCAGGTCGTCGATCCACTGGATGCAGAGATTGGAATACAACACGTCGATGCTCGCGTCGGCGAGCGGCAGCGCGCGCGCATCGGCGTTCACGCGCGCGACGGGGCGCAGCCAGTTCGGCTTGACGCGATCCAACATCGGCAGCGCGGCGTCGAGCGCAATCACTTGCGCGCCCTTCCAGCGCGTGCGCATCGCCTGCGCCGCACGGCCGGGACCGCAGCCGAGATCGAGCACGCGCGTCGGCGTCGTTTCTAAATAGTCGAGGCGTTCGAGCAGGCGCTGCTCGACTTCATGCTGGAGCACGGCGTGCGCATCGTAGCTCTGCGCCGCGCGGCCGAACGCGCGGCGCACCTGGCGCGTATCGAACGGCGG
>DAIMZS010000247.1:0-2108 GCA_036733825.1 Rudaea sp.
TCGCCGACGAATGGGCGAAATTCCTCAAGGACGGCCCGACCGCCGACGAACTCGCGCGCGCGCAGACCTCGGTGAGCGCGGGCTTCATCCGCGGCCTGGAAGAAGTCGGTGGATTCCGCGGCAAGGCGGTGATCCTCGCCCAGAGCCAGGTCTATCTCGGCGATCCGGCGGCGTACAAGAAAGATCTCGAACGCGCCGCCGCCGCGACGCCGGCGTCGGTGCTCGCCGCCGCGCGCAAATGGATCAGCAAGGGCGATTACACCCTCACCGTCGTGCCGGCCAAGCCGAGCGCCGATCTCGCCGCCGAAGACAAGGCGGTCAAGCCGCTCGGCGCGCGCGAGGGCAAGCCCGCGCCGGTGCTGCCGACGGCGAAAAGCTACACCACCGCCACGAACGACATCGACCGCAGCAAGGGCGTGCCCGACGTCAACCAGTTCCCCGAACTGACCTTCCCGTCGGTGCAGCGCGGCAAGCTGAAGAACGGCATCGAAGTCGTCGTCGCCGAGCGCCGTACGATTCCGGTCACGCAGATCCAGCTGCAGTTCAACGGCGGCTACGCCGCGGACCAGGGCCGCAAGCTCGGCACCGCGAGCTTCGTCAGCGCGATGCTCGACGAAGGCACCAAGTCGCTCGATTCGGTCGAGATCGCCAAACGCCGCGAAAGCCTCGGCGCGATCATCGGCAACAACACCGGCCTCGACACCTCGAGCTCGCGCCTCAATGCGCTCAACGCGAACCTTGCGGCGTCGATCGATCTGTTCGCCGACGTGGTGCGCAATCCCGCGTTCCGCGACGCCGACATCGAGCGCATCCGCGCGCAATGGCTCGCCGGCATCGCCCAGGAGAAGACGCAGCCGCAAGGCATGGCGCTGCGCACGCTGCCGCCGCTGCTCTACGGCGCGAACCACGCCTACGGCATTCCGTTCACCGGCTCGGGCACGGAAAGCGCGATTACGGCGCTGACCGCGGAGGATCTCAACGCGTTCCACCAGGCCTGGTATCGTCCGGACAATGTCACCATCCTCGTCGCCGGCGACACCAATCTCGCCACGATCGTGCCGCTGCTCGACAAGGCCTTCGGCGACTGGACCGCGCCGGCCACGCCGATCCCGACCAAGAACATCGCCCACGTCGACGCGCAGAAGAAGCCGCGCGTGTTCCTGATCGACCGCAAGGATTCGCCGCAGTCGCTGATCCTCGCCGGTTCGCTCGCCGATCCGACCACCGCGCCGGACTATCTGCCGATGCAGACCGCCAACTCGGTGTTCGGCGGCACGTTCACCTCGCGCCTCAACATGAACCTGCGCGAGAACAAGCGCTGGTCGTACGGCGCGCGCAGCAGCCTGTCCGACGCGCTCGGCCAGCGCCCGCTGATGCTGCAGGCGCCGGTGCAGACCGACAAAACCGCCGAGTCGGTGACCGAGGCGCTCAAGGAAGTGCGCAGCATTGCCGCCAAGAATCCGCCGACTCAAGCCGAGATCGACAAGATCAAGGCGCAGCGCGTGCGTGCGCTGCCCGGCAGCTACGAGACCACGGGCGCGGTGCTCGGCGCGCTCGCCTCGAACCGGCTTTACGGCCGTCCGGACGACTACGTATCGACACTGAAACAGAAGATCGAAGCGCAGACGCAAGCCGAGGTCGACGCGGCGGCGAAGACGCTGTTCGTGCCGAACTCGCTGACCTGGGTCATCGTCGGCGATCTGACCAAGATCGAAAAGCCGGTGCGCGCGCTGAAGATCGGCGAGACCAAGGTGATCGATGTCGACGGTAAAGTAGTAAAGTAACGTAGCTCTCCCTTCCCCTGCGCAGAGCGCGGGGAACATTATCTTTTCCTTCCCCCGCGAGCGGGGGAAGGTGCCGAAGGCGGAAGGGGGTGCTCCTGTTGTGCCCCTCAAAAGCTCAGAGATAATGAAAAACGCCGCATTCTCCATTTTTATACTTTCCCTCGGCCTGCTCCCCGCCGCCTGCACCTGGGTCGAGCCGACCGTCAGCGGCAACGCCGTGCGCGTGGCCTACGACGGCAAGGTCGCCGGCTGCCGCGATGCGGGCACGGTGGCGGTGACGGTCGCCGACAAGATCGCCTTCTACCATCGCAACGAATACAAGGT
>DAIMZS010000247.1:2208-5143 GCA_036733825.1 Rudaea sp.
GCGCCTGCGATTGACGGCGCCGCGCATTCCCGCAATGAT
Organism: Rudaea sp.; assembly: GCA_036733825.1. Classification (GTDB taxonomy): domain Bacteria; phylum Pseudomonadota; class Gammaproteobacteria; order Xanthomonadales; family Rhodanobacteraceae; genus Rudaea. The sequence goes on from DAIMZS010000247.1 coordinate 2,248, forward strand.
GCAGTGCAGCGAGCCGGTCGGCTCGTCATGAGGAATCGCGATGCTGCTGGCCGAGCCTGCGCTGCTGCCGTCCGTCTCCGCGCACCAGCGCGTGGACGGCGCCACGCGGATCGAATTTGCCGCGACGCAAGGCCAAACCCGGCTGGCCGACCTCTATCAGCGAGCGCCATGCCGCGTGCTGTTTCCCGATGTCGATCCCGGCGAGCCGGTGCAGGCGGTGCTGCTGACGACGAGCGGCGGCCTGACCGGCGGCGATCGTCTGCGCGTGGACATCGCCGCCGCCGCGGGTGCGCAGGCGACCGTGACCGCGCAGGCGGCGGAAAAAATCTATCGCTCGCTGCCCGGCGCGGAACCCGCACATATCGAAGCGCACGTCACCGCCGCCGCCGGCAGCTACGTCGAATATCTCGCTCAGGAAACGATTCTGTTCGACGGCGCCCGCCTGCGCCGCCGCTTTGACGCCGATCTCGCTCCCGGTGCGCGCCTGCTTGCCGTCGAAAGCCTCGTCTTCGGCCGCCGCGCGATGGGCGAGCACTACACGCGCGGCTACGTGCACGACGCCTGGCGCATCCGCCGCGACGGACGCCTGATCTTCGCCGACGCGCTGCATCTCGACGGCAACGTGGCGGCGCTGCGCGCGGCGCCGTTCGGCTTCGGCGCGGCGAACGCCTACGCGACGTTGATCTACGCCGCCGACGATGCGCCTGCCCTGCTCGAGTCCGTGCGCGAACGGCTGATCGCCCGCGGCATAGCGTCGATGGCGCACGCGACGACGCGTGAGCACCTGCTGATCCTGCGCCTTCTCGCCGACGACGCGGCGGCGCTGCGGCGCGCCTTGATTCACTGCGCCGGAATCCTGCGCGCGCTCGCCGCAGGATTGCCGGAACGTCTGCCCAAAGTCTGGTACTGCTGAATTTCCCCATGCAACTGACCCCGCGCGAAAAAGACAAACTGCTCGTCGCCATGGCTGCGATCGTCGCGCGCAAACGGCTCGAACGCGGGGTGAAGCTGAATCATCCCGAAGCGATCGCGCTGATCACCGACGCCGTCGTCGAAGGCGCACGCGACGGGCGCAGCGTGGCCGAGCTGATGCAGGCGGGTGCGAAAGTGCTCACGCGCGCGCAGGTGATGGAAGGCGTGGCCGAGATGATCCATGAGATCCAAGTCGAGGCGACGTTTCCCGACGGGACGAAATTGGTGACGGTGCATGAACCGATACGCTGACTGTTTTACCCCCTCTCCCTCCGGGAGAGGGGTTGGGGTGAGGATCCGGTGTGCTATCGACCTTTCAGCAAAGCCGGACCCTCATCCGGCGCTTCGCGCCACCTTCTCCCGGAGGGAGAAGGGAAAAGCGAGGTCATCCTTATGATCCCCGGTGAAATCCTTACCCTCGCAGGTGAGATCATCCTCAACGCCGATCGCGAAGCGATCTCGCTGACCGTGGCGAACAGCGGCGACCGTCCGATCCAAGTCGGCAGCCATTATCACTTCTTCGAAACCAATCCCGCGCTGCAGTTCGACCGCGCACGTGCACGCGGGATGCGCCTGGACATTCCCGCCGGCACCGCGATCCGCTTCGAACCGGGGCAGAGCCGCGAGGTGCGCCTCGTGGCGTACGCGGGTTCACGCATCGCGGTCGGCTTCCGCGGCGAGGTGATGGGCGACATCGACGGGGCGAAGAAGCCATGAGCACGACGCTGAGCCGCCGCGCCTACGCCGGCATGTATGGCCCGACCACTGGCGATCGCATCCGCCTCGCCGACACGGAGCTCTTCATCCGCATCGAAAAAGACTTCACCGTCTACGGCGAAGAAGTGAAATTCGGCGGCGGCAAGGTGATCCGCGACGGCATGGGCCAGTCGCAGGTCGCGCGTGCGGACGGCGCGATGGACACGGTCATCACCAATGCGGTGATCCTCGACCACAGCGGAATTTATAAAGCTGATCTCGGCCTGCGCGACGGCCGCATCGCGAAGATCGGCAAAGCGGGCAATCCGGACGTGCAGCCCGGCGTCGACATCGTCATCGGCCCGGGCACCGAGATCATCGCCGGCGAAGGCAAGATCGTCACCGCCGGCGGCATCGACGCGCACATCCATTTCATCTGCCCGCAGCAGATCGAAGAAGCGTTGTACGCCGGCGTGACGACGATGCTCGGCGGCGGCACCGGACCCGCGCACGGCACGCTGGCGACGACGTGCACGCCGGGACCGTGGCATCTCGCACGCATGCTGCAGGCCGCGGAAAGTTTTCCGATGAACTTGGGCTTCTTCGGCAAAGGCAACGCGAGCCGGCCGCAAGCGCTCGAAGAAATGGTGCTCGCCGGTGCGTGCGGATTGAAGCTGCACGAGGATTGGGGCACCACGCCCGCCGCGATCGACTGCTGCCTCGCCGTCTGCGATGCGCTCGACGTGCAGGCAACGCTGCACACCGACACGCTCAACGAGTCGGGCTTTGTCGAGTCGACGATCGCCGCGTTCAAAGGCCGCACGATTCACGCCTTCCACACCGAGGGTGCAGGCGGCGGCCACGCACCCGACATCATCAAAGTCGCCGGCCTGCCGAACGTGCTGCCGTCGAGCACGAATCCGACGCGGCCGTACACGCTCAACACGCTCGACGAGCATCTGGACATGCTGATGGTCTGCCATCATCTCGACCCGAAGATCGCCGAGGACGTGGCCTTCGCCGAAAGCCGCATCCGCAAGGAGACGATCGCTGCGGAAGATATCCTGCACGACCTCGGCGCGTTCTCGATGATGAGTTCGGATTCGCAGGCGATGGGCCGTGTCGGCGAAACGATCATCCGCTGCTGGCAGACCGCGGACAAGATGAAGCGCCAGCGCGGCGCGTTGGGTTCCGACGATGCGGTGAGCGACAACTTTCGCGCACGCCG
>DAIMZS010000248.1:0-5138 GCA_036733825.1 Rudaea sp.
CATGAGGCTGCGCGTCATGATGTTCGCGCCTTCGACCGTGATCGCGATCGGCGCGGTTTGCCAGGCGCGGCCGGCGTAGTTGTTCGGGCCGAGCTGCACGCCTTTGCCGCCGTGCACGTCCATGACGTCTTTCGCGACCTCGCGGCCGAGCTCGGTGGCGTGATATTTCGCGATCGCCGACGGCACCGCCGGCTTCTCGCCGCGGTCGACCGCGGCGGCGGTGGCCTTGGACAGCGCGGTGATCGCATAGGCATGGCCGCCGATGCGCGCGAGCGCTTCCTCGACGCCTTCAAAACGGCCGATCGCCATGCCGAACTGTTTGCGGATGCGCGCATACGCGCCGGTCGAAACCGCGCCCATCTTCACTCCGCCCGAGGCATTCGACGGCAGCGTGATCGCACGCCCGACGGAGAGGCATTCGACGAGCATGCGCCAGCCCTGGCCGGCCATGTCGGCGCCGCCGATCAGTTGCGACATCGGGATGAAAATGTCCTTGCCGTGCAGCGGGCCGTTCTGGAACGCGCCGTTGAGCGGGAAATGGCGGCGGCCGATTTCCAAACCTTTCGTTTCGCGCGGAATCAGCGCGAGAGTGATGCCGATGTGCTCCTTGTCGCCGAGCAGGTGTTCGGGGTCGTGCATCTGGAAGGCCAGACCGATCAGGCTCGCGACCGGCGCGAGCGTGATGTAGCGCTTGTCGAAAGTCAGGCGCACTCCGAGCACCTGCGCGCCCTGCCATTCGCCCTTGCAGACGATGCCGTAGTCGGGAATCGAGGTCGCGTCCGAACCCGCAGTCGGGCCGGTCAGCGCGAAGCACGGAATCTCGCGGCCGTCGGCGAGGCGCGGCAGGTAATAGTCGCGCTGTTCCTGGGTGCCGTAGTGCAGCAGCAGTTCGCCTGGGCCGAGCGAATTCGGCACGCCGACCGTCGAGGACAGTGAACCGGAGATGCCCATGAGCTTCTGCAGCACCGCGGACTGCGCGAGCGCGGAGAACTCGAGGCCGCCGTACTGCTTGGGAATGATCATGCCGAAGAATTTCTTCTTCTTGACGAATTCCCAGATCTCCGGCGGCAGGTCGGCGAGTTCGTGCGTGATCTGCCAGTCGTCGGTCATGCGGCAGAGTTCTTCGACCGGGCCGTCGAGAAAGGCCTGTTCTTCGAGGGAGAGTTCCGGTTTGGGCTGCTTGAGCAATTTGGACCAGTCGGGCTTGCCGCTGAACAGCTCGCCTTCAAAGCCGACCGTGCCCGCTTCGAGCGCGGTGCGCTCGGTGTCGGAAATCTGCGGCGTGATCTTCTGGTAGACGCTCAGCAGCGGCGCAGTGATCTTTTTGCGGCGGAAGTCGTCGAGGTTGAGCGGCACGCTGAGCAGACCGAAAACCAGCGCGGTTATGGCGATCGCGAGCCAATGGCTGCCGGCGAGCACGCCGACGGCGAAAATGGCGACGAATCCGGCAATCGTCCACGTACGCAGATTGCTGCGGAAATACGCGCAGGCCAGCGAGGCGGCGAGGGCGGCGAGGAGGGGAGTCCAGTTCATTGTTCTAACCTCTCAAGGGCAGCACAGCAAGACAGTTCAAACATTCAGGGTGGCAACAAATTCAAGCACAGTGCGCGTGAACGCATCGTTGGCGTCGCCGGCGACCATATGCGTCGCGTCGTCGACGCGCACGTGCCGCGCATGCGGAACGTGCGCGAGAAATTCGTCGATCGTCGCGGCGGACACGATGTCGCTGCGGCCGCCGCTGATCAGCAGCGTCGGCACGCGGATCCGGCCCGCGGCGACGAGCAGATCGTGCTGCAATTGTTCGGCGCCGCGCGTGACGAAGTCGAGCAGACGCGGGTCCCAATGCCAGCGCAGGCGGCCGTCGTCGGCGGCGACGAGCAGCTGGCGCAGGCTCGTTTCCGATTTGCGTTCGGCGCGATGCGGCAGATAGCGCGCGATTTCGTCGGCCGCCTCGGCGTACGAGGCGAAGCCCGCGGGGTGCGCGCGCATGAAGGCGAGAATGCGTTCGACCCCGGCCGGCTCCCAGCGCGGCGTGATGTCGACGAGGACGAGCGCGCGGAACAGCGGCGCATGCAGCGCTTCGGCGGCGATGCCGATCAAACCGCCCATCGATGCGCCGACGAGGACGGGCGCCCGGGCCGGCACGCGCGCGACACGCACGAGATCGTCGATCAGTTGATCGTAGTGATAGTCGCCGTCGGCGCGGCGGTCGCTGTCGCCGTGGCCGCGCGCGTCCGCCGTGATCGCGTGCCAGCCGGAGCGGGCGAGCGCCGTGGCCGCGCCGTCCCAGGCGTGGCGGGTCTGGCCGAAGCCGTGGGCGAAGACGATCGCGCGATTGGTTTCCTCGCCGAAGTGTTCGATCGCCAAGGCGACGCCGTCGCGCGCAGCCAGCCGGTCGGTGCGCTGCGGAACAGGCATCGGCAACGGAGAAAGCAAGGCGGCATTCGTCACCATACGCATGAGTATGTGACGAGATTCCTATGCTGTCAATACGCAAGCGTATTGTACGAAATATATTACAAAAACAAGCGCTTGTAACCGTTTACTGCTGCGCTGCAATATCGAAACCCCTTACGTGGCCGGCGCGCAATCGCTACCATGACAGCATGTTGCAAGCCGCCGAGAAAGCCGAGCGTTCCCGCCTCTCCGCTGCCGATTGGGAGACCGGCGCGCTCGATCTGATTGCCGAACAGGGCGTGCCCGCGCTGGCCATCGAGCCGCTCGCGCGCCGCCTCAATGTGACCAAGGGCAGCTTTTACTGGCACTTCGCCACGCGCGAGGCGCTGCTCAAAGCCGCGCTGCAGAACTGGGAGGCGCACGCCGACGAGGCGATGGAACAGATCGCCGCGATCGACGACCCGCGCGAGCGCCTGCGCGAGTTGTTCCGCCGCACCGGCCGCGAGGCGCGCACGCACGGAATCTACTCCGCGCTGCTGCGCGCGCTCGATCATCCGATCGTGAAGCCGGTGATGGAGCGCGTTTCCCGGCGCCGCCTCGAATTTCTCCACCACGCTTATCGCCAGGTCGGCATGCCGCGCGCGGACGCGCTGCATCGCGCGCACCTGACCTATGCGGCCTACGTCGGTTTCCTGCAACTGGTACTGCAATTGGGCCTGCCGGGGCTCGATCATGAGGAACGGGAGAAATACGTCGAACACGTGATGTCGACGTTGATCCCCGAATAGTGCGGCACCTTCTCTCTCGCCTAGAGAAGCAAAAAATATACAAATACAGTTTTTTGGTCACTGGCCAAAAAATAAATAAATTAAATTTTTGGCCTCTGGCCACGTTGGAGAACAAATGAGCAAACTCGAAGCACTCGACCGCTGGGTCGGGGAAGTCGCGGCGTTGACGACGCCCGAAAAAATCTACTGGTGCGACGGCAGCGACGCCGAATACGCCGGCCTGATCGATCTGATGCTCCAGCGCGGCGATCTGGTCGAACTGAACCCGGCCACCCATCCCGGATGTTATCTGCACCGCTCCGACCCTTCCGACGTCGCGCGTGTCGAGCACCTCACCTTCGTCTGCACGGAAAACCGCGACGACGCCGGCCCGAACAACCACTGGATGGCGCCGGCCGAGGCGCACGCGAAGATCGACGCGCTGTTCGCCGGCTGCATGAAGGGACGCACGCTGTACGTGATCCCGTACTGCATGGGGCCGATCGATTCGCCGATCTCGCGCTGTGGCGTGGAGATCACCGACAGCCCGTACGTCGTCGCGAACATGCGCATCATGACGCGCATGGGCGCCGCCGCGCTCGCGCGCATCGAGCGCGAAGGCGCTTTTGTAAAGGGTCTTCATTCGACCGGCGAACTCGATCCGGAGAAGCGTTTCATCATGCACTTCCCGGCAGAACTTTCGATCAAATCGATTGGTTCCGGTTACGGCGGCAATGCGCTGCTCGGCAAGAAGTGTCACGCGCTGCGCATCGCCTCGGCGCAGGCGCGCAGCGAGGGTTGGTTGGCCGAGCACATGCTGATTCTCGGCGTGGAAAATCCGCAGGGCGAGACGCGCTACGTCGCCGCAGCGTTTCCCTCGGCTTGCGGCAAAACCAATCTGGCCATGCTGATTCCGCCCGAGGCCTACCGCAAGGCGGGCTGGAAAGTCTGGACCGTCGGCGACGACATCTGCTGGATGAAACCCGGCGCCGACGGGCGCCTATGGGCGATCAATCCCGAAGCCGGTTTCTTCGGCGTCGCGCCCGGCACGAGCGCGCAGACGAATCCGAACGCGCTGGCGATGCTCGATCGCGACACGATTTTCACCAATGTCGCCGTCGATGCAGGTAACAAGCCATGGTGGGAAGGCCTGCCCGGCGTGCCGGCGAAGGATTGGCAGGGACGCGAGGTCATCATCGTCAATGGCAAGCCGGCGGGCGGCCCCGCGGCACATCCGAATTCGCGCTTCACCGTCTCGGCGAAGCAGTGCGCAAGTTATTCGCCGCACGCCGAGGACGCGCAGGGCGTGCCGATCTCGGCGATCATCTTCGGCGGCCGCCGCGAACATCTGCTGCCGCTCGTGTTCGAAGCGCGCGACTGGACGCACGGCGTGCTCGCCGGCGCCGCGATGGGATCGGAAACGACCGCGGCGGCCACCGGCGCGGTTGGCGTGCTGCGCCGCGACTCGATGGCAATGAAGCCGTTCTGCGGCTACAACTTCGCCGACTACTTCGCGCATTGGCTGTCGTTCGACCGGCCCGGCGCGAAGCTGCCGAAAATCTTCCACGTCAACTGGTTCCACAAGGGCGACGACGGCAAATTCCTCTGGCCCGGCTTCGGCGACAACATGCGCGTGCTCGAATGGATTCTCGGCCGCTGCGCGGGCAGCGAAGACGCCCTCGAAACGCCAATCGGCAATCTGCCGCACGCCGAAGATCTCAACTTGGCCGGTCTCGACCTGCCGCGCGCGAAACTCGACGAGTTGCTCGACGTCGATCTGGAAGGCTGGCAGGCCGAATACGAAAACATCGGCGAATATCTGGCCTCGTTCGGTGCGCGCATGCCTTCGGCATTGTTGCGTGAGCATCGGCGCATCAGTGATGCGCTCGAGACGGCGCAGATGGAGGCGCAGGCGGTGGGGGCGCGCTAACACTCGCTCGTCATTCCGGCGCAAGCCGGAATCCAGCGTCTTTG
>DAIMZS010000249.1:0-3944 GCA_036733825.1 Rudaea sp.
CGCGAAACATCGGCTCCCCTATTTCGACTTCGCCGGATCCGCGAGGATCTCGACGCGCACGGGTTGATGGGGATTGAGCGCGGCGACGGGCGGGTCGAGCAATATTTGCAGATCGACCACCGGCACGGGCTCGACACCGGATTTGCTGTGGACCACGGTGCCGATGCCTTCCACGCGTCCGGCCAGACTCGCGCCGCCGCCCTCGACGACGATGCGCGCTGCCTGCCCTTTTTTCACGCGGGCGAAATCGCGTTCCGGCAGCGCGGCGCGAACCGCGAGCGAGGTCATGTCCGGTATCGAGCCGACCGATTGTCCGACGTAGACGGGATCGCCCACGACCAGTTTCTTTCCGGACAGGTTGACGCTGTGCAGAAAAATTCCGTCGCGCGGGGCCGCGATGCTCAGCGCGGCGATCGTCGCACCGATCCGCTCCATGTCGGCCTGCAGTCTTTCGAAAGACGCCGCCTTGCTTTGCCGCTGCGCCTCGTTGTCGGCCAATACCGTGTCCCGGCGCCTGCGATACAGGTCGAGCCGCTGTTCCGCGCGGCGTCGATGGATCAGCAATTTCTTGAATTCGATACCGGGAACGTATTTCACCGGCAGATTTGTTTTGAGTGCGGCTTTCGTGGCGTCGGCCTCGGCCTCGGCGACGATGAGATCCTGCTCGTGCGCCGCTTCGGTCATTTCGAGCTGCAGTTTCTCGCGCTCGAGCCGTTGCTCGGCGAGTGCGTTCTGCCCGGCGATCAACCGCCGGGAAAGATCACCGGTATCGAACGCGACGATCGGGTCGCCCTGCTTGACCGCTTCGCCATCGTTCGCCATGCGCGTAATCGTGAACTGCCAGATGCCGTCGACTTCCGGCAACAGGATCGGGGTGACCGCGCGCGGGTACACCTCGCCGTTGGCGAACACCGGCCCGGTCTTGTCCGCCGAGTCCGCGACGCTGGTGCGGCCGGTGGCGCACGGCGTTTCCGCTCTCACACTCATGCCGGCCATGGCGAACGATTCCGCGCCTTCAGGCAAATCCACCTCCAGCGTGAAATAGCGCCCCGTGCCCCATTCCGGGCGCGCTTCCGATGTCGCCGAAATGCGCCGGATGCGTCCGTCGACCTGCCTGCGCGGCAGTCCGTCGAAGTGCAAACACAATCGGTCGCCGACGGAAACGGCATCGCGATCAGGCTCGAGCACGAAGGCCGCCACATGGACTTTGCCGCTGCCGACGATTTCGCCGGCCAGCTGCCCCGGATACGACGTCGAGCCTTCGTCGAGGCGCGCGCCGTTGTTTCCGGCCCAGTTGCTGAATGCATGAACCAGCACGCCGTCTCGCGTCGCGCGCACTTCGGCCGCGGCGACGATGAGGCGATCGGCGTCGCGGGCGATTCGCAGTTTCTCCATTTCGATGCGCGAGACCTGTTCGTGCCGTTCGAGCACCGCCTGCGCCGTGGTCAGCTTTTGCCGCCGGAACGCCACGCTGCGCGTCGTCCGCTCGAGTTCGTTTCGATTTCGATCGAACTCCAGCGGCGACAGCAGCGACGGCGGAATCGACGCGTCGATCGCGGCGATGTCCAGTTCGGATTGCGCATCGACGAGATCCAATTCGGCCGCGATTTTCTTCAACCGCAGCTCGGCCTCTTCCCGCGCAGACCTCGCCGCATACTGCTCAGTGTCCGCTTCGAGCCTGCGCAGATGAGTCGCTGTCTGAGCCGCGTCAATGCGCAGTATCACCTCGCCCTTCTTCACGGTGGTTCCATCGGCAACGAAATGGCGCAGCACCACCGGAGACTCGTTGGACAGCGGAGTGAATACGCTCGCCGATTCGTCGGAGCGGACCTCCCCCGTCATCGCCAGCGCGTGCAGTTCGCGCGGCGCGGCGCACGCAAGCAGAAGCACGAGCACGTACGAAACGACGCTAGCCCGCATGATCGGATTCGATCTTTCCGTCGCGGACGTGGATCTGGCGCTGGGCGTGCGCAGCGATATCGGGATCGTGGGTCACCAGCACCACCGTCTGGCCGGCGGCGTGCACTTCCTTGAACAAGGCCAGAACCTCCGCCGCGCTCTTAGAGTCGAGATTGCCGGTAGGTTCGTCGGCGAGCAGCAACGAAGGATGCATCACCAAGGCGCGCGCGACCGCGACACGCTGCGCCTGGCCTCCGGACAACTGATCCGGCCGATGTTCCAGATGCCGGCCGAGGCCGACTCGGTCTGCCAGTTGCCGCGCGCGCTCGTCGAGATCACCAATGTCGCTGCGCAGGAATCGCCGCGGGACGAGGATGTTCTCGAGAACCGTGAGCCGCGGCAACAAATGGAAAGACTGGAAGACGAAGCCGATGCGCCGGTTCCGGAATTCGCTGGCCTGGGCGTCGTCGAACGTGGAAACATCGGTTCCGTCCAGCCGATACGTTCCTCCGCTGGGACGGTCCAGACAGCCCAGAATATTGAGCAGCGTCGATTTTCCCGATCCGGAAGGACCGACGATCGCGACGAACTGCCCGGCCGGAATGAACACCCCGATGTCGCGAAGCGCCTGCACCGGGCGCCCGGCGAGGCCATAACAACGCGAGATGTTTTCCAGGTGAACCATGGGGCCCCTTGCTGCAACGAAATCCATGGCTGCAGCAAGGATTTCAGCTCCGCTTTCGCGTGAGTTTACACTGCCGATGTTCGTGCTAACATCGGCGCGCCGGCGAATAGGCGCCGGCATGTAACCGTTTTCATTTTTTCAGCCCGGAGATCGAGATGGAAAATAGACTGACGCGGTTCTTTGAAAATCTTCGCAAGCCGGAAGTCAAAGAAGAAGGCGAAATCCGCCCCTTCGATTATGCTCTGGCTCAGGTCGTCGCAGGTGGTCAATGCAATCCTGGCGGCGGCGGTGGTGGCGGTGACGGCGGCGGCTGAGAAACTCCGACGCTGCGCATCGGTTGCGGTATCCCGAGCACGCTGATCGGCGAAACTGTGCGGCGGCAACCGCATCCAATCTGAAAGCATCCGAATGGCAAGACCGCTGGAATCAGCGGTCTTTTTGATTGTGGCGCACGGTGCGATTCCAGGTCGCCGCGCCCGCAATGGCAACTGAACCATGACCCATTCACCGTTTCGGCCCGAGGTCATCGCAGCAAGGCGTCAGTCCTGGTTGGGGGAAATTCGCGTAAGGACGCCGCTCTGGCTCCGCGTCTGCTCCCTGCTCGCTCTCCTGTCTCTCATCGTCGTGCTGGCGGTGCTTTTGCGCGGTTCGTATTCGCAGTACGTGCGCGTCTCCGGACGTGCCGTGGCGGATACGCAAACGGTTCTCGCCAGCGCCGGTGCCGCCGGCAGCATCACGCGCATCCTGGTCGGCGAAGGTGCCCGCGTGCGGACCGGCGACGTGCTTGCCCTGATCTCGCAAGATTCCGCCGCGGCCTCGCCGAACTCGGCCGGGACTATCGCGATCGCCTCCCCCATCGATGGCAGCGTAGCGCGCGTTTCGATTCACCAAGGCGACACCGTCCAGGCGGCGACGCCGGCATTTGCGCTTCTTCCGGAAACAAATTCGGTTCGGGTCGTTCTGCTGATTCCTGAGCAAGCGCGAAGAGCCGTTGCGCCAGGCGATCGAATCGACCTGTTCGCGGAGGTCCATGGACAAAGAAATCCGGAGCCGATTCACGCCACCGTCACTGCCGTGGCTTCCGTTGCGTCGAGCGATGCCCAGATTGCCGCCTTGCGCGGCGAGCCGACCCGCACTCCGCTATATCGCGTGGATCTGGAACTGCCGGGCAAATCCATTGACGAACTGGCCCCGGGTACCGCCGTAACGGCAACCATTGCGGTCGCGCGCAAGCGCCTGATCGCCTTGCTCGCTCCAGCCGCCGCGACGACTCCCACTGCCCATCCACGACAAGAATGATGCGCTTGTTCACACGTCGACGCGTCCCCCTGCTGTGGCAGACCGAAGTCGCCGAATGCGG
>DAIMZS010000249.1:4044-5117 GCA_036733825.1 Rudaea sp.
CGAATGAGCTATGCCGAAGCGTCGCGCCATTTCACCGGCGTTGCGCTGGAGATCGAACCGGCCGAGACGTTTGAGCGCAGCCGGCGCGAATCGCGCGTGTCCCTGCGCGCACTCACCGGCAACATCGTCGGTCTGAAACGCGCGCTGTTCAACATCCTGGCGCTGGCGCTCGGCCTGGAGGCGGTGACATTGCTGGCTCCGATCGCGACGCAGATCATGCTCGACCAGGTGCTGCCGACCGACGATCGCCGCCTGCTGCTGGCCGTATCGCTCGGCTTCGGCGCACTGCTTGTTTTGCAGGCGTGTCTGGCGGCCTTGCGCAGCTGGTCGCTGCTCGCGCTGGGCGCCGACACCGCCTTCGGATGGAGTCGAAATCTGTTCCGGCATTTGCTCAATCTGCCGGCACCGTATTTTTCCAACCGCAGCCTGGGCGACATCCTGTCCCGGTTCGAGTCGATCAACACCATCCAACACACCTTGACCCACTGGTCGGTCGAGGCGCTTCTGGACGGCGTGATGGCCTGCGTCACCGCGGTCATGCTGATCATCTACAGCCCGACGCTTGCGACGATACCGTTCGTGGCGTTCGCCGTGTACATGGCGGTCAGGCTCGCCACGTACGGCGCGTTCCGGTCGGCCAACCTGAAAAGTATACAAAGCATCGCCGCGGTCCAATCGTTTCTGGTCGAATCCGTGCGCGGCGTGCAAACGATCAAGCTGCAGAACGCGACGGAATCGCGCGCGTCGAATTTTTCCAACGTCACGTTCAAATCCGTGCAGAGCAAAGTCCACGTCGAGCGGCTGACGATCCTGTTCACCGGCGCCAGCACTCTCATCGCCGGCTTTCAACGGCTCGGCGTGCTGAGTTTCGGTATCGCGATGGTGCTGGACCGCGAGCTGACCGTGGGCGCCCTGATGGTGTTCCTCCTGTACAGCGGTCAATTCAGCGATCGCGGCGCCAAGATGCTCGACTATTTCATCGAACTGCGCATGCTGCGATTGCAGACCGAACGCCTCGCCGATGTCGCTTTGACGGCGCCCGAGGACGATGCGCCGAATCCCGCGGTCGTCGT
>DAIMZS010000250.1:0-5097 GCA_036733825.1 Rudaea sp.
GCCGCGAGCAGCATGCCCGCGAACACCAGCGGCACGCCGGGCAGCGCCGGCACCACCGTGCCGATGATGCCGACGAGAATCAGCACCGCACTCAGAACGAAATACAGCGCCTGTGCGGTCGGCATGGAGAATCGCTCAGCGCGATCCGCTGGCCGAAGACGACGCCGTCGGCGCGGCCGGCGCGGCGCTTTCCTTGTCGAACGCGTCGCGGTATTCGGGCTTGATCGCGTCGGCGAAAAGCTTGACCGGCACTTCGACCTGCTGCGCGCCCTCCGCGTCGGCCGCCACTTGGCCTGGCGGGAAGATCAAGGTGATGCCGATGGCCTTGCCGTCGACGCCGTCGACGAGGAAGGCAGCGAAATTGTCGGCGTCGGGCTCCGTGCCCTTGTCGACCTGATCGCGGAGGGTCTTCAGGCGCGCGGCGAAATCCTTGTCCGGCAAGTTCTGCGCGCGCAGACGTGCTTCAAAGTCGGCGTCGAGGCGGCGGCGTGCTTCGTCGCTGAAAATCTTGAGCGCGGCGGCCGGGTCGGTGAACAGATCGCTGAGGCTGACGATCTTGCCGCTCGGCAGATGCTGGTTGAAGGTGGCGCGCAGCAGTGTCGGCCGATCATCGCCGACATCGGCTTGGCCCTGGGCCAGGGCGCTGACGAAATCGACGGTTTGCGTCGCGACGGTGAAATCCAGATCGAGCTTGCCCGGCCGCTCGGCGCGTTCGGCCTCGGGCTTGAGCTTCTTGATGCGCTCGGCAAGCTCGGCCTGCTGCGCCTGGGTGTAGGCGCGCATCGCCGCTTCGAGCGGTGCGAGCTCGCTGCGCATGGCCGGATAGCGCGCGGCGACTTCGACGCCGTCGCTGCCGACGGCCTCGACCTTGTCGGTGATGCGCGGAATCGAAGGCGCGGGCGCCGGGGACGACGGCGGCGGAGCTTCGCCGCAGGCCGCACAGGCCAGGGCGAGGGCAAGCGCCGGCAAAAAGCACAGGTTTCGCGGCGGCGCGCGAAAAATGGAGGTGAAAATCATGGGTGATACGGACACGGACTTGATGGCGCCAGTGTAGTCGCTGCCGCCACGGCATGCCATGTGTCTTCGCCGAATTTACGAAAAGCCGAGGCTTTTTTAACGCCCTGCCAATGTTTTTTGGACCGAAGCCGCGCCGCCGGTCCGTGCGGAATCAATCCAGTCGCTTGCGCGTGCGCAACACCGCGATGGTCAGCGTGACGACGCAGAACGCGGCGAGCGCGGCCAGTTCCGGCCAGAGCTCGGCCAGGTGCGCGCCGCGCAGCATGATGCCGCGGATCAGGCGGATGAAATGCGTCATCGGGAAGATTTCCGCGAGCCACTGCGCCGGCCGCGGCATGCCCGCGTACGGGAACATGAAGCCCGAGAGCAGGATCTGCGGCAGGAAGGTGAAGAAGGCAAGCTGCATCGACTGGAACTGGGTCTTCGCCAATGTCGAGATGAACACGCCCAGCGACAGCGAGGCGACGATGAACGCCAGCGCGGCGCCGTAGACGTCGAGCAGCGTGCCGCGGATCGGCACGTGGAAGATCAGCATGCCGAGCAGCAGCACGACGGTGACCTGGATCAGGCCGATGCCGACGAACGGCAGCACCTTGCCGAGGGTCAGTTCGAACGGCGACACCGGCGTTGCGATGAGGAATTCGAGATTGCCGCGCTCGCGCTCGCGCACGATCGCCATCGCGGTGAACAGCACCATCGTCATGGTCAGGATCACGCCGATCAGGCCCGGCACGGTGTTCACCGGCGCGATTCGCGCCGGATTATAAAAGTTCACAATTTCCACATTTTTCACCGGCGTGGCTGCACCGGGGTTGAGCAGCGCCTGCAGCGGCAGCAGGGCGAGCTGCGCCGCGGCCTGCTGCACGACCTGGTCAGAACCGTCGACGACGATCTGCAGCGGCGGCCGCGGCCATGGCTGAGCGTCGATGTTCTGCTCGGCGACGCGCCGCTCGAAATCGGGCGGGATGACGAGCGCGGCGCTGATCTTGCCGGCGCGCAGCAGATCATTGAGCTGCTGCGGTGTCTGCAGGCGATAGCGGAAGTCCATGACCTCGGTCTGCGCGAGCGCGGCGACGACTTCGCGCGCGTGCACGGTCTGCGCCTGATCGAGCACGGCCGCGGGCAGCCGGCGGATGTCGAGATTGATCGCGTAGCCGAACAGCAGCAGTTGCATCGTCGGGATGCCGACGATCATCGCGAACGTGAGCCGGTCGCGGCGCAGCTGGCGCAGTTCCTTGAGCACGATCGAGAACAGGCGGCGCAGGTTCATGACGCGTGTGCCTCGCGTTCCGGCTTCTGCGTGGCGACGACGAACACGTCCTCGAGGTTGGCCTCGACGGCGTCGACACGTGCATCGATTCCCTCGGCCTTGAGTTTGGAGGCAATTACGGAGCGCGCGTCCGCGCCGTCGCGCACGAGCACGCGCAGGTGCGCGCCGATCTGCGCCATCGACACGATCGCGGCGTCACCGTGCAGCGCGTGCTGGGCGCGGCGCGGATTGTCGCATTCGATCAGCAGGGCCTGACTCGGCAGCGCTGCGCACAATTCGCGCGGGCTGCCGTCGGCGACGAGGCGGCCATTGTCGAGGATGGCGAGCCGATGGCAGCGCTCGGCTTCGTCCATGTAATGCGTGGAGACGAGGATGGTCGTGCCGGCGTCGGCGAGGGCGAACAGCGATTCCCAGAACTCGCGCCGCGACTGCGGATCGACCGCGGAGGTCGGCTCGTCGAGCAGCAACAGCTCCGGCTCGTGCAGCACCGAGGCGGCGAGCGCGAGGCGCTGCTTCTGCCCGCCCGACATCGTACCGGCGAGCTGATCGCGCTGAGGTTTGAGCCAGTAGGTCTTCAGCAATTCGTCGATGCGCGAGCGCGCCTTGGCGCGCGGGAACTCGTGCACGGCGGCGACGAAATCGAGATTCTCGTAGACGGTCAGGTCGTCGTACAACGAGAACTTCTGCGTCATGTAGCCGATGCGGCGCTTGAGCGCCTCGGCCTGCGCAGGAATCGCGCAGCCGAGCACGTGGATGTCGCCGCTGGTCGGCAGCATCAGGCCGCAGAGCATGCGGATCGTCGTCGACTTGCCCGAGCCGTTCGGGCCAAGAAAACCATAGACCTGCGCACGCGCAACGGTGAGATCGATGTGATCGACCGCCACGAGCTCGCCGAACTTTTTGGTCAGTCCGTGCGCGACGATGGCGTTGCCGTTGTGGTCGGCGGGAACGGCGCTCATGCGCGGCGCTCAGTGCTTCTGGTCCGGCGCGGGCGTGGCGCGGCACGGCATTCCCGCGGGCAGGTCTTTCGTTTTATCCGACGCGTCGAGCGCGAGTTCCGCGCGCCAGGCGAGGCGGCTCGCGTCGTCGCCGCTCAGCGCGTAGTACGGCGTGAACGTCGGTTCGCTCGCGATGCGCAGTGCGGTTGCCTGGAACGCCGACGCCGCGCCGTCCACGTTGACGCTGAAACGCGCGCCTTGTTTCAGGCTCGCGCGCAGCGGCTCGGGCACGTAGACGCGCGCGTACGGCGCATCGCCGACAAGCAGGCTGACCACGCTCGCGCCCTGCGCCGGACGATCGCCGAGCTTGTACGGCAGCGAGTCGACCCGGCCCGCGCGCGTGGCGCGCACGGTCAGGCGCGCGAGCGTCACCTGCAGCTGCGCGAGTTGAGCCTGCGCCTGCGCGAGCGCGGCTTCGCCCTGGTTGATGTCCTCGATGCGCGTGCCGTGCAGCAATTCGTCGAGATTGGCGCGCGCGGAGTTCGCGTCGGCGTTGGCCTGGCGCAGCGCGGCGTCGGCGTTATCGAGGTCGGCCTGGCTGTTGAGCCCGCGCTTGCGGATCTCGGCGGCGCGGTCGCGCGCCAGCTTGGCGTTGACCGCGCCTGCCTGCGCGCGTGCCAGCGCGGCGCGCGAGGCATCGATGGTCTCGATGCGCGCACCGTGGCGCAATTCGTCGAGCGCCGCGGTCAGCCGCGTGACATCGGCCTGCGCCGCATCGGCCTGTGCCTGCGTGCGGCGCGGATCGAGGATCAATAGCACCTGGTCGGCATCGACCCGCTCGCCTTCCGTGACCAGAATCTGCGTGATCGGTTCGGAGACTTCGGCCGGTATCGCGATGCGATCCCATTCGAGCGTGCCGAGCAAGGTTTCCGGGCCGTTGTCGCGCGCGCAGCCGGCGATGGCGAGAGCGGCGAGGACGGCGAACAGGCTAGCGCTTCGGTTTCGCATGGACCGGCTCCAGTACGCTGTCGATGACGGTCAAGGTGTGCGCGATCAGCGCCTCGTCGATGCCGGCGTGCAGGGAAGATTGCTGCGCAGCCATCGTCTTGGCCCAAGTCTGCAAAGTTTGCGTTTTGTCGGGCGCGATGCCGTCGAGCATCGCCGCGGCCATGTCGCGCCACACCGGCAGCGCGGCGAACGGAAATACGACGAGACTGATCAGCGACAAGCCGAGCAGCAGCGGATGCAGGTCGCTACGGATCTCGCCGCGGCGCTGCGCGGCGCTGATCTGGAACAGCGCCTTCGGCGCGATCGCGGCCATGAATTGCGCCTGCATCTGCGCGCGCAGCGCGCCGCCTTCGCTCAGCACTTCGCGCGCCATCAGCCGCGGCATCCACGGGTTCGCCGCGATGTTGCGCATATGCGTTTCGAGGAAGCGGCGAAGGGTCGCGCGCGGGCTCGGCAGCGGCTCGCGCAGCGGCGCCACCGACACGGCGATGAACGGCGCGATGCGCTCGTCGAGCACGGTCTGCACGAGCGAGTCCTTGCTCGCGAAATAGTAGTGCAGCAGCGCCGGCGTGACCTGCCCGCGGCGGGCGATCTCGCGCAGCGGCGTCGCCGCAATGCCGCGCTCGCCGAACAGCGCGACCGCGGCATCGAGCAGGCGCGCGCGCTGGTCGACGCCCGCCGCGGCAGCCGGTCGGCCGGGACGGCGCGGCGGCGTGCGTTTGCGCAGCGGGCTGGCTTTCAAAGTCGGCATGGGAAAATAATAATTGAACGGACAATTAATTTCAAATGCCAAAAAAAGGCAGTGGCCCAGTTTGAAATCAGAGCCCGTTCGCCCTGAGGTATCGAAGGGCGAACTTCACGCCA
>DAIMZS010000251.1:0-5082 GCA_036733825.1 Rudaea sp.
ACCGTCGGCGGAGACGACGGCTCCGTATCGATCGTGTAAGTGCGGAACGCGTAGTCGAGCGGGCCGACGAGATTGGTCAGCACCGCGCCGGTGCTGACGTTGATCGCGCTGCCGCCGAGCGCATCGCTGTCGACGCGCAGGCGTTCCGGGTTCGCATCGAAGCGCGGCACGCAGCACGGCGAGCCGGCCGGCAACGGACCAGGCACCGGGACGCCCGGCTCGCGGAACGGCCGCGGCGTGCCGGTGAGCACGCCGTAGAACACGCCGTTGCTGCTGCTGGTCGCGTCGGCTTCATCGACGGTGCCCGCGGTGCCGCTCACCGCCGTGAGCGAAACGACGGCGACACGCATGCTCTCGTATTTTTCCAGATTGTCGATGATGTCAATCATGTCGTTCGTCGTCAGCACGACCGGCGTGGGCAGCGGGTTGCCGGCGGAAATCAGGCTGACGGTGGGCGTGACCAGTTCGGTGAACGAGGGCGAATTCGGATCGGCGGTCGGGATGTACTCCTGCACCGTCGCGGCGACCTGGACCAGATTGCCGACCGCGGCGGCGGCCGGCGGCGCGGCGCTGGTGAAGACGAAGATGCCTTCGGAGGTGTTCGGATCGGCGTCGACGTCCGCATCGGGCGCCTGGATGAAGAACCCGTTCGACTTCACGCCCGTCACGATGCCGCGCGTGAGGACGTTGCTGCCGGCGATCGGCGACGCCGCGCCGTTGCCCTGGATGTCGTGGATCGGCGTGATGTCGTCGTTGAGGATGGTGCCGGTGCCGTCCGCCGTCGCGATCGTCGCGTTGGTCGCGTTGCTCAGGTGAACCGTAAATGTTTGGTCGGCTTCGGGCTTGGTATCGCCGGTGACGAGCACGGAAATCGTCTGCGTCAGCGTCGATGTGCCGGCGGTGAAGACGAGCGTGCCGCTCGCCGGGGCGTAATCGTTGTCGGCCGAGGTCGCCGTGCCGTTGACGGTGGCGTACTGGACCGTGACGTCCGCCGTCGGCGAAGCCGAAAGCGTGACGGTGAAATTGAACGCCGTCGTGCCGCTGTTGCCCTCGGGCAGCGATACGTTGTTGATGCTCAGGGCCGGGGTCGTCGAAGTTTGCGGCGTGAGCGAGAAGTCATCCACCGCCAAGCCGTCGTCGGCGCCGCTCGCGTCGATGTCGGTCCAGCGAATCCAGAAGGTTGCGCCGTTGGCGACGCTCAGGCCGGCGATGGTCGAAGACAGCGCGGTGCGGTCCGCCGCGGCGTTGCCGTTCTTGGCGCCCACCGTTGCCGTATCCGGCGTAACGAAATTGAGCGCGGCGACATTTGTCCACGTGCCGGTGGTGAGGTCGGTCGAGTTCAGGCTGTACTCGAAATTCAATTGATCGGTGCGCCCGGCCGTGCCCAAGCGCCACTCTTCGCCGGTGAACGCCACGGCCAGACTCGTGATCGTGCTGCCGGTGTTGTTGGTAAAGCAGGCGCCGAAGTTGGGGATCAAGGTGCCGCTGCGCAGCTCGCCCAAGGCGCGCTCGGTACTGCCGGCGGCGCCGTAGCTGTAGGTATCGCCCGTGGTGGAGGCTCCGGTGTCAACCGCGTACTGCTCGTTGTCGCGCGCGCCGCCGCCGCCTTCGGTCATGAACCAGCCGGGGATCGTGAGATTATTGGTCGTCGACCCCGCCGTGTTGCTCAGCGTGTCGAAATTCTGCGTGTATGCCACACCCAACGTAGTGAGGCTGATGCATTGGGCGGACGCCGCCGGGGCCGCGCCGAGCAGCGCCACGGAAAGAATCGCGAGCAGAATCCGGCGCAGGCGTGCGCGGGCGATGACGGAAACGGAAACAGAAAGCCGTTCGGCGCCGTTACGCGCGGCTATACTAGCTTGCATCGTCGATGTCCCCGGTTTTGACAGTACCCCGCAGGGATTCTCCCCACAAACCATGACAGTTCGCAACTTGTTCCCCGCCGAGCCTAGCAAACTGGCCTTCGGTAACGCGTGATGGCCGTCTCAGACAACCGCCGCGATCTCGAAGCGGGCATCGAGACCGATCTGCGCGACCGGCTCAGCTACGGCGGCTATCTCCAGCTCGACCGGTTGCTCTCCGCGCAGCATCCGCTGTCGAATCCGCCGCATCACGACGAGATGCTGTTCATCGTTCAGCATCAGGTGTCAGAGCTGTGGCTCAAGCTGACGATTCACGAGCTCGCCGCGGCGATCGAATGCCTGCGCGGCGACCAGGTCTGGCAGTTCGGCAAGATCATCGCGCGGGTCAAGCAGGTGCTGCGCCAGCTGACCGAGCAGTGGTCGGTGCTGGAGACGCTCACTCCGGCCGAGTACCTCGAATTCCGCGATGTGCTCGGGCCGTCGTCCGGATTCCAGTCGCTGCAATACCGCATCGTCGAATTTCTGCTCGGCAACAAGAACGCGGCGATGCTGCGCGTGTTCGAGCACGACGCGGCCGCGCACGCGCGCCTGCAGGAAGCTTTGCAGGCGCCGAGTCTGTACGACGAATTCCTGCGCTATCTCGCGCGCTGGGGCCACGCGGTGCCCGCGCGCAATCTCGAGCGCGACTGGACGCAGGCGCACGTGTCCGACCGCGAGCTGCTGCCGGTGTTCGAGCGCATCTACGAGGACACCAACCGCTACTGGCGCGAGTACGCGCTGTGCGAAGACCTGGTCGATCTGGAAACGCAGTTCCAGCTCTGGCGTTTCCGCCACATGAAGACGGTGGAACGCATCATCGGCTATCGGCGCGGCACGGGCGGATCCTCCGGCGTCGGCTTCTTGAAGAAGGCTCTCGACCTGACCTTTTTCCCCGAGCTGTTCGAGGTGCGCACGACCATCGGCACCGGCTCCGCGGCCAGGTAATCCGCCGGGAAATCCCGCAGCGCGGCATCGGTTTTGTTTGACGCGGATGCGAAGGAGCGGTTACATCTCTCATTTTCGCAGCGCTGCGGCGGTAGCCCGGCCCATGTCCGGAGCCCCGCGCCGCGTTTCATTTTCAACTCGCGCCAAGCGCGAACCGATACGGAGCAAACCATGGCAGCAACCGGTGCAGGGGCGGTGGGGGCGAGCGGCGATGCGGCCGCCGAAGTCGCGGCGGGACGCATGACGTTTCCGGACATGCTCGGCCATCCGCGTCCGCTGTGGATGCTGTTCATGACCGAGTTCTGGGAGCGCTTTTCGTTCTACGGCATGCGCTGGGCGCTGGCGCTGTACATCGTCGCACAGTTCTACAACGGCGACGCCTCGGGTGAGAAGCCCGCGAGCAATATCTACGGCGCCTATCTCGCGCTCGTCTACGCCGCGGGCGTGTTCGGCGGCTACATCGCCGACCAGCTGATCGGGCATCAGCGCTCGATCCTGACCGGCGCGATCGTGATGGGCTCCGGGCTGTTCGTGATGATGCTGCCGCAGATGGACCTGATGATGCTCGGCCTGGCGCTCGTCATCATCGGCAACGGCCTGTTCAAGCCGAACATCTCGACCATGGTCGGCCAGCTCTACCGCCAGGGCGACAGCCGCCGCGACGCCGGATTCTCGCTGTTCTACATGGGCATCAATCTCGGCGCGATGGTGTCGCCCGTGGTGACGAGCTGGCTCGCGAGTACGATCAACGGCACGCCGATGCATCAGAACTACCGCGCCGTGTTCGCCGCGGCCGGCGTCGGCATGGCGATCTGCTGGCTGTGGTTCTGGGTCGGACGGCGCCAGCTCAAGGGCGTCGGCCAATCGGATTCGACCTCGCTGAGCCCGCGCAACCTCGGCCTCGTCGCCGCGTACCTCGTGATCGGCGTGCCGGTGATGTATTTCCTGCTTGCCAAACTCGGCGCGACGGCGCTGGCCTGGATTCTCGGCGTGCTGTTCGTCGGCCTCGCCGTGATGCTGCTGATCGAAGGCCTGCGCGAAGGCGTGGTCGCGCGCGACAAGGTGATCGCGATGCTGATCATCTTCGTCTTCAACGTGATGTTCTGGATGTTCTTCGAGCAGGCCGGTTCGTCGTTCAACTTCCTCGCCGAGAAGATCGTGCATCGCGACTTCGGCGCATGGGAATTCCCGGTTGCGTGGTTCCAGTCGGTGAACTCGCTCGCGATCATCACGATCGCGCCGATCCTCGCCGTGATCTGGGTCTGGCTCGGCAAGCGCAACGCCGAGCCGTCGATCGCCCGCAAATTCAGCTTCGGCCTGATCTTCAACGGCCTCGCGTTCCTGCTCCTGATGGTCGCGCTGACTCACCTCGTCGATGCGAAGAACATGATCCCGTTCTGGACCTTGTTCATGGTCTACGTGATCCAGTCGATCGGCGAACTGTGTCTGTCTCCGATCGGCCTGTCGATGGTGACCAAGCTCGCGCCGGTGCGCTACGTCGGCTTCGCGATGGGCGGATGGTTCCTGTCGACCGCGAACGGCAACAATCTCTCGGGCATCTTCGCCGGCCTGGTCTCGGGCGAAACCGGCATGACCACGGCGTCGGCGTTGTCGGGCTACACATTCGGCTTCTGGGCGCTGGTCGGCTCGGGCGCGCTGCTGTTCCTCGTTGCGCCGCTGATCAGCAAGTTGATGCACGGGGTGAAGTGATTTTTCCTTCTCCCATCGGGAGAAGGTGGCGCGAAGCGCCGGATGAGGGTCCGATAGTAGACCGAACCCTCACCCCAACCCCTCTCCCGACGGGAGAGGGGCTTATTTCGCTATTTCTTCGAGCTCCGCCTGCCACAGCCGGTCGAGAATGCGCGTCAGCCAGCGCTGCTCTTCCGCATTCAGGTGAGCAAGCAAGCGCCGCTCGTGCTCGAGCGCGAGCGGCGCGACTTCGTCGTACACCTTCCAGCCTTTCGACGTGAGTTCGAGCACCGATTGGCGCTTGTCGTGGTCGGCGGTGTGGCGGCGCACGCGGCCCGCTTCGATCAGGCGCGCAAGCGCGCGGCTGACGGCAACCTTGTCCATCGCCGTGCGCTCGGCGACTTCGCGCGCCGACACGCCGGCATGCTGGCCAAGCACCGCCATGACGCGCCATTCGGTGATCGACAGCGCGAAGCGGCGCTCGTAGATATCCGCGATCGCCTGGCTGACGGTATTCGACAGCACCGACAGCCGATACGGCAGGAAC
>DAIMZS010000252.1:0-5078 GCA_036733825.1 Rudaea sp.
ACCGCACATGCGCTAACAAAAGATTACGAACGCCGCGATTACCCGCTATCCTTGCCCGCTTCACGGAACCGCCGCCGCGCCACGGCGGCCGGTTCCGGCCCGGACTTTTTCATTCATGAAGCAAATTCGCTCCTTCCTGCCGCTGCTCATTTTGATCGGGCTCGGTGTCGCCTTGTTCTTTTCCGGGGTGCTCGACCGGTTCCGGCCGGACAATCTCGCCGCGGAGCAGGCCAGCCTGCAGGCGATGATCGCCGCCCGCCCCGTGCTGTCCGCCCTCGCCCACGTCGGCGCCGTGACGCTGGCAATCGCGACCGGCCTGCCCGGCATGGTCGTGCTGATCATGGCCGGGGGCATGCTGTTCGGCGTCGTGCTCGGCGCGCTGCTCAATGTCGTCGGGGTGACGCTCGGCGCGCTGATCCTGTTCCTCGCCTCGCGCCGCGCATTCGGCGACCACAGCCACAGCGCCGCACCCGGCCTGGTCTCGCGCCTGCGCGGCGGCTACCACGCGCAGCCGATCAGCTACACGTTCTTCCTGCGCCTGGTGCCGTTCTTTCCGTTCGGTGCCGTCACCGTGGCGCTGGCCTGGCTGCGCTGTCCGCTGTGGCTGTTCGTCACCGCGACGGCGCTCGGCGGCCTGGCGATGACGGGCATCGAAACCTGGCTCGGCGCCTCGCTCGCGCGCAACGTCGGCGCGAACAAGGCGATCAGCACCGATCTGCTGCACGACCCGCAGGTGCTTTGGCCGATGATGGGCCTGGTCCTCCTCTCGCTGCTGCCGATCGCGATCAATAAGCTGCACGGCAGGAAAGCGCCGGACAAGCAGTAAAATTGAGGGCGGATACCGCTTCGGCTATTCTCCGGGCCTTTGGCACGCCGCCGCACAGCAATAATCACAAGGCCACGTTTTGAGTCCTGCCGCGAGACCTTCCTCCCCGCTTTCGTTCTGGCGCGCCGCCGTTCTCGCGGTGGTGATCGCCCTGGCGAACATCGCGCTCTGGGCGGCGCTCAACCGGCCGCAGGAAGTGCCCGAATTCGACGGCAAGATCGGCGGATTCGCCTACAACCCCTACCAGCGCTATCAAAGCCCGCACAAGGCCATTTTTCCGAGCGTCGAAGACATCGACGGCGATCTAAAACTGCTCGCCACGCGCACCGACCACATCCGCACCTACTCCTCGATCGAAAATCCGGCGGTGCCGTCGATTGCGAAGAAGTACGGCCTCAAGGTACTCGCCGGCACCTATCTGGACCGCCGCTGGCAGCGCAACGAAGACGAGATCGCCGCGCTGATCCAATCCGTGCGCGAGAACGACAACATCGACCGCGTCATGATCGGCAACGAAACGCTGCTGCGCGCCGACATGAACGTCAACGAGTTGATCGCCTATCTCGACCGCGTGCGCGCGCAGGTCAAGGTGCCGGTGTCGACGGCAGAGCCGTACTGGGTCTGGATCAAATACCCGCAGCTGGCCAACCACGTCGACTTCATCACGATCCATCTGCTGCCGTACTGGGAAAAAATTCCGCGCAAAGACGCCGTCGGCATCGGCGTGCTCGGCAATTACATCCAGATGCAGAGCGCGTTCCCGGGCAAGAAAATCGTGATCGGCGAGGTCGGCTGGCCGTCGGCCGGCGATCGCAACACCGTCGCGCAGCCCTCGGTCGAGGACGAAGCGCAGTTCATCCGCCAATGGGTCAAGGAAGCAAGCTGGCGCAAGATCGACTATTACCTGATGGAAGCCTTCGATCAGCCGTTCAAGGAAGCGGACGAAGGCCGCGTCGGCGCGTACTGGGGCGTCTACGGCGCCGACCGCCAGCCGAAGTTCTCGTTCACCGGGCGCATCGTCGAGGACCCGTCGTGGCCGAAGAAGGCCGCCCTCGCCTCGCTGCTCGCGCTGCTGCCGATGTTTTTCTTCGCGCGCCACTTCATGCGCTTCCGCTGGCAGGGGCTCTTCTTCTTCTGCGCCCTGATCCAGCTCTCGGCCTCGCTGCTGGTGTGGTCGGCGACCTTGCCGCTCGCGTTCTACCTCAGTCCGTTCGACTGGACGATGCTGGTGATCCTGTTCCCGGCGCAGTTGGCGATCATCCTGATTCTGTTGATCAACGGCTTCGAATTCACCGAAGTGCTCTGGCACAAATACTGGCAGCGCGGTTTCGGTCTGCTCACGCCGAAACCCGAGGACAAGCAGCCGTTCGTGTCGATCCATCTGGCCGCGTGCAACGAGCCG
Organism: Rudaea sp.; assembly: GCA_036733825.1. Taxonomy (GTDB): domain Bacteria; phylum Pseudomonadota; class Gammaproteobacteria; order Xanthomonadales; family Rhodanobacteraceae; genus Rudaea. The sequence goes on from DAIMZS010000252.1 coordinate 2,229, forward strand.
CCGGAGATGGTGATTCTCACTCTCGACTCGCTCGCCGCGCTCGACTACGAAAACTTCGAAGTGCTCGTGATCGACAACAACACCAAGAACGAAGCGGTGTGGAAACCGGTCGAGGAATACTGCGCCAAGCTCGGACCGAAGTTCCGCTTCTTCCATCTGAACCCGTGGCCGGGCTTCAAGGCCGGTGCGCTGAACTTCGGCCTGAAGGAAACCGATCCGCGCGCCGAGGTCGTCGCCGTGGTCGACGCCGATTATGCCGTGCGCGCCGACTGGCTCAAGGCGCTGACCGGCTACTTCAACAATCCGAAAGTCTGCGTCGTGCAGTGCCCGCAGGCGCACCGCGACTGGGAGCACAACGAATTCCGCCGCATGACCAACTGGGAATACGACGGCTTCTTCCGCATCGGCATGCATCACCGCAACGAGCGCAACGCGATCATCCAGCACGGCACGATGACGATGGTGCGCAAGGACCTGCTCGAATCGACCGGGCAATGGTCCGAATGGACGATCTGCGAGGACGCCGAACTCGGCCTGCGCCTCATGCACGCCGGCTACGAGCTCGTCTATGTCGACGAAATCATGGGCCGCGGCCTGACCCCGGCCGACTTCACCGCGTACAAGTCGCAGCGCTACCGCTGGGCGTTCGGCGCGATGCAGATTTTGAAAGGCCGCTGGGGCTGGATGACGCGCAAGGGCCCGCTCAGCGGCGGCCAGCGTTTTCACTTCCTCACCGGCTGGTTCTCCTGGTTCGCCGACGCGCTGCACATGGTGTTCACCGGACTCGCTTTATGGTGGACCGCGGGCATGCTCGCCCTGCCGCAGTATTTCACGCTGCCGCTCGATCTCTTCATCTATCCGATCATCGGCTTCTTCCTGTTCAAAGCCGCGATCGGCGTGCTTCTTTATCGCGTACGCGTACCGTGTTCGTGGAAGGACACGATCATGGCCTCGATCGCAAGCATGGGCCTCTCGCATGCGATCGCGCGCGGCATCTTCCTCGGTCTGTGGAAAAAGAAAGGCGAGTTCGTGCGCACGGCGAAAAGCCGGCGCCTGTCGTCGAAGCCCAATCCGTTCACCGCGGTGCGCGAGGAATTGCTGATGTTCATCGCGATTGCGCTCGCGATCGCCGGCATGTTCGGCCTGCCCGGCATGCTCGACCATTGGCTCAACGGCACCGTCGAGCCGCCCGGCACGCGCCACCTGACCGACTACGCCGAAGGCAAGCTGTGGATCTTCATCCTCGCCGCGCAGGCGATACCGTATTTGTCGGCGCTGATCGGTGCGATGGTCGCCGCGCGCTCGGGGGAAAAGAGCGGTTGAAGCCGCGCGCACCGGCCGGGCGGTTTACGACTTGCTAACGTCGCCCGCGCGAGCGCCATGTTATAAACCTGTTGAACGCGCAGCGTAGGGAAACGATCCGCTTGAACCACCGCGCCATCCAGCACCTGATTGCCGCCGCGGCCATGTTCGCCTGCGCGATCGCACGCGCCGGCACGATCACCACGCAGATCGACGGCATCGACGACCCGCTCAAGGCCACCGTCGCCGCGGCGGCCGAAATCACCCAGTACGAAAAGCAGGACGTCAGCGCCGCCCAGGCCCGCCGTCTGTACACGAATGCAGGCGAACAGATCACCAAGGCGCTGGAAGCGTACGGCTACTACAGCGCGAAGACCGACGGCGAACTGAAAGAAACGCCGCAGGGCTGGACCGCGATCATCCACGTGCGCGCGGGCGAACGCCTGCAGGTCGGCGAATTTTCCGTCGACGTGCCGAGCCCCGCGCGCGACGAAAAAGAAGTCGCCGTCGCCCTGGCCAACTTCACGCCGAAAGCCGGCCAGCCGTTCGACAGTTCGGCGTACGAGAAAAGCAAGGCGGCGGTGCAGTCGGCACTGTTCGCGGTCGGCTATCTCGACGCGAAGCAAAGCGTGCACAAAGTCGAGATCTCGCGCAGCGCCAATCGCGCCGCGATCGCGCTCAAGTGGGACGTCGGCGAGCGCTACCGCTTCGGCGAGGTGATCTTCAAGGGCAGTCAGCTCGACGATGGCGTGCTCGACCGATATGTGCCGTGGCGCGCCGGCGACTTCTACAGCCAGACGCGACTCCTGCGCCTGCAGCAGAAGCTCGTCGACGCCGACTACTTCGCCATCGTCGACGTGCAGCCGGACAAGGACAAAGCCGTGGGCGGCGTGATTCCGATCAACGTCACCGTCGCTCCCGCGCCGCGCAACATCTACACCGCGGGCGTCTTCGTCGATTCGGACATCGGCGTCGGCGTCAAAGGCAGCATCACGCGGCGCTGGGTGAACATGCGCGGGCACAAGGCAAAGATCGAAGCCGAAATCGCGCAGCGCGAGAAAATGCTCGCCGGCACGTACACGATTCCGCTGCCGGGCGACAACAACCGCGCGTACAACTTCGGTGTCGCTTACCGCGACATCAACACGCAGACCGTGCAGTCGAACACGCTGCGCCTCACCGCGAACGAAACACGCCTGTGGAACGGCTGGACGCGCACGATCGGCATCAATGCGCTGAGCGGCACCTATACCGTCGCCAACATCGACGGCAATTCGACGCTTGTTTATCCGGAAGTCTCGCTCGAGCGCAAACGCGCCGACGACATGAGTTTCGTACGCAACGGCTATTCGCTGAGCCTCGACGCGCGCGCCAGCCCCGGCCCGGCGACAAAGTTCGTGCAGGCGCGCGCGGACGCGAAATGGATCCGCGGCTTCAAGGACAACCAGCGCCTGATCGTGCGCGGCTCGGTCGGCGCGAGCCAAGTCGACGATTTCGACAAGCTGCCGCCCGAGCTGCGCTTCTTCGCCGGCGGCGACCGCTCGATCC
>DAIMZS010000253.1:0-5062 GCA_036733825.1 Rudaea sp.
ACGTCGCCCGACATGTCGCCGATGCCGACGCAGGTGAAATCCTGCGTCTGCGAATCGCGGCCGAGCGCGCGGAAATGGCGCTTGACCGATTCCCACGCGCCTTTCGCAGTGATGCCCATGGCCTTGTGGTCGTAGCCGACCGAGCCGCCCGAGGCGAACGCATCGCCGAGCCAGAAATCGTGCTCGATCGAAATCGCGTTGGCGATGTCGGAGAAGGTCGCCGTGCCTTTGTCCGCGGCGACGACGAGATACGGATCGTCCGCGTCGTGACGCACGCAGTTCTGCGGATTGACCACTTTGCCGTCGACGAGGTTGTCGGTGATGTCGAGCATCGCGTTCATGAACAGGCGATAGCAGGCGATGCCCTCGGCGAGCTGCGCGTCGCGATCGCCGCCGACCGGCGGGCGCTTGACGAAGAAGCCGCCCTTCGAACCGACCGGCACAATGACGGTGTTCTTCACCATCTGCGCCTTCACCAGGCCGAGCACTTCGGTGCGGAAATCCTCACGCCGATCGGACCAGCGCAAGCCGCCGCGCGCGACCGGGCCGAAGCGCAGGTGCACCGCCTCGACACGCGGCGCGTAGACGAAGATCTCGCGGTACGGCCGCGGCTTCGGCAGATCCGGCACTTTCGCCGGATCGAACTTGAACGAGATGTACTCGCGATGCTTGCCTTCCGGCGTCTGGAAATAGCTCGTGCGCAGCATCGCGCCGATCACGCCGAGATAGGCGCGCAGAATGCGGTCTTCATCAAGACTGGCGACCTGATCGAGCAGCAGCTTCACCGCGTCGACCGCAGCCTTGTACTGCTCCTCGCGCGTCTGCGCGCACGAAGCCACGACCGCGTCGACGATCGTGGCGCGCTGCTCCTTCATCGCCTCGGGCAGCAGCGTGTCGATTTCTTTCTGCAGGCGCTTCTTCTGTTGCTCGATGTCGGCCTTGTTCCATTTGTCGCGCGCCGGATCGAACTTGGTTTCGAACAGCACGATGAAGAACGCCGCGATCAGCGGATAGCGGTTGAGCGTCTCTTCCATGTAGCTCTGCGAGAACGGCACGCCGGTCTGCAGCAGATACTTGCACAGGCCGCGCAGCATCGCGACCTGGCGCCAGTCGAGATTGGCGCCGAGGATGAGCTTGTTGAAGCCGTCGCTCTCGGTCTGGCCGCGCCAAATGCGCTCGAAGCTCTGCTGGAACGTGTCGCGCACGGTGTCGAGATCGAAATCGAAACGGCCGGCGGGCTGCACTTCAAAATCCTGGATCACGATCGTCGTATCGCCGACCTGCATTTCGTACGGATGCTCAGAGAGCACCTTCATGCCCATGTTCTCGAGCATCGGCAGCACTTCGGTCAGCGTGATCGGCGCGCCGAAGCGGAACAGCTTGAAGCGCAGGTTCGTCTCGCCGCGCGAGCGGTAGAGATTGAGCCGGATGTCGTCGGCGTTCTTCAGGCTGGCCGCCGCTTCGACGTCGCTCGCCGCCACGGCCGAGGAGACTTCTTCGATATAACCCGCCGGCAGCGCGCGGCCGTAGCGGTTGGCCAGACGCGAGCCTTTGTCCTCGCCGTGCTTGCGCACGAGCGTCTCGCGCAGCTCGTCGTGCCAGTTGCGCACGATCTGGCCGATCTTCGTTTCGAGCTCGGCGACGTCGTACGTCGGCTTGTCGCCCGGCTTGGGCCGGATCACCAGATGCACGCGCGCGAGCGGCGATTCGCCCATCTGCACCGAGGAATCCACGCGCTCGCCGTGGAAGGCGCGCTTGAGCAGCGCCTCGATGCGCTCGCGCACTTCGGTGTTGAAACGGTCGCGCGGCACGAACACGAGGCAGGAGAAGAAACGGCCGTATTTGTCGCGGCGCACGAACAGGCGCGAACGTGCGCGGCCCTGCAGATGCATGATGCCGTTGGCCGTGTCGAACAGCTCGTTCTCGCTCGACTGGAACAATTCTTCGCGCGGCAGCGTTTCGAGAACATTGCGCAGCGTCTTGCCGGAATGCGAATCGCGCTTGTAGCCCGAACGCGCCATTACCGCCTCGTACTTCTGCCGCACGAGCGGGATTTCCCACGGCCGGCGCGTGTAGGCGCCCGAGGCGTAAAGGCCGAGGAACCGATGTTCGGCCGTCGGCATGCCCTTGCCGTCGAATTCGAGTACGCCGATGTAGTCCATGTAGCCGCCGCGGTGCACCGTCGAGCGCGCATTCGTCTTCGTCAGAATGACCGCGTCGCCCGTACCCGATTTGCGCAGCTCGTGCGAGACGAGCGTCTTCAGCGAGCGCGGCGCCATCTGCTTCTCGCTGCCGCGCAGAATGCCGAGGCCCGATTTCGGCGAGGCTTCGAGCACCTCGTCGTCGTCCTTCTTGACGACGTGATATTCGCGATAGCCGAGGAAAGTAAAGTGATCCTCGGCGGCCCAGCGCAAAAATTCCTGCGCCTCGGCGACGCCGGCAGCGTCGAGCGGCAGCTTCCACTTGCCGACGTTGTCGGCCATTTCCAGCATCTTCGCCTTCATCGTCGACCAATCGGTCACGGCCGCGGTGACATCGTGCAGGGCGACGAGCATCGCTTTCTGCAGCTTCTCCATCTCGGCGGGTTCGCTCAGGCGGTCCACTTCGACATGCATCACCGACTCGGGCTTGCCCTTGTTCGATTCGTCGGTGGCGAGGCTGAGCAGGTTGCCACCCGCATCGCGCGTGATGAAGTACACCGGATGGATCAGACCGTGCAGCGACAATCCTTGCTCGTGCGCGGCGATGCCGGCCGAGTCGACCAGGAATGGCATGTCGTTCGTCGCGAACTGCACGACGGTGTAGTTCGATTCCCAGCCGTCGTTCTCCAGCGTCGGATTGAACACGCGCACGCTCGGCGTATTCGCGCCGCGCACGCGGATGAAATTGAGCAAGCCGCGCAGCAATGCGGCCCAGGTTTTCGCATCGCGGACGGCAATGTCGTCCTCCGCCACTCGACTGAAGAACTGGCCGACAAAAACGCGCGCCTGCTGAACTTGGGCGGCGGAAGCCAGGTGGGGCTGAAGCTCGGTGAGGATGGCGTCGATCGTGGTGTCGACCGGGGCGAGTTCCGCGTTCATAGCGATCTGAAATCCCTGGAAATGGTTGCTCCGGCTCGGCGCCGGACCGAACGCAAATTATAAGCCGCTTTGTTTGCAGTCGATGGAGCCACTTTGCGCGGTCCGCGCGCGAGGACGCCTCAGCGGACGTTCACTTTGGTTCTGAAATTTCGCTGCGATGCAGCACGCAAGGCCCGACAAATTCTTATCGTCCTTCGACGCCGAGCTGCCTCAGATAGTCGACAGCGGATCGTTTTCTGCGTTGCACCCATTCGTAAGGAGCGCTCGAGTGGAGGTCAACGACACGAACGAAATGTTCCACTGCGACCGCCGTATGGCCGAGCTGCAGATGACAAAATCCCTGGTAGAAGCGGCGCCAACCGACGTCTACGCCAAAAGCGTCTATTTCCGACAGCTCTCCGGAGCTGCAAGCATCGACGATTTTAGAAAGGGTGTCGTAGCGGTCCAGATACGGCAGAATCCGCTGATTCATCAATCTTTCGACGGCCTGAAAAGCGGAATCGATGGCGTCGTCCTCTTGCGAGAACCAGCTATCCGTACCGCCCGCCAGATCCCCGACACGCTTTGAAGCGGACATGGCGTTGCCGTCGTCCAAAGAGTCCAGAAAACTCCAGTAGACGTTCAACGTGAACTTTCCCGCGAGGTGCCCCGTGCCTGGTTGGAATTCGATGCCTTGACGCAACCCACTGAGCCTGCGCTCGGGAATGCGCGCTCGATCCAATACAAATCCTTTCTCGGCAAGAACTGAAGAATGCAGGCACTTTATCCGGGTTTTCAGCTTCGCTGCGCTCATGGAAATTTTCCGTGACTGGCGAAATCAGCCGAACACGCAATATCGAACTCTTCACTGCAGGCAAGAAGCGCCGGAACGTTCGATCCCGACGCCATACTGCACTGCTTGGAATTCAACGCAACCCGGTTTCGTTGCGCGCAATCACCATGCGCTGGATTTCGCTGGTGCCTTCGTAAATTTCCGTAATCTTTGCATCACGGAAATAACGTTCGAGCGGCATTTCCTTCGAATAGCCCATGCCGCCGTGGATCTGCACGGCTTGGTGGGTGATCCACATTGCCGATTCGGATGCGGTGAGCTTGGCCACCGCGGCCTCGGTCGAGAATTTGCCGCCGGTTTTGTCGGCCTGCTGCTTCGCCCACGCAGCGCGCAGCACGAGCAGATGCGAGGCATCGAGCCGGCATTTCATGTCGGCGATTTTCTGCTGAATCATCTGGAAGCTGCCGATCGATTGGCCGAACGCTTTGCGGTCCTTCGAATACGCGATCGTCGCCTCGTACGCCGCGCGCGACAGGCCGACGGCCTGCGAGGCAATGCCGATGCGGCCGGCGTCGAGCACGCCCATCGCGATCTTGAAGCCCTCGCCTTCTTTGCCGATCAAGTCTTCGGCCGGCACGCGGTAGTCGGTGAACTCGATTTCGCAGGTCGCCGAAGCGCGAATGCCGAGCTTGGGTTCGGTCTTGCCGCGATGGAAGCCCTCGCGCGCGGTGTCGATGGCGAATGCGCTGATGCCCTTGGGCCCTTTCGCCGGATCAGTCATCGCGAACAGCAAGATGTATTTCGCCACCGGGCCGGACGTGATCCAACTTTTCTTGCCGTTGACGACGAAGCTGCCGTCGGCCTGCTTGACTGCGCGCAGTTTCATCGCGGTCGCATCGGAACCAGATTGCGGTTCGGTCAGCGCAAACGCGCCGATCGCTTCGCCCGACGCGATCGGGCGCACATACTTCTGCTTCTGCTCCTCGGTGCCGAACTTGAGCAGGCCATTGCAGTAGAGCGTGTTGTTCACCGACATGATCGTCGAGTGCGCGCAATCGGCCGCGGCGATCTCGATCATCGCCAGCGCGTAGGAAATCGAATCCATGCCCGCGCCGCCGTATTCGACCGGCACCTCGATGCCCATCAAGCCGAGCTGGCCCATCTCGCGGATGTTCTCGAGCGGAAATTCGCCTTTCGCGTCGAATTCGGC
>DAIMZS010000254.1:0-5060 GCA_036733825.1 Rudaea sp.
CCGGCCGGCGCCTATGCGTTGAGCGGATCGGGCGGTCCGCCGGGCTACGCGGCAGGTGCGTGGACATGCACGAACGACGTCGTCGTGACGAACGCTCAAATCGTTCTGGGCAGCGGCGCCGCCACGGTCTGTACGATCGTCTACACCGATCAGCCGGCGCTGCTGACGCTGGTCAAGCACGTCGCCAACGTGAAAGGCGGCAGCGCGACGCCGACCAGTTGGACATTGCATGCCGCCGGTCCCATCGCGATCAGCGGCACGACCGGCGCAGCGGCCGTGACGCAAGCCGCGGTGCCGGCGGGAAGCTACCTGCTGAGCGAATCCGACGGCCCGCCAGGCTACGCGGCGAGTGCGTGGACGTGCACCAACGGCGTAACGGTCAGCGACGGTCGGATCAGTTTGGCCAACGGCGCGAGTACGACCTGCACGATCACCAACAGCGACACCTTGGCGCAGCCGGGTCCGGTCAGCGGCGGCGAGCTGGTGCCGACGCCGATGCTGCCGGGCTGGGCTTTGGTGCTGCTGGGAATGATCGTGCTCGGTGTCGGCATCGAGACGCTGCGTCGATATCGCCGCTGAGATCAAGGACTATTCCGGGCCAAGGAAGGCCCGCTCGAGCGGCGCGCCGTAGCCCGCCGCTTTGCCGAGACGCTCCGCTCCGGATCCGGAACAAACCGGGAACGCGGTCGCGGAAATTTGCTCGGGCCAGGCAACCGACCGTCGCCGTTACCCAAACATTACCGTTTGCGGGTTGTGCGGAATCACGCAGCGACTAGTGTCCATGAGTCGATTCGAACCTCGGGAGGAATCGACTTCGCCGAGCATCCGGCGTTCCCACCTTAAAGGAAATGGACAGATGAAAACGCAACAGATCCTCTGCCTCGCGATGGGGCTCTTCCTCGCAATCGTTTCGCAGAAAGCCTCGGCGGCCTGGCTGTTTGCCGACAGCTACGCCTATTTCGACGCCGCCGGCAACGTCGTGGGTCAATCCATCCTCACCTGCAATACGGCCAACCCGCGCAAGGCATCAGGAACGACGAGCATCTACTGGCGCATGGACACCACGCTGTGCTCCAACCGCGCCGGCATCGAAGGAGATCTGTGCTATCAACAAATCGAAAACAACACCGTGATCCGGTGGAGCTGCGCGCCGAACGTGGTGACTTTCCAAACGAAGGGAGTGCGCAGCACGCGCACCGATCATCTGCCTCCGGGACTGACGACAGCCCTGTCGTGCGCGAAGGTGGATTGCACGCTGATCGAGCAGCAGATCATCCCGGACCTGCAAGCGGGCGCTCACGTGGCCGGCAGCGAATCCCTGCCTCCGAACGCGAGCGACTGCGCCAACATGGAAAACGGCGACTGCTACGCTTGGCTCATTCAGTAGCCGCGCAGCTTCGCGGCGGCGCAGCGGCAGCGACTCTGCCGCTGCGCCCTGTCCTTACGCCGCCATTCCGAACCTGCGTCGGAACATTTCAGACGTTCGATCCCTCGCGAAGCAAGTTCAGCCTTTCGAGGGTCATATTTCCGCCGGAGGCCAAAACGACCACCGGTGCATCGGACGTTGCTCTATATTGAAGCGCCGCCGCGAGCGGCAGCGCGCCGCTCGGTTCCACCACCAAATGCGCCTCTTCGAAAAATCGCAGGCTGGCGCGCGCGATGTCGGATTCGCCGACCGTGACGATGTCATCGACGTATTTGCGGATCAAGGGATAGGTCAGCTCGCCAAGGCACTGAACCTTGATCGCATCGGCAATGCTGTCGCTGGGAGCAGTAAGCGATACGCGCTGCCCCAGATGGAACGAACGATGGGCATCGTTTTCCAGTTCGGGCTCGACACCGATGACGCGCACGGACGGCGCCGTTTGCTTGATGGCGGCAGCAACGCCGGCGAGCAGCCCTCCGCCTCCGACCGGAACGAAGACAGCGCTTGGCGGCGTATCCTTCATTTGCGCGAGCAGTTCGAGTCCGACGGATGCTTGGCCTTCCATGACGCGAAAATCGTCGTAGGGAGGTATGAGCACACCGCCGCTTTCTTTGGCCCACTGTTCGGCGAACGCGCGCCGCGCCTCGGATGAGGGATCGGCCATCCGCACCTCGGCGCCCCATCGCCGCGTGGCTTCGATCTTGGCGGCCGGTACGTCGGGCGACATCACGATCCTCGCTCTGATGCCCGCATCGGCGGCGGCTTTGGCAACCGCCTGTGCGTGATTTCCGGTCGAATACGCGATCACGCCATGTCGATGCTCTTCGGCCGTGAGTAATGATATCCGCCATGTTGCGCCGCGGATCTTGAACGACCCCGTCGGCATCAGGCATTCCGCCTTCACAAGGATCGGGTTTCCCGCATGCGAAGCTCGCCAGCCATCCACGCGGATCAACGGCGACGGCCCCAATTCTCGGGCGAGAAATGTCGCCGCCCGACGAAGGCGCGGCAAGGCCAGCGGGCCGATCATGGTCGATGCATCGACAGACACGACGGCGTTCTAGGTTCCGGGCCTCGCTGCGCGAACGATGCGCCGATGCTTGCCGTAACCGATGACCGCCACGGCACGCATTTCCACCGGAGCCCCTTCGGTCAGCAATGCTGTCGTGCCCACGGCGGTCCACGCGGGATACGTTCCGTGGAAATATTCGTCGTGCACCACGAGGAAGCGCTTGAACTCGTCATTGAACGCCGCGGTGTCCTTCGGTTCGCGATGGAAAGTATTGATCTCGACGACGTCGTCGATCGACGCGCCCGCTGCCTCGAGGGTCAGCTTCAACCGATCGAACATCCAGCGGATGCGCTCTTCGTAAGTGTTTCCCTTTGCCGCAGGAATGCCCGAAACGATGACCATCTCGCCGATCCGCACCGCGGGCGCGTAGTGGTAGCTGTCGTATGCGGGTTCCCTGCCGGCGGGGATGATGATCGCCGAATCGGACATAGCCGTTCGATTGGCCGCGCAACCGGACAACAGCGCGCCGAACAAAACGGCGGCCACGAGAAGAATCTTGGTTTTCATTCCTGCCCCCAATTCAAAACTTGCCGTTCGAAATACGGAGCGCCGAGAATTCCACACCCCCACGACGCGGTGCGCACGGGTGCGAGTTCTCTGTTGTCAGCCCGGGCCGCGCGTCAGAACGGAATTTCGTCGTCGTCGAAATTGTCGGACGGCATCGGCGACGGCGCGCTGCGCGGCGCCGGAGCGGACTGCGGGCCGCGGGCCGGGCCGCGCTCGCGCTGACCGCCGCCACCGCCGTAGCCGCCGCCACCACCTCCTCCGCCGTAACCGCCGCCGCCTTCACCGCCGCCCTCGCGGCCGCCGAGCATCTGCATTTCGTCGGCGACGATTTTGGTGGAGTAGCGTTTGACGCCGTCCTTTTCGTATTCGTCGGTACGCAGCCGGCCTTCGACGTAGACCTGACGGCCCTTCTTCAGGTATTCGCCGGCGATTTCGGCGAGACGGCCGAAGAAATCGACCCGGTGCCATTCGGTACGTTCCTGCTGCTCGCCGGTTTGCTTGTCCTTCCAGGATTCGCTGGTGGCGATGCGGATCGAGGTGATGGCCGTGCCTGACGGCGTGTAGCGCGTCTCCGGATCGGCGCCGAGATTACCCACCAGAATGACTTTATTGATGCCGCGTGCCATGTTGTCTTTTCCTCCAAAACCGGCGCCGTGAATGACGCAAGGATACCATGCCGACCCGGGCTGCCTGTCGGCGCGGATCGGCGTGGTATGTAGGAATTCCCGGCGGCGGCTACTTTGCCGCCGGCACCACCGGCAGCTCGATGAAGCTGGCGTTCGCGCCGCCGCGGTACACGCGCTGTGTCGCCTTCTGGTAGTCGGCCGGCTTGGCGAAGAAGACATTCGGCACGAAGGTCTGCGGGTTGCGGTCGTAAAGCGGGAACCAGCTCGACTGGACCTGCACCATGATGCGGTGCCCCGGCTCGAACACGTGGTTCGCGGTCGGCAGGCCAAATTTGTATACCAGCGGCTGGTTCGCCGCGATCGGCGCCGGCTTCTCGAAGCTCGTGCGATAGCGGCCGCGGAAGATGTCCATGGAGACGCCGAGCTCATAGCCGCTCATGTCGGGACGCGACGGCACCGTATCGGGATACACATCGATCAGCTTGACCACCCAATCGCTGTCGGTGCCGCTCGTCGATGCGACGAGATTGACCTGCGGTGCGCCGCCGATGTGCAGCGATTCCTTCAGCGGTTCGCTCACGTACGTCAGCACGTCGGGGCGGCCGTCGACGAAACGCTGGTCGACGACGAGCCAGCGTGTCCACGCGTCGTGGTCGGCGAAATGCACCGGCCGCGGCTGGTACGGCACGGGTTTGGCCGGGTCGGAAACGTACTCGTCGTAGGCGTTCGCGTCCGCGCCGGGCGCGTCGAACGACAGGCCCTGCTTCGCTGTCAGATACAGCGGCTTGGGCTTCGCGGCGCAGCCCTCCGCGCAGCTCAGCGGCCACGAACTGTAGCGGTCCCAGTGATTCTCGCCGGTGTTGTAGATGTATACCGGCGGCGTATCGACTTTCGGCGCGCCGTCGACGAGGTACTGGTCGAAGAACGGTTTGAGCACATCGCGGCGGAACTGCAGCGCCGTGTCGCCGTCCCACCGCAGCGGGCCGAGCGAGGTGCCGTCGTAGTTGACCTGGCTGTGCCGCCACGGCCCCATGACGAGGAAATTCTTGTCGTTGTTCGTGTCCTTCGACTCCATCGCCGGATAGCAATGGATCGCGCCCCACATGTCTTCCTGGTCCCACAGGCCTTGCAGCCACATGGTCGGCACCTTGAGCGGCGTGGCCGCCATGACCTTGTCGAGCGCCTGCCCGCTCCAGAAACCGTCGTAGGCCGGATGCTCGGAGATCTTGCGCCAGAAGCCGAGCTGGTCGAGACCCGCAGCGCGCGCAAAATCGCCGGCGGAACCGGCGCGCAGGAAATTCTCGAAGTCGTCGAAGCCTTCGCGCACGATCTTCTTGCCCTCGCCGCGCGCGGTGGTCTGGCCGGAGATGTAGTCGAAATTCGTCTGCCGGAACGCACCGTAATGGAACCAGTCGTCGCCCATCCAGCC
>DAIMZS010000255.1:0-2828 GCA_036733825.1 Rudaea sp.
CGGTCCTTGTTGTCGATCGCGCGCAGCTGGATCGCCAGCATCTGGCCGTCGCGGCTCCAGACGATGCCGCCGCCACCGCCGTCCTCGGCGCTAGAGACGATGCGCAGCGCACGCTGCTTGGGCTTGTCCGGCGTCTTTTCTTTCTTCTCCGCGGCGGACTTGTCCGCGCCCACGGCTTTGGCGTTCTCCTCGCGTACGCTCTTGAGCGGATCGTCGTGGATGCCCGGCAGCGCATCGAGCGCGAGCGGATACGCCTTGTGCGCGGCCAGATCGAGCAGCTGCAGCGACTGCGGCGCCGGCGCGTTGCGTCCGACACGGACACGTTCCTTCTCGAATTCCTCGTAGCCCGACTCGGTCACGTAGCGCGTCAACTCGCCGCGGCGGCCCTCGTCATGCTTCTTCGCCGTCGTGACGACGAGCATCCAGCGCGCGTCGGGCGACAATTCCGTATCGAGCACCTTCACCTCGTCGCCGAGCCAGAACGGCGCGGCGGCGCGCGTCGGATCGGTGCTGCGCAGCTCTTCGGCATGCGTGCGGCGGGTGTCCTTGTCGTTCTTGAGTTTGGAGAGCGTGGAGAACGTGCGCAGCTGGAAATCGCGCAGGTCGTCGTCGGCCGGCTTGGCATCGGGGTCCTTTTCGGCCCGGATCACGGCGGCCGGCGCGGTCACGTGGCTGGCGAGATCATGCACGAACCAGTCGTTGCCGGCGCGGAAACTCAGCGTGCGTCCGTCGCCGGAAAACTGCGGCGCCGATTCCTTGTCCGTCGTGCGCGTGATCTGGCTGAGCGCGCCGTTGCGCAGGTCGCGCACGAAGATGTCGCCGTTGCGTGCGAACGCCGCGCGCGTGCCGGCGAGATCGTAGACGGCGTCGACGCCGTCGCTCGTCGCCATCGCCGCGCCGTCGACGACGCTGTCCTTGCCGCCGGCGAGATCGATACGGTGCAAGTCGACGATCGCCGAATCCTTACGCTTGGCCGAGTAGTACACGGCGCGGCCGTCCGCCGACCAGTACGGCTGCTGCGGGGCCGCGGCGATCCAGGCCGGGTCGGCCATGATGGTTTCCAGCGTCAGCGCGGGCGCCGCGGTGGCGGCGGGATCGGCCTGTGCCGCGGCGGAGGCGAAAACGAGCGAAGCGGTGATGACGCTGAGCAGACGGCGTGGCATGCGAGGAACCCCTGGTTGCGGGCGAAACGCGCAGGATAGCCGAGGCCGCCGTGTTCGCCAGCGGCCGGAAGTCACGCCTATCCCTGCCCTGCCCGTCATTCCGGCGGAAGCCGGAATCCATTTTTGCTTTTGACGTTCGAGAAGCAAGATCAAGATGGATTCCGGCTTTCGCCGGAATGACGATGCTTCTATGCTCTGCGTCGGTCCCATTCCATCCCAATTCCCACTCCATGTCCCTCCCCACCGTCGAAATCGAAACCGCTGCGCACCCTAAACATGCCGTGATCTGGCTGCACGGCCTCGGCGCCGACGGCCACGATTTCGAGCCGATCGTGCCCGAGCTCGTCGACCGCGCCTGGCCGGCGCTGCGCTTCGTCTTCCCGCACGCGCCGGTGCGGCCGGTGACGGTCAACGGCGGCATGCCGATGCGCGCGTGGTACGACATCGCCGGCATGGAAATCGCGCAGAAACAGGACGAAGCTGGCATTCGCGCGTCGATCACCCAGCTCGACGAACTGATCGCGCGCGAACAGGCGCGCGGCGTGCCGAGCGAAAACATCCTCCTCGCCGGCTTCTCGCAGGGCGGCGCGATCGTGCTCGCCGGCGGCCTGCGCCACGCGCAAAAACTCGGCGGCATTGTCGCGCTGTCCACCTATCTGCCGCTGGCCGAAAAGACGCAGGCGGAAGCGAGCGCGGCGAATCGCACGATTCCGATTTTCCAGGCGCACGGCAGCAGCGACCCGATCGTGCCGCAGGCGCTCGGCGCGATGAGCCGCGAACATCTGCAGGCGCTGGGCTATGCGGTCGAGTGGCACAGCTATCCGATGGCGCATCAGGTCTGCGCGCAGGAAATCGCCGATCTGCGCCACTGGCTCGGCACGCGGCTGCGCTGAGGCGGCCGAGGCGCGCGTGAGCACCGAGCCCAATCCATCGCCGACCTACAACCCGCCGTGGCTGCCGGACTTCTGCAGCCTGCCGGTGATCGTCGCGGTGATGATCGTGGCGGAGCTCACCGTGCTCGCGATCCTCATCGCGCCGAGCGACGAAACCCGGCCGCTGCTGCCGCGGCTCAGCACGGCGACCTTGTTCGCGCAATGGATCGCCATGCTCTGCGTGGTCGTGCTGTGCAAGTCACGCGTCTGGCTGCAGCGCCTGCCGCGGCTGCATGGCGTGCTCGTCGCCTACGCGATGATGCTGGCGATCACGCTTGCCGGCAGCGCACTCGTCTTCGTCCTCGATCAATTGCTCACTCTGAACCTGACTCTGCCCGCGCAGTACGGCTGGCGCTTCATGCTGCGCAACGTCGCCTTGTGCGCGCTGATCGGCGCCGCGCTGCTGCGCTATTTCTATGTGATCGAACAATGGCGCGCGCGTGTGCAGGCCGAGGCGCAGGCGCGGCTCGACGCGCTGCAGGCGCGCATCCGTCCGCATTTCCTGTTCAACAGCATGAATACGATCGCGAGTCTGATCCGCACCCAGCCGGTCGCTGCGGAACGCGCGGTCGAAGACCTATCCGATCTGTTCCGCGCGGCGCTCGGCGCCGACGGCAAGCTATCCACGCTGGCGACCGAACTCGAACTCGCGCAGCGGTATCTGGCGATCGAGCAGCTGCGTCTCGGCGAGCGCCTGCAGGTGGAAATCGATATCGCCGAGGATCTGCCGACC
>DAIMZS010000255.1:2928-5057 GCA_036733825.1 Rudaea sp.
GGCGTGGTGATCACGATCGCCAATCCGCGCCCGGTCGAGGGCAACCGCGCGCCGCCGCGAAACGGCATGGCGCTCGCCAACACACGCAGCCGAATCGAGTACCATTTCGGCCGGCGCGGCGCGCTCGACGTGCACGAAGGCGCCGAGGATTTCCAAGTGATATTGCGCTTGCCCGAAACGACACCCGAGCGATGAAGGCCCTTATCGTCGACGACGAACCGCCCGCGCGCGCGCGCATGGCGAGCCTCCTCGCGGAGCTGGCGGACATCGAGGTGGTCGGCGAGGCGGCCGACGGCCGCTCCGCGGTTGAAATGTCCGCGCAGCTCGCCCCCGACCTGGTTCTGCTCGACATCAACATGCCGCTGATGACGGGCCTGGAAGCCGCGCTGCATCTGGCCGTACTCGATCCCGCGCCCGCGGTGATCTTCTGCACGGCCTACGACGAACATGCGCTCGCGGCATTCGAGGCGAACGCGGTCGACTACCTCGTCAAACCGATTCGCGTGGAGCGCCTGCAAGCCGCGCTCGCCCGCGCGCGGCGCTACAGCGGCACGGCCGTGGCGGCGCTGCAGTCCGCCACGGCGCAGCCCGTGAGGCGCACGCATCTATGCGCGCGGATGCGCGGCAATTTGGTCATGGTGCCGGTCACCGAGATCAGCTATCTGGTCGCCGACGACAAATACGTGCGCGTGCGCCATGCGCGCGGCGAGGTGCTCGTCGAGGAATCGCTGAAAGCGCTCGAAGCCGAATTCGACGAGCGCTTCGTGCGCATCCATCGCAACTGCCTCGTCGCGAAAAGCCGCATCGCCGGGCTGTCGCGCACGAGCGAGGAACAGGTCTTCATCCGTTTGATCGACAGCGACGAGCAGCTCGAGGTGAGCCGGCGCAACCTGCCTATATTGCGCAAGTTCGTGAAGGGCGGGTAAGTTGGCGCCACTTTCGAAAAGAAGCGGCCGGTACCGATGAACGTTTTGAGAATCGCCACGCGCCAGAGCGCGCTCGCCCTGTGGCAGGCCGAGCATGTCGCCGCGCGCCTGCGCGCCGCGCATCCCGATTTGACCGTCGAACTGCTGCCGATGACGACGCGCGGCGACCGCATCCTCGATCGCCCGCTCGCCCAGATCGGCGGCAAGGGTCTGTTTCTCAAGGAGCTCGAAGTCGCGCTCGCCGAGCGCCGTGCGGATATCGCCGTGCATTCCTACAAGGACATGCCGATGGAGCTCGAACCCGGCTTCGAGGTGGGCGCCGTGCTCGAACGCGCCGACGCCGCCGACGGTTTCGTCAGCGTGAAGTACGCGCGCATCGACGAGCTGCCCGCGGGCGCGGTCGTCGGCACGTCCTCGCTGCGCCGGCAGGCGCAGTTGCGCGCGCTGCGCCCCGACCTCGTGCTTGTCGATCTGCGCGGCAACGTCAACACGCGCCTGGCCAAACTCGACGCCGGCGATTACGACGCGATCGTGCTCGCCTGCGCGGGGCTGGAACGGCTCGGCCTCGCCTCGCGCGTGCGCAGCCGGCTCGCTCCGCCCGATTGGCTGCCGGCCGCGGCACAGGGCGCGATCGCCATCGAACTGCGTGCCGAGGACGAGCGCATCGGCGCGCTGATCGCCCCGCTGCACGACGAAGCCGCCGCGCGCTGCACGGCCGCCGAACGCGCGATGACGCGGCATCTGCAAGGCAATTGCGAAGTGCCGATCGCCGCGTGGTGCGTCGAGGCTGAGCACGGCCTACATCTGTACGGACTGGTCGGCGATGCCGCGACCGGACAACTGATTCGCGCGTCGGCCGCGACGGCCTTCGATGGCGACCCCGAGGCGCTGGGCCGCGAAGTCGCCGAAAAATTGCTCGCTCTCGGCGCGGGCGCGTTGCTCAAGGGGTAATTCGCGCCGCTACGGCAAGCGAATCCGCGCCACCACCGGCAAATGATCCGACGGGTAGCGCGCCTTGACCGAATCGGTCAGCGTGGCGTACGTGAGCACCTCGATCTTCGGTCCCACAAAGATGTAATCGATGCGCTCCGGCAACGCCGAATCGAGCTTGAAATCGTTGAACGTGCCTTCCGGACCGTACGGCGGCTCCGCGCTGATCTCGCGCGCGTCGCGCAACACGGTTTTCATCCGCTGAATCTGCTC
>DAIMZS010000256.1:0-2916 GCA_036733825.1 Rudaea sp.
GTTCGATACCTCACCACGAACGGAAAGCAAATTCAAACTGGAACACCACCAAGGCTTCGACCTCCTCGAGGTCTATCCCCCTTTACGCCCGCCGATCGTCGTCGGGCAGGCGCCGCCCTGCTTCATCCCGCAATTGTTCTGGTTGGCCTGGCGCTGCAAATCCTGCACGCCTTTCTGATCGTGCTGGCGCTTGGTTTCGATTTCGCCGACCGTCATGCAGGTCGGGCGGCGCAGGTTGGATCCGGTCGGCGCCGTGTTCTCGCAAATCAGGCGATTGCGGTCGCTGTGGGTAAGAATGCCGTTCAGATGTTCCTGGGCATTGAACAGCTGGACCTTCTGGTCCTGATTCATCGCGGCCACCGAACCGGACTTTTGCAGTAACGACGCCATCGACTCCATATCCGCCTCGGCTTTCGTCTTGTCGCTCGGACTGATAAATTCGTAACGGCCGCCCGTGCTCATCTCCTTGCGCACCTCGCTGGCGGTTTGCGCGAATTTCTCCGGCGTATCCGCGGTGAACGGCTTTTCCACGACCTTGTCCGAAGCGGCGGCGGCTCCCAGACACAACACCTGCGCCACGCCGAGCATGGCAAAACGACGAACGAATGCTTTCACGACAAACCCCCGATGGTTGGCAGACGAGATAACTACGTAATCCATCGTAGTTCCGCCGCCACGGCGTTGTCAACGAAAAGCTTCGTAATTTAATTCGCCGCCCCGCCGCGCGAACCGGGCCGGCTCAGCGCCGGCGCGCCTGGCGTTTTTTCACGTGGCGTTCGAGGTATTCGATGATTTCGCCGGCGATGTCGACGCCCGTCGTGCCCTCGATGCCCTCCAGCCCGGGCGAGGAATTGACCTCGAGCACGAGCGGGCCGCGCTTGGAGCGCAACAGGTCGACGCCGGCGATGTTCAGCCCCATCGTGCGCGCGGCGCGCACCGCGGTGTCGACTTCCTGCTCGTCGAGTTCGGCGATGGTCGCCGTGCCGCCGCGGTGCAGATTCGAGCGGAACTCGCCGTCGCGCGCCTGGCGCTGCATCGCGGCGACGACCTTGCCGCCGACGACGAAGCAGCGGATGTCGGCGCCCTTGGATTCCTTGATGTATTCCTGCACGAGGAAGTTCGCGTAGAGGCCGCGGAAGGCCTCGATCATGCCTTGCGAACCGCTGCGCTTCTCGGCAAGCAGCACGCCCTGCCCCTGTGCGCCTTCGTTGAGCTTGATCACGTGCGGCGGGTCGCCGAGCATCGCGAGCAAGTCCGACGTATCGTCCGGATTGTCGCCGAACACCGTGGCCGGCAGGCCGATGTTCTCGCGCGCGAGCAGCTGCAGCGAGCGCAGCTTGTCGCGCGCGCGCAGCACCGCATCGGACGAATTCGGCGTGTACACGCCCATCATCTCGAACTGGCGCAGCACCGCGGTGCCGTAGAACGTGATCGAATTGCCGATGCGCGGAATCACCGCGTCGATGCCGTTGAGCGGACGGCTCTTGTAGCGCATGAGGAACTTGCCCGGCTCGATGCGCATGTAGCAGCGCAGCGGATCGAGCACGCGCACGCGGTGCCCGCGCTTGCGCGCGGCGGCGACGAGGCTGACCGTCGAATACAGCTTGGCGTTGCGCGACAGGATGGCGATTTTCATGGGTGTTGGTGTGGGACGAAAAAAAGAGCTTTTTGACACGGATAAACACGGATAAAAGCGGATCGAGCAATACAGGAGAAAGCTTTATCTGCTTTGATCCGTGCTTATCCGTGTTTATCCGTGTCGAATGTTTTTCTTTTCTTTGATGCCAGCCTGCCGTGGTGATAGGACGAAGCCGGGTCGATCACGAAACGGTGACCGATCGCGCTGCGGCCGAGCAGCATCGGGAACAGCATGTTACGACGATTCGTCAGGTTGAGTTCCGCATCGAAGCTCGCGCCGCCCAGCTCGATGCGCGTGCGGATGAACCAGCGCAGCGTGGCGTGGCCGCCCGAATCGGTCACCGCACGCCGTGCAATTGCAGGCGCTGTGCATTCGATGCGAGGCGCGTGTTTGCCGCCCGTGGCGGTGACGCTGAAATGCAACCATGTGCGGCCGCCGCGTTCTTCCACGTCGAGCGTGTCGACGTGCAGCGCCGAAGTGCGCGCGCCGGTGTCGATCTTGGCCTTAATCGCCGGAATGGCGAGATCGGGCAGCGCCAGCCATTCGCGCCAGCCGATGAGGGTCGTTCCGGGTTGAATCACGATGCGGTCCCGTGAATTGCAGCCGCCATCATCGCAAATCCGCCGTTACGGAATTCTTGCAGCCGTCACGACGCGGCCGGCGAGCATCGCGGGCAGCTGTTCGGGCGCGTCGGCGATCGCGTGCGCGCCGGCGGCGGCCAACTCTTCGCGTCCGCCAAACCCCCAGAGCACGCCGACGGCGTGCACGCGGTTGGCGAGCGCGCCCTCGATGTCGAAATGCCGGTCGCCGATCATCGCCGCATCGTCCGCCGCGATGCCGAACTCATCCAGCGCGCGGGCGATCAAACTGGCCTTTTCGCTGTGCCCGCTGTTGGCGCCGACCGCATAAACCCGCTCGAAACGCGCGCCGAACGGCAGGCTGGCGACGATCTTGCCGGCGTAAAGATCGGGTTTCGAGGTGACCACGGCCAGTTGGACGCCTTGTTCGGCAAGCGTCTGGATCACCTCGGCGATGCCCGGATAAACGACATGCTCGCGCCAACCGATCTCGCCGAAGCGCTCGCGGTACAGCGCGACAGCACGTTCGACACGTTCGACATCGTCGCCGAGCACGCGCGGAAACATCGCACGCAGCGGCGGGCCGATCCAGGCGCGCAGTTCCTCACGCGAGGGACTGGCCACACCGAGCTTGGCCAGCGCGTATTCGATCGAGGCGACGATGCCGATCTCCGAATCGATCAGCGTGCCGTCGAGGTC
>DAIMZS010000256.1:3016-5027 GCA_036733825.1 Rudaea sp.
GCGACGGCCGGCAATTCCTTGCCTTCGAGGAATTCGAGGAAGGCGCCGCCGCCGGTGGAGATGTAGGAGATGCCGTCCTCGACGCCGTACTTCTCGACCGCCGCGAGCGTGTCGCCGCCGCCGGCGATCGAGAACGCCTTCGAGCGGAAGATGGCGTGCGCGATCGTTTCGGTGCCCTTGCCGAACGCGTCGAACTCGAACACGCCGACCGGGCCGTTCCAGACCACGCTGCCGGCCTTCTCGATCAGCTCGGCATAGCGCAGCGAGGTCGCCGGGCCGATGTCGAGGATCAGGTCGTCCGCGCCGACCTCGCTCACTTTCTTCACCGTCGCCGGCGCGTCGGCTTTGAACTCGGGCGCGACGACCACGTCTTCGGGGATCGGCACGTCGGCGCCGCGCGCTTTTGCGTCGGCCATGATCTTCTTCGCCGTGCCGAGCAGGTCGGCCTCGTACAGCGACTTGCCGACGTTGTAGCCGGCCGCCGCGATGAACGTGTTCGCGATGCCGCCGCCGACGATGAGCTGGTCGACTTTGCCGATCAGGTTCTGCAGCAGTTCGAGTTTGGTCGACACTTTCGAGCCGGCGACGATCGCGAGCAGCGGGCGCTTGGGATGCTCGAGCGCCTTGCCGAGCGCATCGAGCTCGGCCATCAGCAGCGGTCCGCCGCAGGCGATGTGCGCGCGGCGGATCACGCCGTGCGTCGACGCCTGCGCGCGGTGCGCGGTGCCGAACGCGTCCATGACGAAGATCTCGCAGAGCATGGCGTAGCGCTCGGCGAGGGTGGCGTCGTCCTTTTCCTCGCCGACATTGAACCGGCAGTTCTCGAGCAGCACGACTTCGCCCGGTTCGACGTCGATCGTCTCGCCGTTCAAATAATCGCGCAGCAGACGCACGGGCTTGCCGAGCGCATGGCCGAGCCAGGCGGCGACCGGCGCGAGCGATTCGTGTTCGCTGAAATGGCCTTCCTTCGGCCGGCCGAGGTGCGACATGACCATCACACGCGCGCCCGCGTCGCGCGCGAGCTTGATCGTCGGCAGCGCGGCTTCCAGACGCTGGCTCGCGCCGACCTTGCCGTCCTTGAGCGGCACGTTGAGGTCTTCGCGTATCAGCACGCGCTTGCCCTTGAGATCGAGTTCGGTCATGCGGAGTATGGCCATGCGCGGTTCCTGCTGGGTTCGTGAAGGAAGGAGTTGCACATTTTACCCGCGGGATTTCACCGAGCGCACGCTTGTGCCAAGATGCGCGCGCGGGGCCTTGCCCCGACTTCGCCCGGGGGAGGCGCCATGCAGGCCCAAGACCGCGATCCGCTGGTCGCGCGCACGTTCGCGGCGCTGCCCGACGCGCTCACCTGCGCCATGTTCGTTTGCGCCTGGATCAGTCCGCTCACGCTCGGCTATCAGCGCGTGCGCGACCTGATGCTGCTGATGCTCATCGAGTTCATCGTCATGCATTCGGGCGCATTCACCGCCGCGATTTTCGGCATGGACGACCTCTCGCGCCTCAAGCGCGCGCTGTTTCTCACCGGCCTGACCGCGTTCTACATGGTGTTCATCCTCGCCTTTTCGCTGGCGTTCGACAGCGCCTGGCCGATCTGGGGATTCCTCTGGCTGTTCGTCAGCCGCTTCCTGCAGCTCGTCACCTCACCCGCGGAAACCGGCACGAAAATGCAGCGCATGCTCGGCGGCTGGGTGATGTCCGCGATGATCTATCTCCTCGGCGCGGTGGCGACGGCGTTTCTGCCGCTGCCTTCGCTCGGGCTCACGCCGGAGGTGATCGCGGGCCTGCATTTGAGCGGCGGCGGCCTGTGGATCGATCAGCCGTGGACTGTGATGGCGTTCGGCGCGTTCTACTTCGGCGTGCTCGGCTACACCAAGCTGCGCGGTGTGACGCCGGTCATCGGCGAACCTGCCGGCAGAGAGGTGAAGCGCTAGAGCGGATTCGGTTTTGTTGCCTGCGAAAGCGCCCCCTTCAGTCGCTTCGCGACAGCTTCCCCCGCTGCGCAGGGGAAGCG
>DAIMZS010000257.1:0-2359 GCA_036733825.1 Rudaea sp.
ACGATGTTGGTGCCGAGCGAATGGCCGACGAACACGGCGGGCATAGGTATCTTTGCAGAAAGAACGAGCGCATGCAGGTCGTCGACGCTGCCGTCGAGGTAACGTGTGGAGTCGCTGCCGTCGCTGAAGCCGTAGCCGGCGCGGTCGTAGGCGCAGACCCGGGTGAATTTCGCCAGCTGCGGCTGCACCTTGAACCAGGCGAGCGAGTCGGCCATCGCGCCGCTTTCGAGGATCACTGTCGGCGAACCCGTGCCGCTGCAGCGCAGGTTCAAATGGCGGCCCGAGCCGATGTCGATCGATTCGCCCGGCTTGGCGTAAACATCCAGTGAGGGATCCGGCTGAGCGGGGCTGTCGGCGCGAGACGTTGCGATCGAAATCGACCCGACTACAATGGCGGACAGGGTTCGTCTGAGCATGAATATGCGCCTCGAATCGTGGGAAATCCGGCTGACCGTACGGCAGTTCGGACAGGAATGAGTTGCGGAATTTGCGCGGAGCACGTCCCGGTCGTCGGCTGCGAAGCGCATTCTGGGCAAGAAATGATGGCTGCCGAATGAACGTGAGGTGGAGCGGTGACCGTGCGATCGAATGACGATATCGCCGCGGCGATTCGTCTGGATATCTGGCTATGGGCCGCGCGTTTCTTCAAGACGCGCGCACTGGCGAAAAAGGCGATCGAGGGCGGCAAGGTCGAGTTGAACGAGGCCGCAGGCAAGCCGGCAAAGGCCGTGCACGCGGGCGATCGCTTGCGCATCACGCGCGGCGAGGAGCGTTTCGAGATCGAGGTCGTCGCGCTCGGCGACCAGCGCGGTTCGGCCGCGGTCGCACAAACGTTGTATCGCGAGACCGACGCCAGCCGCGCGGCGCGTGCGGAAGCGGTGGATCGGCGCCGCTTCGAACGCACCGGTTATGCCAAGCCGCCGACCAAGCCGGACAAGCGCGCGCGGCGCCTGATCATCGCGCTCGGCGACATCGACGCGATGTAGAAAATCCGCTCATCCGTCGACCGGCGTCACCGTGACGCGCACGCTCAACTCGTGCTCGCCGCCGCCGAGGATGATGCCGCGCAGCGGCGAGACGTCGCCGAAGTCGCGGCCGAAGGCGAGGGTGATGTGGCCGACGTCCGGGCGCATGTCGTTGGTCGGATCGAAATCGACCCAGCCGTGCCGCGGGCAATGCACCGACACCCAGGCATGCGAGGCGTCGGCGCCGATCAAGCGCGGCTTGCCGGGCGGCGGCGCGGTCAGCAGATAGCCCGACACGTAGCGCGCGGCCAAGCCGAGCGAGCGCAGACTGCCGATCATCAGATGGGCGAAGTCCTGGCAGACGCCGTGGCGTTTTTCCAGCACCTCGGCAATCGGCGTAGCGACCTGGGTGGCGTCGGCGTCGAAACGGAACTCGCGGTGGATGCGATGCATCAGGTGCGCGCAGCCGCGCAGCAATGGCTTGCCGGGGTCGAAGCTGGCGCGCGCAAAGGGGGCGACTTCATCGTCGTAGCGTATGTAGGGCGACTCGAAGCGGAAGCGCGCGGCGTCGAGAGTTGCGGCGTCGGGAAGAAGCCCGCCGGAGAAAGCGAGCGCGGCGACGACGTCTTCCCACGGCGGCGAATCGTCGAGGCCGAATGTTTCCTCGCGCGGGGCGACGTCGATGTCCATCTCCGCGGCGATCAGCAGCTCGCGATGCGGCGTATCGATTTCGAGCCGGGTCAGCGGATTGCCGAAGGCGTCGCTCTCGTCGACGCGATGGGTCGGCGCCGGCTCGATGCGCAGGCGATGATCGAGGCAGCGCTGATACGGCAGCGCCCGCGGCGTCAGATGCAAGGCTTGGCGCGAGACCGAGACGACGCTGCCGTAGCGGTATTCGGTTTCGTGGTGGACGGTGTAGCGCATCATTTGGGACCTAAGCCGAATTTTCAAATCGTTCGTGTTGAGCGTAGCGGAGCGCAGCTTCGCGAAGTCGAAACACAGCAATTGCGTGTCCGATGCCCTTCGACTTCGCGCCTTTGGCGCTACGCTCAGGGCGAACGAAGTTATTAAGCCGACAGCGTGGCATGCGCCGCGGCCACGTGCGCGAAATGCTGGAAGGAGATGGCGTCGGCGGCCTGGCGCGCACGCAATGCGACGTCGGCGAGCAGCGCGGCGAAGCCGGCGACCGCGTCGAGCCGGCCGGTCTCACCGAACAGCGCCGGCTCGAGCGCGGACAAATCGCATTCGTCGAGCCGCGCTTCGAGTTCGGCGAATTCGCCGGCGCTGGCGCTGCCGAACGCATCGTCGACCGCCTGCAGATGCGCGCGCAGTTCGTGCACCTGGAAGCGCAGCGCGTGCGGGTTGGCCGGATCGCAGACGATCAGATCGAGCAC
>DAIMZS010000257.1:2459-5015 GCA_036733825.1 Rudaea sp.
CCTGGAAGCGCAGCGCGTGCGGGTTGGCCGGATCGCAGACGATCAGATCGAGCACGGGAATGAGCTGCGGTGCCGACAGATAACGCATGCGGTAGGTGATCGTCGAGTCGGCGAGCTCGAGCAGCCATTCCAGCGTCGCCGTGTCGGGCGCGCGCGAGTGCGCGAGGGCGCAGGCGATGACGTCGGCGAGAAATTGCAGGCGCTCCAAACGCCGGCCGATCATTAGAAACCGCCAGCCGTCGTCGCGCGTCATGTCGTCGAGGGCGAAGCCGGACAGCGCAGACACTTCCATCAGCAAACGATTGAGCAATTCGAGTACGTTGCCGAAATCGAGCTGCGCGCGGTCGAGTGCGCGCGCCTCGTGCTGCACTTCGAGCAGGCCGCGCCAGTTTTCGCTCGACAGGCGTCCGCGCACCTGGCCTGCGGACCAGAGCAGATGGCTCAGCACGCTGGCGAGGCTGTACGGCGCGGCGGGGTCGGTCAGCGCGTCGATCAGTGCCTCGCGCGTCGACTTCGCCGCGCCATCGATCAGCCGCACTTGCCGGCAGGCGGCGAGCGCGACTTCGAACGCCGCGGTGCTCGCCGCGCTCGCGTCGATGTAGCGCGACAGCACGATGCGCAGCAGGCGCGTGTAGTTGTCGCTGCGTTCGGAGTAGCGGCCGACCCAGTACAGGTTTTCGATCAGACGCGAAGGCAGGAAATCGTCGCGGCGCACGATGTCGGCGGCGCGCAGTTCGCGCCGGCGCAGCGTGTCGATCGGCGCTTCGCCGTCGGCGAGCACCCAGGTGTCCTTGCTGCCGCCGCCGCGCTGCATCGAGACGATGCGCGCCGCCGCCTTGGTGGCGACGCGTGAAAGCGCACCGGGCATCACCGTGTACTGGCCCTTGCCGGTCGCGACCGCGAACACGCGCATGCTCACCGCGCGCGGCACGATATGCGCCTGCGTCGCGCTGCGCTGCCAGACCGGCGCCTGCGAAAGGTCCACGAGTTCCTGCGCGACCCAGGCCATGGGTTCGGCTTCGATGCGCGTGCGCAGCTCGGCGAGCTTGCTGCGCGGCAGGCTCGGTCCGAACAATGCTTCGGTGCGGCGCGAAGGAAAGGCCGGCTTGACCACGAGACGGTCGAGTTCGGCGAGCGCGTCTTTACGCACCGGCGCTTCGCCGCACCACCAGGTTGCGACCGACGGCAGTGCCAGCGGCTCGCCGCGCAGACGCTCGCAGATCCTCGGGAAGAATCCGAGCAGGCCCGGCGACTCGAGCACGCCCGCGCCGAGCGCGTTGGCGACGAGCACACGGCCTGCGCGTGCGGCGGCGGCGAGGCCGGGCACGCCGAGCGCGGATTCGCCGCGCAGTTCGAGCGGATCGCAGTAGTCGTCGTCGACGCGGCGCAGAATCGCGTGCACGCGTTTCAAGCCGCCGAGCGTCTTCATGTAGACCGTGTCGGCGCGCACGGTGAGATCGTAACCCTCGACCAGCGGCACACCGAGCGCGCGCGCGAGGTAGACGTGCTCGAAATAGGTTTCGTTGTAGCGCCCCGGCGTCAGCAGCACGGCGAGCGGCGTCTCGCCCGGATCGACCGGTGCGGCGTTCTGCAGCGTGGACTGCAGTGCGCGCAGCGCGCCGGACAGGTCGCGCACGCGCATGTCGTGGAAGAGGTCGGAGTAGGCGCGCGAGATGATCTGCCGGTTCTCGATCGCGTAGCCCATGCCCGACGGCGCCTGAGTGCGGTCGGCGACCACCCACCACGCGCCGTCCGGCGCGCGCGCGAGGTCGACGGCGTAAATGTGGAGAAATATACCGGAGGGTGGCGCGATGCCTTGGCATGGCCAGAGGAAATTCTCGTGGCCGAAGACGAGTTCGGGCGGCAGCAGGCCCTCGGCGAGCAGGGTCTGTGGTCCGTACAGGTCGGCGAGCGTCGCGTCGAGCACGGCGGCGCGCTGCGCCACGCCGGTGGCGACGGCGGCCCATTCGGCGGAGTCGATAATCTGCGGCAGCAGGTCGAGTTCCCACGGCCGGTCGGTGCCTTTGGCGTCGGCGTAGACGTTGTAAGTGACGCCGTTCTCGCGGATCTGCCGTTCGATGAAGTCCGCACGCGTGCGCATCTGTTCGGGATCGGCCTTCTCGACCAGCTCGAGCATGCGCCGCCACGAGGCGCGCACCTTGCCGTGCGCATCGAGCAGCTCGTGATAGTGATGCGGATCGCGGCGGTAGGCGTTGAGCAGGCTGGGCACGGTGTGGTCGATCAACTCGGTCATCGGTTCCAGCTCGTGTCCTCGCCCCGCGGCACCATCGTGACTTTTCGGTTACAGCGTGCAAGTGTAGCCAAAGTCGAAGTGTCGCGGCGAGTTGTCCTAGCCGTTGCGCAGATCGAGCGTGAACGGGAAGTCGACGCCCGACGTCGGCGCCTCGGCATGGACGGAGCCCGGCGTGTGGCCGTAGCGGTCGAAACGTGCGAGGCGGCGGCTTTCGGCTTCGAACGCGTTGACCGGGAAGGTGTCGTGACTGCGTCCGCCCGGATGCGCGACGTGATAGCGGCAGCCGCCGAGCGAGCGTTGCG